>DATFBW010000227.1:0-29256 GCA_035253645.1 Gemmatimonadaceae bacterium | reverse complement strand
GCTATTCGACAAGTTCGAGATCGAGACAGAGATCCGCGATCTCTTCAAACGGCGCTGCGATTTGCCGTCCGGCGGCTATCTGATCATCGAGCCCACCGAGGCGCTCGTGGCGGTAGACGTGAACTCGGGGCGGTACACCGGAAAGAAGGACGCCGAGGCGACGATTTTGAGGACGAACCTCGAGGCGGCGCGTGAGGTCGCGCGGCAGATCCGTTTGCGCGATGTGGGCGGCATCATCGTCTGCGACTTCATCGACATGGAGTCAAAAGGGAATCGGGACAAGGTATTGAACGAGTTGCGCAACCACCTTGCACGTGACCGCGCTCGGACCAAGGCGTTCGCAGTAAGCGACCTTGGCTTGATCGAGATGACCCGGCAGCGCGTTCGTCAAAGTCACCTGCAAAGCATGACGGAACCGTGCCCCACGTGCCATGGGACGGGGCGGATCTTCACCCCGGAGACGATCGTTAGGCGCGTGGAGCGCTCCCTCAAGCGTGTGGCTCTGCACGGCAAGCGCGACGCGCTGGTGGTCAAGGTGCACCCGGAGGTCGCCTATTACGTACTGGAGCAGGAGAAAGACTTCGTGAAGAAGCTTGAAAAGCTGGCTGGCGGGAAACTCGAGCTGCGCGATGATCCGCTCCTTCGGCCTGACGAGTTCAAGCTGGTTGTGAAGGGAGCCGGACGCGACGTAACTGAACAGTACGCCGTTGCCTAACACGGGAGCGGACCGTGGAGCAGGGAGCAGGGAGCGTGACGCCTTTCTCGCTCCCCGCTCCACGCCCCTCGCTCCGAATTGTATGGACCTAGCTGACTATGTAGAGCCTCACGATGGCATTTGGACCGTTAGGCGCACAGCCAACGTCCGCGACTGGAACAACATCCACTATCAGGTCGGGCTGTCGGCCAAAAACGTCCCCGCACAGAAGCTGTCGATGAACGTCGCGACAATTCCGCCCGGCGGCGTGGCCTACGCCCACATCCACGTCGACTTCGAGGTCATGTTGTACATCCTCTCAGGCCACGTGCGTCACGAGTTCGGCGAAGGCTGTCGCGCGTCGCTGGCGAACGGGCCTGGCGACTTCATTTACATCGCCCCTGGCGTCCCTCACGAGGTATTCAACATGAGCGATTCGGAGCCGGTCGTTGCCGTAGTGGCACGTTCGGACGCGGCTGAGTGGGCGAACATCATCCCGTACGATCGATCGAGCGCTGGTTAGAGCCGAAGGTGATCGTAGAGAGGGTACCGGCCTCCGCATCACTGGCCTAATACTTCCGGTAGATGCGGCTTTTCGGGGCGCGAGCGATCTGATCCGCTGATACGAGGTGAGAGTTGGCAGGAGAACCATTGCGAGACGGCAGCGACGAACGAGCTCCCGCGGGAGGCAACACGAGCACTGGGCCGTTACTGAGTCAACGTTCGCTGATCGTGGCGCCCCACGCGGACGATGCTGAGCGCACTCAGGCCATTCTCGAAGGCGCAAACCTCTCCGCCTTTATATGCCCGGACGTTGACGCGCTCGCGGCTGAAATGGAGCGCGGCGTGGGAACGCTCATCACGACGGACGATGCCCTTACCCCTCCTATGCTTGACCGGGTGCGTCATCTGCTCGAGGACCAAGGCATCTGGTCGGACTTGCCGATAGTCGTCCTCACCCGGCCGTTACAGGACGACATTTCGAAGGCGGAGGAGTTACTGGCGCTCGGCAACGTCACGTTGATCGAGCGGCCGGTGCGTGTAGCGACCCTGGTCTCCTCAGTCCGGTCATCGCTCCGAGCGCGAGAGCGCCAGTACGAGCAGAGGGACCGCCTTCAGGCGCAGGCGCTCCTCGCGGCGATCGTGGAATCGTCCGACGACGCCATCGTCAGCAAAAAGCTCGACGGCACCATCTTATCCTGGAACAGCGGTGCCGAGCGTTTGTTTGGCTACACCGCCGATGAAGCGGTGGGGCAATCGATCAGACTGATCATCCCTGAAGACAGGATCGACGAGGAGATGATGATCCTCGATCGTCTGCGGCGTGGAGAGCGGATCGAGCATTACGAGACGGTGCGCCGCGCCAAGAGCGGAAAACTCCTGGACATTTCGCTCACGGTTTCTCCCATCCGGGACAGCACGAACCGGGTAATCGCCGCTTCCAAAGTCGCGCGAGACATCTCGCAACGGCGCGAAGTGGAGAAAGCACTTCGCGACGCCGATCGGCGCAAGGACGAATTCCTCGCAACCCTCGCGCACGAGCTGCGCAACCCGCTCGCTCCGATCCGCAATTCGCTGCACATCCTGCGAGTCACGGGACCTTCAGAACCGGCGCTCGATCGTGTGCGCGACATTTTGGACCGGCAGGTCAATCACATGGTGCGGCTGGTGGATGACCTGCTCGAGGTCTCGCGGATAACGCGTGGCAAGATCGAGCTGCGCAAGGAGCATATAGAGCTCGCCGCGGTGATCGGCAGTGCGGTGGAAACCAGCAAACCGCTCATCGAGACCGGAGGACACGAGCTGGCGATTTCGATCCCGCCGCAAGGTGTCATTCTCGACGCAGATCCGGTTCGCCTCGCCCAGGTCTTTTCGAACCTACTGAACAACGCGGCGAAGTACTCCGAACCAGGTGGCAAGATCTGGCTCACGGCCGAGACAACCGGCAACAAGGTCGTCGTTAGGGTTCGTGACGCGGGCATCGGCATCGCGCCGGAGATGTTGCCGCGTGTGTTCGAGATGTTCGCGCAGATCGAGAGCTCGCTCGATCGGGCCCAGGGAGGGCTCGGTATCGGGTTGACGTTGGTGCGCAGCCTGCTGCACTTGCATGACGGCACGGTGGAAGCGCGCAGCGAGGGTCTGGGGAAAGGGAGCGAATTCATCGTCACCTTGCCCGTCATCCCACTGGAGCGGTCGTTCCGGACCACACCTCGGAGCGGAGAATACGCGGTGCCGCTGGCTGCTCAGCGCGTGCTGATCGTCGACGATAACCGGGACGCCGCGGACAGTCTTGGCATGATGCTCAAGATGATGGGCGCGGTCGTGCACGTGGAGTACGACAGCTACGCTGCCCTTGCAGCGTTAGGCAAGTTCAAACCGAATGTCGCGCTGATCGATCTCAGTATGGACGGGATGGACGGCTACGAGTTCGCTCGCCGCATCCGGGGGATCGCGGATTACAAGCGGATGGCGCTCATCGCGCTGTCGGGTTGGGGCCAGGACGACGACCGCCGCCGCTCACGCGACGCTGGCTTCGATTTTCACCTGATCAAGCCGCCCGACGTAGATGCCTTGCAGGCATTGATGGCGTCCCTCAGCGGCGGGCGCGCGGCCGGCGCGCCCGCCTAACGCGAGTCAGCGGGATGTGAGGAGCGAATCCAAAACCTGGATATGGCGTTGCTGGGCAGGGATCAGGTCCGCGACGATCAGCTGGCGAGTGGCCGGATCCACGTCATCCACCGCTTCCTTGTAATCCTTGAGGCCGTGCTCTTCGCCTTCCTTGAGCGCTTTGAGCGCGGCGGTGTTGCCGGCGACTTTGGCCGCGCCTTCGACAGCACGCGCGAACGCGCCCCAGACACCCGAACCCTCGGACGGCGTCCCGCCAGCGCGGCGCACGGCTTCGCGTAACCGCTCGACCGCACCTGTGTGCTCGCGTGCAATCTCGCGGAGCACTTCCACCTCGCTCTGCCCCTCGGTGCCAAGCTTCTCGATCGCCTGATGATAGGTCTCTTGTGCGGAGATTTCACCGCGCAGGAGCGAGTTGAGCTGACCCACTCCTTCGTTAGGTCGAGTCTCGCTGTACGTCATGTATCCCTCCTGGATGCATGAAGACACACGCGTAGCACGATTCGAGCCGCGAGCATATCGTCGCGGCCGCTATGCGCTCGTTAGGCGAGACCCGGCGAAGGAACTTTCGCCGGCGCGTTATGGGGCTGTTGCTGGGACCGGCTTCGGAGCACCGCTACCCGCAGGACGTCCGCGATAACGCGGCGCCGGCGGCTCGGCGAGACGTGCCAGGCGATGCTGGTAGAACGCGACGATCCGCTCACGCACCGAGGCGCGCGTGTCGGTCTTGGCAGCCCGAAAAGCGCCGTAAGCCTGTTGGTCGCCTGAGACCTCAAACCACCACCAGGATTCGGTGAGGCCAGCAGTCGGCACACGCACGTGGCAGCGGTAGATCCGGCCGGTGTCTTCGAATTCGAAAGGTTCCAGCACTCGGTGTTGGGAAAAGGGAGGCCCTCAATCTAACCAGTTCGCCTCTAATCTAACCTGTTCGCCTCCTCATTTGCCCTCCCGGCCTCACTTCTGCGGCGTTTCGGTGACCATCCCCCCATTTGGCGCTAACTGGGCCCGCCCCCGCGCGCCCATCAGCTTCTTCGCGATCAGGGCAGCACTTCCCTGAGCGGCACTGCCTCTCCGCGCCGAACCTCGAATAGGCGGCCATTGGCTAGCACCATGCTGCTGCGTGCGGCGTTACGGATGTTGGCGAGCGGATCAGCGTCCAGGAGCACGAGATCAGCCACCTTGCCCGGCGCGATGACGCCGAGGGAATCGAGCAAGCCAAGGAAGCGAGCGGGTTCCAGCGTTGCCGCCTTGAGCGCCTCGTGCGGCGAAAGCCCGGCTTCCACGAAATAGGCGAGCTCGTGGTGTAGGCCGTACCCCGGCGGGCTGTTTCGCAGAGGAGCGTCAGTGCCGGTCATGAGCCGCACGCCCGCGCGGTGCAGCGCACCGACGATGGCAATCCGCTTGGCGAAAACGGCCCGCCCGACGACGTCCGCGTTAGGCGGAACTTCCACAGGCATGGGGAAGATCTGCGCCACGTAGCGCTTGACCGAATCGGGGACAAAGCCCGCGAGCGAATCACCGGGCAGCTCGCGCTTCGGCCAGAGTGCGACCTCGAGTTGCGCCGTCAGCGTGGGCACGACGTACGTGTCGTTGCGAACGAGCTTGCTGAATAGTGGCGTTAGGTCCGCGCTCGTGCAGCGACCCAGTGCCGCCTGGACGGCGAAGCGCGGCTCCAGCGACACCGAATCCGCCGGGGTGCACTGATTCGGGATCGTGAGCAGGTGCTCGATGCTGCGCTGACCCGAGTCCGAGGCGTCGGTGGCGCCGACGCTGCGCGGCACGTGTCCGACGAACGCAATACCGCGCGCCCGCGCCGCGCGGGCGATCGCGAAATACGACTCGCGCGAGAGCTGACTGTGGACTTTGATGAAGTCGACGCCGAGCCTAACGAGTGAGTCCACGGCGGGCTGCGCGTCGGCGGGTGTCCTGACCAGGAGGTGCGCGATGGGAACGTCGCCGCCTTCGAGGTATGGCCCGGATGCCACGATCCGCGGACCGATCAACGCACGGCGCGCGATCTCTTCGCGCCAGCGCTTGAGCGTCGCCCAATCGCCTGCCATGTCACGCACGCCGGTGACGCCGTTGGCGAGATAAAGCGCGAGCATGTCACGCCCGGCCGGGACTACGGTGTGCACGTGCATGTCCCAGAGCCCGGGGATGAGGTACTTGCCACGCGCCTCGATGACGCGCGCCGCCCCAACGCGAACGTTGCTCGAAGGTCCTTCGGCGACTATGCGATTGCCTCGGACCACAACCGTTCGATCCTGGCGCGCCGATGGGCTGCTTCCGTCGATAACGGTCACGTGTACAAAGGCGACGCCACCGGTCTGAGTGGGAGCAGAGCGCACGCCGCCGCACGCACATGCGCTCAAAGCCAGCGCGGTCGCGAGTTGACCTAGGGACCACCGGTGTCTACTTTTCACGGCTCTCGTAGAACTGCGGTTCGCTAAATGACTTACGCCATCATCCGCACCGGCGGCAAACAATATCGAGTGGAGCCCGGCGCGACGTTGCGTGTTGCGACGCTCGAGGGTGATGCCGGCGCGAAAATCGAATTCAAGGACGTTCTCCTCGGGTCCGACGGCAAGTCGGTCAAGACCGGTGCGCCTTTGTTGAGCGGCGCCAAGGTCACGGGTGAAATTGTTCGACACGGCAAGGGCGAGAAGATCATCGTCTTCAAGTTCAAACGCCGTAAGAACTACGCACGCAAGCAGGGGCATCGGCAGGCCTTCACCGAAGTTCGCATCAAGGACATCAAGCTCGGCTAGCTGGGTTAGCGATATGGCTCATAAAAAAGGCGTCGGTTCGTCTCGCAACGGGCGCGACAGCAATCCGAAATACCGCGGCATCAAGAAGTACGGCGGCGAAACCGTCCGTGCCGGGAACATCATCGTGCGTCAGTGCGGCACGAAATGGCATCCCGGACGTAACGTCGGACTCGGCACTGACTACACGATCTATTCGCTCATCGATGGCGTCGTGAAGTTCGAGCACAAGAGCCGAGCGCGCTATCGCGTGAGCGTATATCCCGTCGAAGCCGCGTAAACATCTTCCGACTCAGAGAAAGCGGGCGGGTGGCACTCAGGTGCTCCCCGCCCGTACTCTTTCTCAGACCCTCAGATCTCAGACCTCCGACCTCAGACCTCAGACCTATGAGCCTCATCAATAAACTGAAAACAGAGTTAGACCGCGCAGGTCGCGCGGCGGCGGACGCGTTGGACGAAGGGAAGCTGCGCCTGGAAGCGTTTCGCGCTCGGCAGCTCGCGGACAAATCGGCCGAAGCGTTAGGCTACGCGGTGTATCGAGCGAAGAAATCGGGGGCGGATCTCGACCCCACGACGTTCCAGCGGCTCTTCGACGCGCTCGACGCACGCGAAATGGAGGTCGGAGCGCTCGAGGCTAGGATGAAAAACGAAAAGGAGCAGGGAGCGCGGAGCGAGGAGCAGGCAACACCGCCCCCGCCCTCAGGGGTCTAGCTTTCGCTCCGTGCTTCCCCGCTCCTCGCTCCTCGTTAGGGTCGATAATTAGGCGGCAGCGTTAGGTATCGTCTCATTAATTCATCTTGACGTGACGGCGCGAGCACATTGCGTCCGCGCACAAAGACATGGGTGGGACGGGTCGTCAATTCCAGAGGATCGCCGTTCCAAACGACGAGCGTTGCATCTTTGCCGCGCTCTAACGACCCCACACGATCGGCGACATCGAGCGCGCGCGCGGGTTCCAGCGTGATGGCGCGCAACGCATCGTCCCAGGGCAGGCCGAACGCAACCGCGACGCCGGCTTCGTACTTCACGTTGCGCGCGTTGAACGCATCGGCACCGCCGGCGATGATGACGCGCGCCCCGGCGCGGCGGAGCAGGGCAGCGTTCTCCTGACGCGCACCTAACGAGCTGAAGCTCTGTGGTGAATTGTTCAGCGACCCGACGATCACCGGCACGCTGTCGCGTGCGAGTTGCGCCGCGACGAGCCACGCTTCGGCCGCCCCTGAAATGATCAGTCGCACGTTATGTTTGCGTGCCATGGCGAGGGCCGCCTCGATGTCGCTGGCCCGATCCGCCTCCAGGATCAACGGGACGCGACGCGAGAGGACAAGACCTAACGCCTGGAGGTCGCGCGACGGAGCTGCTGTCGGTCGTGTGGAGCCACGTTCGACCTCATTGCGGCCCGGACGGTAGTTGCGTGCGTCTTCAAGCAGCGCATCCATGCGTCCGATCACTTCCCCTCGTGCCTGGCCGCGATTTTCGCCGGTGTTCGCCATATCCGCCACGATCGCCGCCGGCGCGCGTACGATCATGTCGCGCAGCGTGCCGGTACTGAGATCGATGACCGCGGCTTGTCCCGAGACGAAGTTGCCGCCTGGAATCACACCCGCGACAATCACGCCGTCATTGCGCGTCACTTGCAGATGCGGCGATGCTGGATTGAGGCCTTGCCACGCCTCGAACGTTGCCGCGATCCCGCGATCGCCCCGGGCGCGCGCATCCTGCGTGGCCTGCACCTGACCAACTTCGTTCACGCCTAACGTGGTAAGTGCGTTGAAGATTCCCGGCGTCACCCAGCGGCCGCGCGCCTCGATGCACTCGGCCCCCGAGGGACATGGGAGCCCCGCGCCGAGCTGTGTGATCCGCCCATTCTCGAAGATGAGCGTGCCATTGTCGATCCGCGGCCCGCTTACCGGGTGAATCCGCGCGCCCGTGATCGCGACCGTCTGCGCCTCCGCCGATGCTGCAAGAAGCGCGAGCGCGGCGCACCTAACGAAGAGTGGCCGCATGTCAGCGCCCTCCCTGCGGTTCGGGGATGTACCCAAGCTCAAAGTCGGTTCGCCAGCGGCCCCGGGCGTCCGCACGGTCAAAAAGCATCGCCCCGTCAATCCAGACCTTCTCGGCCCGCGAGTAAATGCTGAAGGGATTTCCGTCCCAGAGAACCACGTCGGCGTTCTTGCCAACCTCCAGTGAACCGATCTGCGATTCGAGACCTAACGCCCACGCCGGGTTGATCGTGATCCATTTGATGGCATCATCGTGTGAGATCGTGAAGCCCAGGTCCGCCGCAGCAGCGATGGACTTCGCCGCATCCTGATTGAGGCGCTGCATCCCGTTGGCATCATCCGAGTGGACGATGGCGCGAGCGCCTGCCCGATGCACGAGAGCGAGATTCGCGCGTACGCCATCCAGTGCTTCCATCTTGAAGCCGCCCCAATCGGACCATAACGACGCGGCGATGTCATTCTGCGCGAGGAGGTCGGCGATCTTGTACGCTTCGACGCCATGATGGAACGAACGGATCTTGTAACCGAATTCCTTCGCGATGTCGATCATCTGCGCCATTTCGTCGGCGCGATAGCAGTGATTTTGCACGTAGATGTTGCCGCGTAGGACCTCGGCGAGCGTTTCCATCGCGAGGTCGCGTGAAGGCGCCTCCCCCTTCTTGTCCGCGAGCCAATTGTCCCACCGGCGGCGATAGGCCTCCGCCTGAATCCACTTCGCGCGATATCCGGCCACGTTCCCCATACGCGTTGAGGGGCCGCGATTCGCATACACCCGCTTCGGGTTCTCGCCACACGCCATTTTCAAACCGAACTTGGCTCCTGGGAACTTCATGCCCTGAACCGTGCGCGACGGAACGACCTTGAGCACGGCGCTACGTCCGCCAAAGAGGTTCGCCGATCCCGGGAGCACCTGGATTGTCGTGACTCCCGCCGAAAGCGCGCGTGGAAACTGCGGATCCTGCGGCCACACCGAATGCTCCGCCCAAACTTCCGGCGTTGCCGGATTGGTCGCCTCGTTGCCGTCGCTGTGTGCGTCGACGCCAGGCGCGGCGTAGACACCGAGGTGCGAGTGCGTGTCGATGATCCCCGGAGTCACGAACTTGCCGGCGCCGTCGATGACGATCGCGTCGCTCGGCGGCGTTAGGTTGGTTCCGACGCCTGCGACTTTGCCATCACGCAGTAAAACCGACGCGTTCTGCAGTGTGGGACCGGCGGCCGTCATCACAGTCGCATTGCGGATGAATGTCGTACGGGCCGCGAATGGCTTGTATGTGCTGCCGAACGCGTCCGCGTTAGGCTCGGATAGTGCTCCGGGCCCCGGTTGCTTTCTTGTCGTATCGGTGGCCGGCGCTGGTGAACCGGCCGAAGGAGCGGGAGCGCTGACTGGCGCCGGTGAGCGGGAACAGGCGACGGCCGCAAGAATCAGGAACAAAGCGTTGCGCATGACTCGGATCACTCCGCGAAGCGAGACGCGCAGAAGGTAGGGTGAGTAGAGCGGCGTGACTACCCTGCGAGCCGCAGTGCGGCGCGCAATGCTCCAACATCGTCGGTGCACAGGCCATCGACACCTACCTCGAGTAACCGACGCGCGTCGTCAGGCTCGTTGACTGTCCACGCGATAACGCGAGCGCCCGCGTTATGTGCGGCGCTGACCAGCGATGCATCGATCAGGTCATAAGCAGGCCAGATGTCCCTCGCCGCGTATTGCCGTGTCACGGCAGCGATATCGGGCACTCCGTCGTCGACGAGAAGGCCTACGGAGGTTCCAGGCGCGAGACCCTTCACCGTGCGGATGATGCTCCAGTCGAAACTATGGACGGCCGCGCGAACCTGATGTGCTGTTAGGCATTCGATGATCGATGCTGCGGTCTGAGTCCCTTTGGCTTCGACGTACAGCACGGCACGCGTCCCTACGAGCTCGCACACGTCGTCGAGCGTGGGGATGCCACGCGGGGCAAGTTCTCGAGCGCGCAAATCGACCAATCGCTCCCCACTTGGGAGCGTGGCGTCGTGATGCACGACCACGGCGCCATCCCGGCTCACGTGAACGTCCAGCTCGATGCCATCGGCACCGGCATCGAGCGCCAAGGCGAAGGAGGCCAGCGTATTCTCTCTCGCGAGCCTTGGCATCCCGCGGTGTGCAATCAATTCAAGCATTCTTGAAGGACGGACGTTCCGAGCTGCAAGCTCCGAGCTGAACCTTAATAATGAGGGTATTTCGTCTGGTGACCGAATGGTCACCTCTCTAGTCGTCCAGTCGTTAGCTCTTAGGCCATAGCACCCTGCGCGCTAAGAGCTAACGCCTAGAGACTATAGGGCGGTCTTAACATTGACCGTCCGCCCCCGTCTAAGAGTTCGCACGCATGGGAGTAGAGCCTGATCGCGCCGATGACCGCGACGACCGTACGCTGATCGAGCGGTGGCTTGGCGGCGATCAACGTGCCGCAACGGCTATCGTCGAGAGGCATGCTACGGCGATCGCTCGCTTTGTGGGTACGCTGGGGGAGCGTGAAGCAGAGGAGGTAGTTCAGGACACGTTTGTCCGCGCCTTTTCGTCTTTCGACTCCTTTCGCGGCGAGAGCTCACTGCGGACGTGGCTTTTCACCATTGCGCGCAGGTTGGTATTGGATCGTCGTCGGGCACAGCGACGTCGGCCAGAAAGTGAATCACTCGACAATGTCGATGTAGGGAGCGGATTCACGGCCCTGGATTCGATGGTAGCGGCGGAGGCGGCGGGGCAGGTACGCGAAGCGGTTGAGCGGCTGTCGCCGACGCAGCGCGAAGTGTTCACGCTGCGGGTCGGGGAGGGTCTTTCGTACAAGGAGATCGCTGAGGTGGTTGGAACTACGGAAGGAGCGGCACGGGTGCATTACCACAACGCACTGCGAGCCATCAAGGAAGCGCTATATGTCTGATTGTCCTAACGTCGAAATGCGTGAGGCGCTGCCGGAGCTGATGCACGGCCGCCTGAATGCAGCGGAAGCAGCTCGGGTTCGCGAGCACGTCGCGTTATGCGCGGAGTGCACGGCAGAATTGGAGTTGCTCGGGCGCGTGCGCCGAGTGTATGAGTCGGCGCCGGCGGTCGACACGGCGGCGATCGTCCGGGCGCTTCCTCAGCCGCGTCTGCGGCGATCCTTCTCGTCAGGCGTCCTGCGTCTGGCTGCGGCGGTCGTGCTGGTGCTTGGCGGTGCGCTCGTTATGCGGGTCGTCAGCGCGCCGGATGCAGCGACCGACTCGGTGAGCTTGCCCGTGGCTGTGGATTCGAGCGGGTTCGCCCCGGATAGTCAGAAGTCGGGACGGCCATCGCGTGTGTTGGCGATGTCGTTGGGTGAGCTCGACGACCTGGATATGGATGAACTGCAATCTTTGTTAGGCGCTCTCGAACAGATCGAGGCCGCGCCGTCGGCCGAACCTGACACGCTCATAGGGAGCGTGGGAAGTATCGGCTCGTAGCAATCATAAGGACTGAGAAATGAGAAACATCATTGTCGGTATAGTAGCAGCGGTGCTGACCGCGAGCTCGTTAGGTGCGCAAGATACCACTGCTCAGCGAGAAGCACTCAAGCGCCGTGTGCAGGAGCGTCTCGGCGCCGTCGTGAAGCAACGCCTGGGTCTCACGGACTCACAGGTCGTTAGGCTGGGCGAGACCAATCGGCGTTTTGAGGAACAGCGGCGCTTGTTGCTGCAGCAGGAGCGGGACCTCCGCATGTCGCTGCGCGACGAGTTGCTCGCCGAGCAGCAGGGGGGAGCGAATCAGCAGCGCATCGCAGACATGCTGGATCGCACGATCCGACTGCAACGGCAGCGCGTCGAGTTGCTCGAAAATGAGCAGCGCGAGCTCGCGCGATTCCTGAACGCGACACAACGTGCCAAGCTGTTGGGCATGCAGGAGCAGTTGCGCCGTAACGTTGGCGAGATGCGGCGTCGCGCCCCTGGGACGATGCCATACGCCGGGCCGCAGCGCGATCGCCGGGACCCCCGGATGCGGGAACGTTTGCGCGACAGTGGTCGACAGCAGATACGACGGCCCCCAGCCCGAGTTCGTCCGCCTATCGAGTAACTGGTTACTCAAAAAGAAACGGCCGCAAGCAGCTGTCGGCTGTCAGCTTGCAGCCGATAGCTGACAGCTTTGGTTCAGTCGAATCCGCCCGATTCGGACAGTTCGGATGGCAGGTGGCCTTTGATCTTGCGGCGAGCAAACAAGTACATTGCGGCGAGGCCCGGGTGGCGGAACCGGCAGACGCAGCGGACTCAAAATCCGCCGAGCGCAAGCTCTTGAGGGTTCGACTCCCTCCTCGGGCATGTGGCAGAACCTGAACGCGACGAGATTTCGCGCGACCCGCGCCGAGGTGGCTGGCGACGGGTCGCGCTCGCGTTAGGCATCGTTTGCGCCCTGGCCGCGCTCACGACAGCGTGGCTCCTCCGGGATCCGACGCCCTATTTCCTGGGCCGTCGATCGACGCTCGCACACGTCGACACCGTGTCCGCAAGCGGCGATTCACTCAGTGCAGACCTCCAGCTGCGCCTGCGCGCGGCGAACGATTTCGCCGTCCTCGTCGCCGTTAGGCGTCCCGCGGCGCCTCCAGCGCCCGGTGCGCGCCGCCGACTCTTTGTCATCCTGGGCGGCCAGCGTGCAGGAAAGGAAGCGGCCCTGCTTTTCCCGGATACGCGCGGGTCAGTCGTTGCCGCCATCGAATACCCGTACGGCGGCAAGCCAAATCCGAAAGGGCTGGCCGTCGTACGCGAAGTGCCCGCGATCAGGCGCGCAATACTCGATACGCCGCCCGCAATCATGCTGGCGCTCGATTACCTGCTCCAACAGCCGGACGTCGATCCAACTCGCATCGAGCTCATCGGCGCGAGCTTCGGCGCGCCATTCGCTGCGGTTGTTGCGGCGCTCGATCAGCGCGTCACGCGGCTCTGGCTGCTCCACGGTGCCGCCGATCCACGCCGGCTGCTCGAGCACAATCTGCGGCGTTATGTGAGCATCGCGCCGCTGCGCACTGCCATCGCGGCGACAGCCAATGTGTTGATCTCCGGCCCGCGACTGGATCCTGCGCATTGGACGCCACGCGTTTCCCCGCGCCCCGTCATTCTCATCAATGCGCTGGAAGACGAACGCATCCCGCGCCCGCTTGTCGACGCGCTATTTGCCAGTGCCAGAGAGCCGAAAGAACAACACTGGCTTCCGGGACAGCACATGCAGCGCAACCGCCGCGAGATCCTCACAGCGCTGGTGGATACCGTGATGGCGCTGGCGCAGCGCGATAGCGCGCGTTAGGCGCCGACTGGGGTACGCTCGAGTCCCAGCGCGGCTTGCAGTGCAGTGAAGCGGGGGGATCCGCGCAACGAGTCGAGGGTCGGGTTGACACCGATATAAGCGACAAATCCGCGCCGCTCGGCGCGCGCCTTCTCCAGCCAATCGATCGCCTCGTCCACGTTGCCTAACAAAGCGTGCAGGATCACGAACGCTGCCGTCGACACATAGCCTGCCTTCGCCCGTGCTTCCAACTCGCGCTGCACGTCGTGCGCCTCACCGGCCCGGCCCTGACGGAAAAGGGCGCCGCCAAGCCCGGCGAGGGAATACCCTGATTCCGGCGTGTACAACAACCCTTCGCGGAATGCGGCTTCCGCGCGTTGCGGTTCTCCCAGCTGCAGGTAAGTGAGGCCGAGCGAGCGGTGCGTCTCCTCGGACGTAGGATTCATGTCGACCGCACGCTCCAAATGGGTAATCGCATCGCGATACTGGCGGGCATAATACGCAACGCCCCCGCGGCTCCGGCGCACAGACACCGACCCGGGGTCGAGCTCCACAGCCGTCTGCACCGCCGTGAGCGCGCGCTCGAATTGGCCTAACGCGACGAGCGGGAACGAATACCACTGATGGCCCGTGGCGTACCGCGGACTCAGCGTCACCGCCCGTTCGAAGTGGGTGAGGGACTCCTGCCACTCCCAATCGTGGATGAAGAGGACCCAGCCTAACGAGGCGTGTGCTTCGGCCAACCCCTCATCCAATTCCAGTGCTTTGCGCGCGTACTCCTTGGCTCGTGCCATCCCTTCCGCAACGGGGACATTGCGATAGTCCAGCTGCAACGCGTGTGCATCCGCCAGGCCGCTATACGCCAAGGCGTACGTTGGATCCTCGGCGATCGCGGCCTCGAAGTATTTGATGGCCTCGGCCGTATCCTCGAATGTGCGTTTGTTCCAGGCGAAGCGGCCGCGCAAATACAATCGGTAGGCGTCGGCGTTGGCGGTGTACCGCCGCGGGGTGACGTGTACGGCCGTTGAGAGGAGCGTCGGCCGCAGGGCATCGACGATCGCGGCCGACAGCTCGTCCTCGAGTGCGAACATGTCGTTCGCGTCACGGTCAAAGCGGAGCGACTTCCGCAGCTGCCCATCGAGCGCGTCCATCAGGCGCGCGGTCACACGCAAGCGTTGCCCGGAGCGGCGCACGCTACCTTCGATGACACATTCGACGCCCAGTTCCTGCGCAATGCGCCGCACGTCGAGCGGCTGACCTTTGTACCGAAAGACGGAGGTCCGCGCTGCAACCTTCAGCCCCTCAACGCGAGCCAACGCGCCAATCAACTCATCTGTGAGGCCGTCGCTCAGATATTCCGTGTCTGGTTCGCTTCCGACAGTCACAAAAGGCAGCACCGCAACCGTACACTCCCCGGCCTTGTTGACGCGGGGGCGTTGCGGAACACTCCGCGTCAGCGCCGCGGCGAACTCTCCGACGGAGGGGAAGCGCTCGTTAGGATCCTTTGCCAGCGCGCGCCTGATCGCGACATCGATCCCCTCCGGGAGGTCGGGCCGCAAGCGGCGTATAGATGGTGGCGGCTCGATGAGATGCTGCACCGTGAGCGAACGCGTATCACCAGTGAAAGGCGGTTCGCCGGTGAGGGTCTCGTACAGCACGCACGCCAGGCTGTATTGATCGCTGCGGCCATCGATGTCGCGTTCCGCCGCCGCTTGTTCCGGACTCATGTAGCGCGGCGTCCCGACGGTGAAGCCGAGGGCCGTTTGCGTGTCGCTTGCGTTACCGAGACTGAAAAGCGCCCGCGCCACGCCAAAGTCGGCGAGGAGCGGCTCCCCTTCGTGCAGGAAGATGTTCGCCGGTTTGATATCGCGGTGAACGACGCCCTGGCGATGCGCGTAATCGAGCGCCTTCGCGAGTGCGGCAGTCATCCGTAATGCGACGTCCGCATCCAGGCGGCCCTGACGCTCCAGCACCGCGCCTAACGTCTCAGACGCGATGTACGGCATGACATAATACAGGGTTCCATTACATTCGCCGGAGTCGAACAGCGGGACGATACCGGGATGCACGAGGTTCGCCGAGATTCTTATCTCGCGGAGAAACCTGTCTGCGTCCATGTTGGTCGTCCGGCCGGCCGCGTCGAGCACTTTGATGGCTACCTGGCGCGAGTGCCGGCGGTCCTGCGCGAGATAAACCGTGGCCATCCCGCCGCGTCCAAGCTCGCGCTCTACGCCATAGCGGTCGCCCAAGGCGGTTTGAAGTGCGTCCGGGAGGGTCGACATGCTGCTGGAGAATACTCAGCGTCGCCGGGCACGACGACTAGGGAATTAATCCCCCGACCTGAAAAACGATCCTGGAAACGAGGGGCCCCGGCGCTGTGCCCCAGGATGCGTCAGCGATCTAAATCCCTTTGAAGGGGCCCTTTTTTCGGGTTCGCTCCGACCTCTGACCTGTGACCGTGTCCGACGATGCCTAACAACTCGGTTTCCTTTGCAGGGCGTGAACCTGTCCAGCGTTGCCGTGAGGTGGCGCACGCTCCCGCTCCCACTGGTCCCCTCGGTGACGCCGAGACCTTTATCGGCAGTCTCATATGGCGCGGCCGTGCAGCGAGGGCCTCACAGTCGCGCTCGGATTGGTCGGCGAGTCACGGATATCAGCGTCTTGCTCCTTTTCGCCATGTGCCGATAGCTTACGCGCGCCGCGGCGCCTTTACTTGCAGGCGCCGTTTGCGTAGGAACGGTGCGCGTCGTCAGGCGCCGCCGAGTGCACCACGTCATTCGTTCAATTCTCATGAAGCTCGCAGCACGCCGCGCTGATTGGTCCGCGGTCAAAACCCCGCTTGCTGCTCTCCTCCTTCCGGCGCTCACCGAGCTTCCCGCGCCGCTGCGGTCGCTCGACAGTACGCTCAATGGGGCGTTGAGCCGTGTTATAGCGCGCCGCGACTTCCGCGGTGCGCGCGACGAGGTGCTGCACGTCGAGGGCGGGGGCAGCGACATCGAGCGCGTGCTCCTCATCGGATATGGAGCGGGAGCAAACGCGGTCAATGCGCTGCGGCGCGCGGCCGCGCTGGCCGCTCGTCAGGCACAGCGAATGGGCATCACTACGCTCAGCCTGTGGGCGAATACGCGGGACCAACGTGCCATCGAAGCAATGGGGATCGGCGCGCAGCTTGGTTCGTGGGAGTATGTCGATCTCAAGACGCCTCCGCCGCCAGCCGAGCGGCGCGGCTCACTGGCAGCACTCGAAGTACTCGTCGCAGACGCGCGGCGAGCGTCGCGCGCCGTAGCAACGGCGGCCGCGATTGGCGATGGATATGCCGTCGCGCGGCGGCTCGCGATGATGCCGGGTAATGTGTGCACTCCCGCCGTACTGGCCGATACCGCGCGTGACGTCTCCCGCCGCCATCGTATGCGCCTAACGGTTCTCGGCCGGCGCGAAATGCAGCGCGCCAAAATGGGCGCCTTCCTCGCGGTCGCGCAGGGAAGCCCGGAAGACCCGCAGCTCGTCGTGCTCGAATATCTGCGCGGACGCAAAGGGCAGGCGCCGATTGTGCTGGTCGGGAAAGGGATGTGCTTCGACACGGGGGGTATCTCCATCAAGCCCGCCGAGCGCATGGAGTGGATGAAGTTCGACATGTGCGGGGCCGCGGGAGTCATCGGTGCCATGGAGGCGTTCGGCCGCATGGGGTTGCGCGCCAACGTGATCGGCGTATTCGGCGCCACGACGAACATGCCTTCGGGTACGGCGTATAAACCGGGTGATGTGGTCCGAGCCTCGTCAGGCAAGACGATCGAAATCATCAACACCGATGCGGAGGGTCGCATGGTGCTTGCCGACCTGCTCACGTATGTCAAGCGATATGATCCGGCCGTGGTTGTCGATGCGGCCACGCTCACCGGCGCATGTGTCATCGCGTTAGGCAATACCGCGACAGGGATCTTCGCGACCGACGACGATCTGGCGCGCGAGCTTCAGCGAGCGTGCGAGCTTGCCGCCGAGCCTGGCTGGCCCTTGCCGCTTTGGGACGACTATCGCGAGCAGATCAAGTCCGACGTCGCCGACATCAAGAACACGGGGGGACGTGCCGGCGGGGCGATCACCGCGGCGATATTCCTCAAGGAATTCGTGGATGGCTACCCCTGGGCGCACCTCGATATCGCCGGTACGGCGTACAGCGAAACCGATCTTGGCATGATGCCACGAGGTCCAACGGGCGTTCCCGTCGGGACGTTCGTGGAATTCGTGCGGAACAGGGTGCGCTGACGCAGCACAGGCTCGTTAGGCGCGGATCCGTCGGCCTCGGCCTCCTGGTCGGGGCCATTTTTCTCGCGTTCCCCCGAGACGCTCGCGCGCAGGACACGACGCGTGCGCGACGCGACACTGTGGCGCTGCGTGACTCGCTCGTCGCTGACTCCGTGCGGCGGGCTACTGCGCGGCGCGACAGCATCCTCGCCGCACGCGCAGCCGACAGCATCAAGGCGCCCATCGCACCATTCGCGATGCCACCGCTGGCGGATATCGGTCCTGTGTACCGGTGGAATCGCAACGCGCTCTTTGCATCCGGCGCGTTAACTCTCAATGACTTGCTGGAACGCATACCCGGCCTAACGCCGTTTCAGTCAGGATGGATTTCATCGCCGCAGGTCGCGTCGTACGCAGGCGAGCTGACGAGGATACGCGTCTTCCTGGACGGATTCGAGCTGGACGAGCTCAATCCGCGATCGGGGGGCATCAGAGATTTCTCGACCGTTCCGCTATGGACGGTGGAAGAAGTGCGCATCGAGCGTAGCGCTCGCGAGATTCGCGTCCACTTGGCCACGTGGTCCGTGCGATCCACTATCGCAGCGACCCGCGTTGACGTCGCGACAGGTGATTACGAAACGAATACCTATCGGGGCTACTTCGGAAAGCGGTACTCGAATGGTGCGATGCTGCAGGCCGGTGCATTTCAGTACGGAACGCAAGACAACGTGCTGGGAGATTCTGATCACCTCGCGCTCATGGCCCGGGCCGGATGGGCGAAGGGCAAATTCAGTGTCGTCGGAACCTACCACACGTTAGGCCTCGATCGTGCCGAGCAGCTGCGCATCTCAACGACGCCCCCGCGTCCCAACCTGCGCTCACAAGACGCGCGCATTACACAAGCACATCTGCGCGTCGCCTACGGCGATCCTTCACAAGACGGTCTCTGGGCACAGTTAGGCGCCGGCGATTTTCGATTCAAGCTGACGCGCGGGGATACGACCATCGTGACGCAAATCCCCGGCGACACGGTCCCCGACAGCACGGTCGTCAAGCGTGACACAACGCGCGTGCGGCCACAGTTCCTCGGCGCTGTGGGATATACCATCGGTCCTTTTCGATTGAGCGCCGAGTCGCGCGGCCGGAGGGTCCGTGGGGAGATGTACGTGTCGGGAGGTGTTCGTGCAGCGGTGGAATATGAGGGCCTGGTTGCCAGCATTCACGCCGAGCAACGCTTGCCGGATTCCAGCCTAACGACGGACGCCACCGTCAGGTTCCAGCCGCTGCCTTTCCTCGCTCTTGCAGGATCCATCGGTCGCACGAGTCCAGTTTCTTCCGCCGACCGTCCGACGACGCTGGCGGCGCGCGCGGAGATTGGCGTGAGACTGGGACGCATGTGGGTCGCTGCCGGACAACTCATGCGGGACACAGCGCTCCTCGCAGCCCCAATCGTGTTTGACACGGCGTTTCAAGCCTCCGCCGATGGAAGGCTTACCGGCACCTTTGCGACGCTGCGCGGCAAGTTCTTCGGAGATCTTGGGATCGATGCGGTCGGCGTGCGTTGGGAGCGCGAGGGCTTCTACAGGCCAAAGGAGCAGTCGCGCACACAACTCTACATCGACACTCAGTGGCGCAGCGCAGTGCCAAGCGGGAACCTCAACATTTTCGCAGCGCTGACGCACGAGTACCGCGGCCGCGCGCTCTTTCCAATGGCTGCTCCGGCGCTTCCGCTGGAGACTCCCGTGTATCGCACGTGGGGCTTTCTACTGGAAGTGCGCATTCTGCGGGCGGTGTTGTCCTATCAATTCCGGAATGTCTTTGGTCTTCAGTACCAGCAGGTGCCTGGCTTCATGATGCCACGGCAGACCAATTACTATGGCGTGCGCTGGGAGTTTGTTAATTGACAAAACCCTTGTCAATTCATAGGTTACGCCGCCACACATGATACGAAGCATGACGGGCTACGGCGCCGCAGAGGGGACCGTAGGAAAGACGCGTGTGTCGATCGACGTACGCTCGGTCAATCACCGCTTCTTCAACGTCACTATCAAACTCCCGCCAGAGCTTTCCCGGTGGGAGGGCGAGGTCCGTGAGGCCCTGCGCCAACTCGTTGTGCGTGGTCACGTCACACTGAGTGCACGTTGTGAGCGCACGACCGAAACAGCCTCGGCGATCGACGAGGCGCGGTTTGCCGCCTCGGCCGCGATGCTGCGAGAACTGCGCGACAGATACAGTCTGGGCGGCGAAGTTGACGTCGCAACGGTGCTGCGGCTCCCTGACGTAATCGCGCCGTTAGGCGAGCCTACTCAGGAAGATGGCACGGAGCTTACACGCCTCGTCTCGGCAGCCGCACTGAAGCTGCGTACGTCGCGTGAGCGTGAGGGCTCCAAGCTGCATGACGACATCACGCGGAGGTTGAGCGTCATCGAGGCAGCAATGGGGCGCATCGCAGAGCGCGCACCGCAACGTGTGCTGGAGCAGCGCGACCGGTTGCGCGAGTCGATCAAACAGCTCGCGGCTGGTGTTGCGGTGGACGAACAGCGTTTGGCGCTGGAGATCGCGGTGCTCGCCGAGCGCTATGACGTGCAAGAGGAGCTTGCGCGGTTCTCGGTGCACCTTGATGCCTTCCGTCGTACTATGGGTGGAGACGGTGCCGAAGGGGTTGGCAAGCGACTCGGCTTCTTGCTTCAGGAGATGCTGCGCGAAGCCAATACGACGGCAAGTAAATCCAACGACGCCACCATGCAGGGCGATGTGGTGACGATCAAAGAAGAACTGGAGCGTGTGCGGGAGCAGGTGGAGAATCTGGAGTGAATCCGTTTCCCGTCGTGCTGTCGTCACCGTCTGGCGGCGGCAAGACGACGATCGCTCGTATGCTCCTGGAAAGACGGACAGATGTGGGGTATTCCGTATCCTGTACGACGCGGCCCCCGCGCCCGCTCGAGCAGGATGGGCGCGATTACCACTTCGTAAGTCAGGACGACTTCCGCGCCCGGCAAACTCGCGGCGAGTTCGCCGAGTCGGCCGCGGTGCATGGGAATCTGTATGGAACGCTACGGAGCGAGGTGGAGCGTGTCCTCGCCTCGGGGCGCCACGTGGTGATGGATATCGACGTGCAGGGGGCACGCCAGTTTTTTGCCGCGTATAGCGAGTCGGTGCTCGTCTTCCTCCTCCCACCGTCCGCGGCGGTTTTGGTGGAGCGCCTAACGAAACGGAATACCGATCGCCCCGACGAGGTCCGGAGGCGATTGACCGAGGCACGGGCAGAGTTGGCGGCGGTGGGTGATTATCATTATGTCGTCGTCAACGACGCGCTGGAGTCTGCCTACGCCCAGGTCTCCGCGATCATAGACGCCGAGACTGTACGTCATGCCAGGCAGGCTAACGTGGACGGACGCGTGCGCGCCCTGTCCGACGAAATCGAGAAACGATTGACCGCGCTTTAGGCGCGTGGAGAAACGGCAATGCGAGTGTTCACACCGGATGAGTCGACAATCAATGCAGCCAACAAATACCTGGCCGTGTTGGTCGCCGCGAAGTATGCGCGCGTTCTGAATGCCTTCCCCAGGGATCGCTCCGGCCCGCGCGAGAAGAAGCTGACGACCCGAGCTCTGGAAGAGCTGACCATAGGCGCGATTGAATATCGCGTCCTGCCACGCGGACGTTCGGAGTAGCACCGTCCGTCCATTCGATCAGCGCCGTATCCTCCTCGGAGTAACGGGAGGGATCGCCAGCTACAAATCCGCGTGGCTGGCCCGCCTGCTAACGCAGCACGGTGCTGAGGTCGATGTCGTCCTTTCGCGATCGGCGCAGGAGTTCATTGGCGCCGTCACGTTCGAGGCACTGACGGGTCGGCGCGTGTATTCCGAGCTGGTCGCGGCGGGGCACGCGTTGGACCACATCAAATTGGCGCAAGCTGCGCACGCTGTCGTCGTCGCGCCCGCTACGGCCGACTTCCTTGCACGCGCGGCGAGTGGACAGTCGGCGGACTTGTTAGGCGCCATTCTGTTGGCAACGAAAGCTCCTGTGCTGCTCGTTCCCGCGATGAACGACCGGATGTGGGTGCACCCACAAACCGTGCGCAACGTCGAGCATCTGCGCCAACTCGGCTACGGCGTTCTGGAACCTGACATCGGACCGCTAGCGTCAGCGGAGGAAGGAACGGGACCTGGTCGGATGCCGGAGCCGGAGACAATCGTGGCCCACCTGGCTCGTCGGCTCGAAGCGCTTGGCCCGTTGTTTGGCAAACGCGTCGTCGTGTCCGCCGGACCCACGCGCGAGCCCGTTGATGCAGTCCGCTATGTCTCCAATCGCAGCAGCGGGAAGATGGGAGTGGCGCTCGCCGCGAGCGCATGGCGTCGCGGTGCCGAGGTAACGCTCATTCATGGACCGTTGGGCGTCCCGCGGCCTGTTGGAGTGCGCAGCGTTGCGACGGAGACAACCGAACAGATGGCTGAAGCCGTGTCTCGTGAGGTTCGCGATGCAGACGTCCTCGTCATGGCCGCTGCGCCATCAGATTTCCGTCCAGCCAATGCGAAGAAAGGAAAAATCAAGAAAGGGAGCGCTCAGCTGAACATCGAGCTAACCCCAGCGCCGGATATTCTGCTCGACACTTTGCCGCATCGCGGACCAAACCTCGTTGCAGTCGGTTTCGCTCTCGAGACGGAGAACGCCGAGGAGTACGGCCGCGCGAAGCTCGCTGCAAAAGGATTGGATCTCGTTGTCGTGAATGATGCGACGGAGCCCGGCGCAGGTTTCGAGGTGGATACGAATCGCGTCACGCTCATTCGGCGGAATGGCGAAGCACGTGCGTTGCCGCTACTCTCGAAGCTCGAAGTCGCGGATGCGATCCTTGACGAAGTCGAGGAGCTTCTGAGTGAACGCTAAGAACAATGCCTCGTCGAACAAGCAGGCGATCGCGCGCAGCTACTTCGCTCAACAACACGAAGCGGGAGATCGCGAGCTGGTCCTCAGCGCACCACCGGCTATCGCGTTAGGCAGCGAGGCGGACGCCAAGCCGGGCTCTCCGGCGGCGGATTGGCGCAGCGCGTTGCGGGCCATCGACTCTGCACCGGCCGACGCCACGCGCGTGACCCGTGTGCGGCAGGTTGCTCCGCCAACCGAAACGGTCGTGTCGCCAACGCTCCCGCCTGCGACGAAAGCCACAAACACGGCGAAGGCGGCGTGGCACGCTGCGCTGTCGTTGGATCAAATCCCTAAGGGACTCACCGTCGGATCGTCATCGCATGAGTTATTCGAAGGAGCTCGTCAGGGCTTCGCGAGCATTGCTGAGCTCGAGCGTGCGGTTGCAGCCTGTACGCGCTGCGGGCTTTACCGCGGAGCCAAGAATCCGGTGCCGGGAGAGGGAGACCCTAACGCGGACCTGATGTGCGTTGGAGAGGCGCCCGGCGCGACCGAAGATGAGCTGGGGCGCCCTTTTGTCGGCCAGGCTGGCAAGTTGTTGACGCAGATTCTCGCCGCGATCGATTTGCCGCGCGAGAAGGTATACATCTGCAACGTGCTCAAGCATCGACCGCCGAACAACCGGAATCCGCTGCCTGACGAGGTAACCGCGTGTCAACCCTACCTCGTTCGACAAGTGGAGCTCATCCGACCAAAAGTGATACTCGCGCTCGGCACGTTTGCCGCGCAGACTTTGCTTGCCAGCAAGTTGTCGATGGGGAAGCTGCGCGAAGCGATCCACCAATACCACGGCATAGCTTGCGTGGTCACCTATCACCCCGCGGCGCTTCTCCGTAATCCGTCGTGGAAGCGTCCAACCTGGGAAGATGTCCAGCTCGCTCGTCGACTCCTCGATCGCGCCGTACCCGAGCTCCGCAAACGCGGGGCGTGACGCGCTGCGCGAGCGGCGTCCACCGTATTCGGAGGATGCCGAGCAGGCGGTGATAGCGGCGATGTTGATGGACGCCGACGCGATCATCCGCGCGACGGAGTTCGTCGATGACTCGATGTTCTATCGCGAGGCGCACCGCCGGATGTTCAGGGCGATGCTCGCGATAAATCAGCGCGGTGATGTGGTCGATCCACTCACGCTGTCGAGTGAGCTCGAGGTCCGCGGCGAGCTGGAAGCTGTGGGTGGGAAGGACTACATCACGGTTTTGCTGGACGCCGTCCCGACGGCCGCCAACGTGGAGTATCACGCCAAAATCGTGCGTGAGCGGGCACTCGTTAGGCGCCTCATCGAAGCATCGACCGAGATCGTCACGGAGGCGTACGAGGGAAAAGGGGACGCGAATACGCTGCTGGACCACGCCGAGCAGCGCATCTTCCAGATCTCGCAACAGCGCGGCCGCGAAGGGTTCCGTCGGATGAAGGAGCTCTTGTGGCCGGCGATGGAGCGGATCGAAGAGCTGGCGAGCGCCGGCGGCTCTCCTGTAACCGGCGTACCCAGCGGGTTCGCCGATCTCGACCGGCTCACGTTAGGCTTCCAGCCGTCGGAGCTGATCATCGTCGCCGCAAGGCCGTCCATGGGAAAGACGGCGTTCACCCTGAACATCGCGCAATACGTGGTGATCGAGGCCAAAATCCCAGTCGCGATCTTCTCGCTGGAAATGGGACGTGAATCCCTGGTCCAGCGCATGCTCGCGAGTGAAGGGTACATCGATGCGCAGCGGATCCGGAACGGCAAGCTTACAAACGACGACTTCACCAAACTCACGCGCGCGGCAGGCTTGTTAGGGTCGGCGCCTATCTGGGTGGACGACACAGCCGGCATCACCACGCTCGAGATCCGCTCGCGTGCCCGCCGGCTCAAGGCCGAGAACGATATCGGCCTCGTGATCATCGATTACCTCCAGCTGATTCAGGGTCCCAGCGACTCGGAAAACCGCACGCAGGAGATCAGCTACATCTCGCGCTCGCTCAAAATCCTCGCGCGCGAGCTCAAGATTCCTGTCGTTGCGTTATCGCAGCTGTCGCGCGCGCCCGAACAGCGCACAGGCGAGAACCGGCGTCCGCAACTGTCCGATCTCCGCGAGTCTGGAGCCATCGAGCAGGATGCGGACGTCGTGATGTTCCTCTTCCGGCCTGAGTACTACGAAGGGACGCTCGACGAGCGGGGCGAGCCCAAACGCCTCGCTGACGGTACCCCGGTAGAAGGGTTGGCCGAAATCATCGTCGGTAAACAACGCAACGGTCCAACGGACACGATCAGGCTGTACTTCCACAAACAGTACACGCGGTTCGACAACTACACCCCCCGCCAACCACGATGAAGGGGAAGTCCCGCAGCGTTTATCGCTGTACGTCTTGCGGCGCCGAATTCGCAAAGTGGGCGGGGAAGTGTGAGCAGTGTGACGAGTGGAATACGCTGGTCGAAGAGCTCGTGGCGTCGAGGCCAGGCAACCCATCCAAAGCGCGCAGTAAAGACAAGAGCGGACGCGCGTTAGGCGCCGGCCTTCCGGTCACCGTGCTGCGCGACGTGCGCGGGATGACGGAGAGCCGTTTGTCGACGCAGATGAACGAGCTGGATTTCGTGTTAGGCGGCGGCATCGTCCCCGGATCGATGGTACTCATCGGGGGCGAACCAGGGATCGGCAAGTCGACCCTCCTCCTGCAGATCGCCGCCGAGCTGGAGGCGAGCGGCGTATCAGCGCTCTATGTGTCGGGCGAGGAGTCTCCGCTCCAAATCCGGCTACGCGCAGACCGCCTCGGCGAATCCGCGCGCAACGTGGCCGTGCTCCCCGAAACCGATCTCGAGCTCATCCTCGCCGCCGCGGAATCACATAAGCCGGCGCTGCTGATCGTGGACTCGATCCAGACCGTTTTCACGAGTGACCTCGAAGGTGCACCGGGCAATGTCGGTCAAGTGCGCGAATGCGCGGCGCGGCTCATGCGCTTCGCCAAATCGAGCGGCACCGCCGTCGTCGTCATCGGGCACGTGACCAAAGGCGGCGGAATCGCAGGTCCCAAGACGTTGGAGCACATCGTCGATACGGTGCTCTACTTCGAAGGTGAGAGTGGGGGCGGCCGCCTGGATCACCGCGTGCTGCGTGCCACCAAGAACCGCTTCGGAAGCGTCGACGAGATCGGCGTGTTTCACATGACCGAGCGCGGCCTCGTGCCGGTTGCGAATCCATCGGAGCTGTTTGTCGGCGATCGCCTAACGCGTGCGTCGGGCAGCGCGCTAACAGTTGTCCTCGAAGGGACGCGCCCGATGCTGGTGGAGCTGCAGGCCCTCGCGAGTAAGGCCGGATTCGGGACGCCGCAGCGCGTCACGGCGGGCTACGATCAGCGGCGTCTTGCGCTGCTCCTCGCGGTACTCGAGCGGCGCGCGCAGCTCAAACTGAGTCAGCTCGACGTTTTTGTGAACGTGGCCGGCGGACTGCGTCTGGCGGAACCAGCTGGCGATCTCGCCCTCGCCACTGCGCTCGCATCGAGTGTGTACGATCGGGTGCTACCGAGCGACGTCGTTTGTATCGGGGAGGTCGGCTTGGGTGGCGAGATCCGAAGTGTCGCGCAAACGGAGCGACGCCTGACTGAAGCGGCAGCGTTAGGCATGCGCACCGCATACATCAGCGAGCGAAGCGTCCCCCGTCAGGCACCTTCAGGACTGCAGACAATCGGCGTGCGCTCGCTGAGCGACTGCTTTCAACACCTGTTCGCATGAGCGCCGACGTTGGCGTCGTCATCGTTGCCGCCGGCCAGGGAACACGAACCGGAACGTCGGAGCTCAAGCAGTTCCGCTGGGTCGCCGGGAAGCCGATGCTGCTGCACAGCATTCATGCCTTCGAGAAGCGTGCGGATGTTGCGCAGATCGTTGCCGTGCTGCCACGCTCGTTCGCTGGCGATCCGCCGCCGTGGATCTTTCAGTGCGATATCGAGCGCCTCCTCGTTTCGACGGGCGGCAACGAACGTGGGGACTCGGTCTGGAGCGGAATCGAGGATCTCGAGGACGATGTGCGTATTGTCGTCGTGCATGATGCAGCGCGACCGCTCGTCACCGATGACACGATCGACCGCGTCATCCAGGCCGCGCGTGATGGGAAGAGCGCGGTGGCTGCTCTGCCGGTGAGCGACACGCTCAAGGAGGTCGATGAGGAGCAACGCGTGATCCGCACGGTGGATCGTGCGCGCTTTTGGCGTGTCCAAACACCGCAGGCCTTCCCGCGCGCGATCATCGAAGAAGCGTATCAAGTGGCGCTGCGAGAGCGGCGTTACGCCACGGACGACGCAGCGCTCGTTGAGCTAATCGGCCACCCTGTCGTCGTTGTCCGTGGAGCGGAGCGAGCGATGAAAGTCACCGAGGAGCGCGACTTCGCCCTGCTGGAAGCGTTGGCGTCTAAGGATCAATGAGTGATCCATTCGTCGCCGTTCCGTTCTGGTCGGCGGCGGAGATCGAGGCGTCCCTGCGCGGTACCATCGCGCATCTGCAGGCGGGGGGCGTGCTCGCGTATCCGACGGAAACCGTGTACGGCTTTGGTACGGCGGTGGATCATGACGCTGTAGAGCGCCTCGTCGCCCTCAAGCAGCGCCCCGCCGCCAAACCATTTCTGCTGCTCATCGCGGCCAGCGAAATGCTCAGCCGTCTCGACCTGCACCTAACGAGCGAGGCCTCGCTCCTGGCGGCACGGCATTGGCCCGGACCGCTCACGCTCGTGCTGCCGGGCGGTGAACGTCGCGTCCCCAAGCGGCTTCGCGGCCCCGAAGGTGGCGTGGCGGTGCGCTGGACGTCGCACCCGGGGCTCCAGCGACTCCTGCTCGCCTACGGCGATCCCATCACAAGCACCAGCGCGAACAGGCCGGGGCTACCGCCAGCGATGACGGCTGGGGAGATTGTGCAGCAGTGGTCGGATGCCACGTCGCGCGGGGTGATGCGAGTTCTCGATGGGGGGCGGCTGGAACCGTCCAACCCGTCGACGGTGGTCGACTGTACGGGGCGACGACCTCGCGTCATACGGCCCGGCGCAATCAGCGCCGCGACGTTGCGCGAAAGTGTGCCGGACCTTGTCGGTAATGCCTAACGAAATGCGCGTCCTGTTCGTATGCACCGGAAATACGTGTCGTAGCGCGCTGGCCGAGGCCATCGCGCGGCGCGAAACGATCGAGCGCGGACTCTCGGACGTGGAGGTCGCCAGCGCCGGCATCAGCGCCTGGGACGGTGCTCCGGCCTCCGACGGCGCGTTGCTCGTCGCCATCGAGCGCCGCCTCGACCTCGGCTCGCATCGCGCGCAACAACTGACTCGCGACCTCGTCGATCGAAGCGATGTCATTCTCGCCATGGGGCCGCATCACTACGAGAGGGTCTGCGCGTTAGGTGGCGAGAACAAGGTATGGCTGCTCACAGCGTATGCTTCGCGCGGTGAGAACGGTCAGCCGATCGCCGACCCCTTTGGTGGGGACCTCGTGGCCTATCGGACCACGCTGGCCGAATTGGAGCGCGAGGTGCGCGCGGCCTTTGACCGCCTGGTCGCGGAGCGAGCCCCCGGCCCGGCCTGAGGTATGCCGCCGACACCTTCGGAGGCTCCGTTCCCGCGGCGGCTGCTCCTCCTCGGCCATCCCGTCTCACATTCGCTGTCTCCCCGATTTCAGAATGCAGCGCTGGAAGCCGCCGGTCTCGCGACGCGTTATGCGGCGCTTGACGTCATCCCCTCGGAGCTCGCGGGCGTGGTTGCGACGGTGCGGGAAAATGAGATCGCCGGCAATGTCACGGTCCCACATAAGACGACGTTCTTCGCATACTGCGATCATCTGACGCCGATCGCGCAGCGCGCCGGAGCAGTCAACACATTCTGGATGGATGCAGACCAGCGCCTCGTGGGTGACAATACCGACGTCGAGGGCTTCGACGAGCTCGTGCGGCACGTTTTGGGGTTCGTGCCTAACGGCGCGCACATGGCGCTTTTCGGCACAGGAGGGGCGGCCGCCGCGGTCTGTACGGCCACGGAACGCTGGCAAGGGGGAGCATCGGTGTCGCTCTGGGGCCGCAGCGTCGAGAAGACGCATGCGCTTGCGGCGCGGTATCGGCACGTCACACCCGCGGGCAGCATCCTCGCTGCGCTCGAAAATGCGTCCATCGTCGTCAACGCAACATCCGTCGGCATGGGGCTCGGGGGCGAAGCGGTACCGATCGATGTGGAGGCAATTCCTGATGGTGCGGCAGTTCTGGATCTCGTTTACCGCCATCCCACGACGCCGTTCGTACGCACCGCGAAGAACCGTGGACTTCGCGCCGCCGACGGCCTCGTTATGCTGATCGAGCAAGGGGCACTGGCGTTCGAGCGATGGTTTGGTTTCCCTCCCGACCGCGACCTGATGCGGCGCGCCGTCGCCACGCTAACGCCCACGCAACACGTCTCCGCCTAACGATACTTGCGCATGCGGCGCACGCCGGACGCGCGATCCTTGGCGTGTGCTTTCCGCGCGCCTGTGCCGTCTGTGACCGACCGCTCTCCCCGAGGGAGCAGCATGTCCTCTGTCGGCTGTGCCTTGCGCGGCTTGCGCCTCTTGCCGCGCCGCGCTGTGAGCGCTGTGGGCACCCAGGAGTGCCGGATGCGTGCGGCTGGTGCCATATCCTGGACCCACACGTGCGCCAGGCACGCTCGGTGTGCTGGATGTCGGGCGGGAGCGGCGCTGACGTCGTACACGCTTTCAAGTACAGTGGGTGGTCGGCGCTGGCGGAGCCCATGGCAGACCAGCTCGCGCGTG
>DATFBW010000226.1:0-3614 GCA_035253645.1 Gemmatimonadaceae bacterium | reverse complement strand
TCTCCGTGATGGAGCGGTTCCTGCGTTTGTCATCGGCGCCGGAGGAATGATGCTCTACCGGCTCCTCAGCGTTTTCCGCAGGCGTCGGCTGGAGCAGGAACTCGACGCCGAGCTGGCGTATCACGTCGACCGACTTGTTGCGGAGCATCGCGCTCGCGGCATGTCCCTCCAGGACGCCCGCGCGGCAGCGGCACGGGACATGGGCGGCATCATGCGGACGAAAGAGGCGTACCGCGATCAGGCGCGCCTTCCAATCATCGAGACGCTCGTCCGCGAAATTCGCTTCGCAAGCCGCGCTCTCAGGCGGGCTCCGAGCGTGACCGCAGCCGTCGTGGCCACGCTGGCGATTGGGATCGGCGCAAACACGGCAATGTTTGCGGTCGTGAACGGCATCCTGTTGAAGCCGTTGCCGTACCCCCGGCCGGATGCGCTCATCTCCATCAATCACCTGATGTCGGGGAGAAGCGCCGGCACGGAGATCCCATCCGCACCGTACCTCTATTTCACGTACCGTGAGCACAATCGAACATTCGAGCAGGTGGGACTGTGGACGATTTTTCCGGCGAGCGTAACGGGCCTGGATCGCCCGGAGCAGGTGCAGGCGCTCCTGGTTACGCACGAAATCCTGCCGATACTTGGGCTCCCGCCGCTCCATGGGCGTGCTTTTTCGCCCGACGACGATTCTCCGGGAGGTCCACAGACCATCATCCTGACGCATGGCTATTGGCAACGCCGCTTTGGCGGGGATGCGGCGGCGATTGGACGGCAGCTCACGGTCAATGGACGGGCGCTCGAAGTGGTGGGAATTCTCCCTCCGGCCTTTCAATTCCTCGACCGGCACGTCGACGTTGTCTTCCCATTCCAACTCGATCGCAAACAGGTCACGCTCGGCCGTTACGTCTTTCAGAGTCTGGGGCGCCTCAAACCGGGTGTCACGCTGGCCGACGCGCAGACGGATCTCGCCCGGCTGGTACCGGTCGCGGTGAATCAGTTTCCAGCGCCCACCGGATATCTGCGCGAACAGTTCGCGAAGAATCCTGTAATACCGCACCTCCGGCAGCTCAAACACACAGTGATCGGCAACATCGGCAACATGCTGTGGGTGCTGATGGGAGCCCTCGGTCTCGTCTTGCTGATTGCCGCCGCGAACGTGGCAAACCTGCTTCTGGTGCGCGCCGAAGGGCGCCAACATGAGCTTGCGATTCGCTCCGCGCTTGGCGCAGGTCGGACGCAAATCGCGACAACGCTGCTCGTCGAGAGTGTGATGTTAGGCGTCATGGGAGGCGCGGCTGCGTGGATCATTGCGCACCAGGCCTTAGCCGCGCTGCCCACGCTTGTTCCGATGAGACTGCCTCGTTTGCAGGAGATTTCCCTCGACCCGATCGTGTTGGTGTTTGGCGCGGTCGTTTCCCTGGGCGTAGGTGTCGTGATCGGGCTGCTGCCTGTTCTGAGGTACGGAAGGCCGCATGCGGGAGCGACGCTCGGTGCACGCGGAGCGAGCGACAGCGTCAGGCAGCGGCGCGCGCGAGGCGCACTGGTGGTAGCGCAAGTGGCGATAGCACTTACCCTGCTCGTCTGTTCGGGGCTGATGATTCGAACATTCCGCGCGCTGACGAATGTGGATCCCGGATTTGTCGATCCCGGCAACGTCCAGATGGTGGATCTTCAAGTGAGTGCGCCCGACGCTGAACGCACGGCACGTCTTCAGCACGCGATCGTCGATCGCATCGGCGCGATTCCTGGTGTGGAATCGGTCGGGTTCGCCGATATCTCACCGCTGGCCGACAACACCGGAAACGACACGGTGTTGATGGTGGATGGCCCAAGCGCGGCGCAGGGGGAACGGCGGCCGCTCCGCAGGTTTGCGTTCGTTTCGCCCGGCCTGTTCAAAACTCTGGGTACCCCGCTGCTCGTCGGGCGAGATTTGTCATGGACCGATTTGCACGAACGGAACATGGTTGCTGTCGTTTCCGCGGCGCTCGCGCGTCAGGAGTGGGGCGTGCCGGAGGAAGCGCTTCAGAAGCGTGTCCGCGCGTCGCCCAGCGATCCGTGGCGGGAGATCGTCGGCGTGGTCGGCGATCTCCACGACAATGGCATAGGCCAGCCGGTTCCTGCGATCGTGTACTTTCCGGCGGTCATGGATCGCTTCTGGGGCGCTCCGACGGTCAGTTTCGGATCATCGACGTACGTAATCCGGAGCTCGCGCACGGGCAGCGAGAGCCTTGTGCGCGAAATCGAAGAAGCAGTCTGGCAAATCGACCCGAACCTCCCAGTGGCAGAGATTCGCACGCTCGAGGACGCGTATCGCCAATCCCTCGGGCGCACCTCTTTTACTCTTGCGATGCTGCTCCTAGCCGGCGCGATGGGTCTGGCACTCGGATTCATCGGACTCTACGGTGTAATGGCCTACGCTGTTGCGCTGCGAAAACGCGAAATCGGAATTCGCATCGCCTTGGGCGCGCAAACACGCACCCTGCACCGCATGTTCATCCGTGAGGGACTCGCACTGTCGGCTCTCGGCATCATCATCGGATTGGCAACAGCCACCGCGGTGACGAAGATGATGTCATCGCTGCTGTTTGGCGTACATCCGATGGATCCGCTGACGTATGCGGCCGTCGCTTCAGGAGTACTGGGTGTCGCACTCGTGGCAAGCTGCTTACCGGCCAGACGCGCGACGTTCGGCAATCCGATTGAGGCGCTGCGTCAAGGATGAGAAATACGGAGATGGGACCGATTTGACAAATGTATCCGATATGGAAATAGTATTTCCATAAGGATGCCAGTAGTTCCAACGTCATACCCACCGCTCACCCCCGCCGAATTCCAGGTTCTCCTTGCGCTTGCCGACGGCGAGAAGCACGGCTATGCGATTGGCAAGGAAGTCGCGCGCAGGACCGACGGACAGGTCCGTCTTCGCGCCGCAACCCTGTACACGGTGATCAAGCGCCTGGTGGCCGATGCGCTGATCGAGGAAAGTGCAGCGCGCCCCGACCCGGCGCTCGACGACGAGCGTCGGCGGTACTTCCGTCTCACGCGCCGCGGCCGCGCCGTCGCGATTGCCGAAGCGCAACGGCTCGAACGAACGCTGGTACAGGCGCGCGCCAAATTAGGACTGGTATGAGCGATCGTCTGCTTCGCGCCTTCCTGAAACTGCTCCCCGCCGAATTCCGCCGCGATTACGAGCGCGAGATGCAGGCGACCTTTCGCGCCGAGAGGCGCGAAACGTCGACCACATCGCAGCGGGCGCGGCTATGGATCGCGACGATTGGCGACATCTTCCGCGTCGCGCCGGCAGAACATCTCGACATCCTGACGCGCGATCTGCGTTACACGCTGCGCATGCTCGCGCGGCGCCCGATGCTCACGCTGGCGGCGACCCTTACCTTCGCGCTGGGAATTGGCGCGAACACCAGCATCTATTCGGTGGTCCACGGCGTGCTCTTTGCGCCGCTCCCATATCCCGATGCCGATCGTCTGGTGCTCGTAGAGGAAGATGAAGCGGACGATGAGCCGGGGACGACTGGATACTTTTCATTCGATCGAGTGCGATCGGCGCAGCGCACGTTCGACTGGCTGGCCGCGATGGGCACTTGGTCGGCCACGCTGAGTGG
>DATFBW010000225.1:0-4001 GCA_035253645.1 Gemmatimonadaceae bacterium | reverse complement strand
CGCTCCAAGAACCGTTCTTAGCCACCGTCCGGTGTGCGATCCATCGATTCGCGCGATCTCCTCCGGCCGTCCTGCAGCGACCACTTCACCACCGCGGTCGCCTGCCTCCGGTCCTAAATCGATCACCCAGTCCGCACGCTTGATGACCTCGAGGTTGTGCTCGATCAGCACAACTGTATGCCCCGCGTCGATCAAGCGATCGAGCACGTCGCTGAGCTTCCGGATGTCTTCGAGGTGCAGCCCCGTCGTCGGCTCATCCATGATGTACAGCCGCTTGCCACCCGTCTTCGCCGCACTTGCCAGCTCGCGCGCAATCTTCACGCGCTGCGCCTCGCCGCCGCTCAATGTCGTCGCCGGCTGGCCTAACGTGAGATAACCAAGGCCGACCTGCTGCAGCTGCCACAGCGCCTGTCCGAGCTTATCCTCGTACGGGAAGAACCGGATAGCCTGATCCACCGTCAGCTGTAACACGTCGTGGATATTTTTCCCGCGCAGCATCACTTCGAGCACCTCGGGCTTGAAGCGACGCCCTGCACACTGCTCGCACGGCACGAAGATGTCGGCCATGAAGACCATCTCGATCTCCAGATATCCCGCACCCTCGCACGCCTCACACCTTCCTCCCGGCACGTTGAACGAAAACGTACTCGGCGTTAGGCGCCGTTGTCTGGCGAGCGGAAGATCCGCGAAGATCTTGCGGATCTCGTCATAGGCCTTGATGTACGTGATCGGATTCGAGCGCGGCGTGCGTCCAATCGGCGACTGGTCCACAAGGACAACGCCAGTCAGTGCCTCCCAACCCACCAGGCTCTCATATGCGCCGAGCCGTTCGCCGAGATGCAGCTTGGCGGTCGTCTCGCCGGTCAAGCGCTGCTCGAGTGCGCGATACAACACATCGTGCACGAGCGTGCTCTTGCCGCTACCTGACACACCCGTCACCGCAGTCAACGTGCCTAACGGGATCTCGACCTGTACGTTCTTGAGGTTGTGCTCCCGTGCTCCGGCGATCGTCAGCCAGCGCGGCCCGAGACGCCTGCGCGCGGTTGGTAAAGGGATGCTCTTTTCACCCGTGACGTATTTGCCGGTGAGCGGACTTTCACCCGCGCGCGACGTTGGTCCGGCGAACACGACCTGCCCACCGCGCTCACCGCTCCCAGGCCCCAGCTCGATCATGTAATCGGCCAGCTTCACCGCTTCCAGGTCATGCTCGACGACGAGCACCGTATTGCCGCCGTCGCGCAGGCGCGCCAGGAGCGCGAGCAGCCGTTCCATATCCCGCGGATGCAGGCCGATCGACGGCTCATCGAGCACGTACAGGGTGTCGACGAGGCGCGTGCCTAACGCGTTCGCCAGGGCGATGCGCTGCGCCTCGCCGCCGGACAGCGTCCGCATCGTCCGATCCAGACTAAGGTACCCCAGCCCAACGTCGTTCAAGAACCGCACGCGGTCCTTGGCCTCTTTGAGCACGTGGGCCGCGACTTCGCGCTCGAAATCGCTGAGCGCGACGGTGTCCAGCCAGCGCGCCAATTCAGAGATGGGCAGCGCGCTGACAGCTGCGATGCTCTCACCGCCAACCTTTACGTCGAGCGCTTCACGCTTGAGGCGCGCTCCACCGCACGTCGGGCACGTCTTCGCCGACTGGTACTGCCTGAGAAACACGCGGATGTATTGTTTGTAGCGCTTTTCCTCGAGCCCGCGCATGAAGGGGAAGATCCCGGTATACCCGCCGCGCTTTGGCCGCGCGTTCAGGAGCGAGTCTCGCTGCTGTGCGGTGAGCGACCGCCACGGTCGGTCCATCGGAATCCGCTCGCGCCGCGCAAACTCGGCGAGTGTGCGCCGGCGTCCGTCGTATCGCGGCTTCGTCCAGGGGTCGATCGCACCATCGCGCAGCGTGCGGTCCTGATTCGGAACGATCAGCGCCTCGTCGTACTCCAAGACGGCGCCAAAGCCATTGCAGGTCTCACATGCGCCACGCGGAGAATTGAAAGAGAATAACTGCGGCGTCGGCGCGGGCGCGCGATAGCCGTCGTTAGGGCACCGGAAGTGCTCCGTGAAACGCAGGCGGTCGGGCGTCCCCTCGCCTACCAGGATCGCGACACATTCGCCATCGCCGTGACTGAACGCCGATTCAACCGCGTCGGCGATGCGCGCACGATCATCGTTGGAGCTGAGACGGTCCACCACCACCACGAGCTCGGGAACTCTCGTTAGGTCGATCCGCGCGGCCGCGAGCTCGTCGAGGTGATAGGTCGTGGTGTTCACGTACACTCGCACGAACCCCTGTTCGCGCAAATTCTCCACAACGACGGCGTGCGTGACCTTGGCCGACAACGGCAGCACGAACGCGATGAGGAATCGCGTCGTAGGAGCCATTGCGACGAGCGTGTCGGTGACCGACGTGACCGTGTCGGGCTTGAGCTCGCGACCGCAGCGCGGACAAAACGTGCGGCCTATGCGAGCCCAGAGCAGGCGCAGGTAGTCGTAAACTTCTGTCGCGGTGCCGACCGTGGAGCGGGAGGATTTCGTCGGGTTTTTCTGCTCGATCGCGACGGCGGGCGTGATTCCCTCGATGAAATCGACGTCCGGTTTCTCCAACCGCTCCAGGAATTGCCGCGCGTATGCGGAGAGCGATTCTACGTACCGACGTTGCCCTTCCGCAAAGACGGTGTCGAACGCGAGGGAGGATTTCCCCGATCCGGACGGCCCAGTAACCACCGTGATCGCACGTCGCGGAATATCGACGTCGATGTTCTTGAGGTTGTGCTGCCGAGCGCCTCGGATCTTGATGGAATCCACATCCGTGAATCTAAGAAGGGATCGCGGAGCGAGGAGCGCGGAGCGGGGCCATGCGCTCAGTAGGTAGTCCCGTCTCTTCGCACCTCGCATCTCGCACTCGCACGGATCAAAACCTAACGAGTCGGTTCCACGCTTTACGATCCTGCTCCTCGGTCCTCGCTCCCCGCTCCTCGCTCCTGTTCTTAAGTGACTTTTTCGCTAGGCAGCAGTTGCCGCTCTGAGCGCGCAACTTCGTATACCACAACGTGTCTAGCGGGCTGGTCTAGTGCTTGCGACACATCGCGCCAAAACGCTAGTTTCCGCCGCCAAGTAGCACCCCCTGGCAGGAGTGTGCACGACGGGTTTGCGCGTCCATCGCGCCGACGGAGCTGGTCCGACCATTCCCCTTAGATGCCCTTCATCAATCTCCGCGATACTCCTATTCGGCTGCCCGCGGGGCAGTTGAGGATTGGGCGGGGACGCGACGTCGAAATCAAGCTGCCGGCCGCTCCAAGTCATGCGCATAATGGCGCAGTGAGCCACCGGGAGACGTCCGGCGATGGCGGGGGCAATGGGAGCCGACAAGGCCAGTTCGCGCTGCTCGTGGTGGACCCGGCGGGGACTGCGACATTGAGCAAGCTCTCCGACGATGCGCCGGTTTATTTGAATTCAGTGCCGGCTGGCCTCGAGCCCACTCCGCTGTTACATGGCGATCGGATGGAAATCGACGGCATCGAATTGCGTTTTTCGGACGACCGCGCCTCAGGCGCTACGGCCGAATTCCCCGTTTGGACCTCCGAACAGGGGGGACCGGGCGGCGGGAAAATGCCGGTCGGGGCGCCACCGGGAGGCGCGAATCGCGAGGTGCCACGGCAGAGTGCAAGGGTATCCGCCCCGGTGAAAAACGGCCGGCTGATCTCGCAACTGGACGGCCGCGAATACGCAATCCGCGCAGAGGGCCTATCCATTGGCCGCGACGCCGCTTGCGACGTCGTGGTGCCGGCAAATTCGGTGTCACGAAAGCATGCCCGAATCGCGCTCGAGGCGCGCGGCTACACGATCACAGATAGCAGTACGAACGGGGTCATCGTCAGCGGCGAAAAGGTGCGGACCACACGGCTGCTCAAGCGCGGCGATACCGTGCGCGTTGGTCCTGAGGAATTTCGGTTTTACGAAGAGGAGGCCGACGGCGATCCCACACCGGCCATCCCGAATATCCCCCTACA
>DATFBW010000224.1:0-9096 GCA_035253645.1 Gemmatimonadaceae bacterium | reverse complement strand
TGCCTAACGATTACTCTTGAGCCAGGCGTCGGCGAGCTCGGCTTCTTCGGACTGCGGATAGTCGCGTCGCACGCGCTCCATGAAAAGTCGCGCCTCGGCGCGCTTCCCCTGCTTCGCCTGTGAGAGGGCCAGCTTGTACAGGGCGTTGGGTGCCTTGGCCGACTGCGGATACTTCGTCACGACGGTATTGTACGCAGCGTCCGCCGCTGCAGCGTTCCCCTCGGCCGCCCAGCATTCGCCGATGTAGAGCTGCGCATCGGGGGCAAGGTCGGACTCCGGGTGCGTGCGCAGCAATTCCTCGAACGCAGCCCGCGCCGTCGAATAGCTGCGCTGCGCGTACTGCTGTCTGCCTAACGAAAGCAGCTGCGCCGGTCCGGGCGCGGGAGGTGTCGCCGGCGCGACCGGTGTGGTCGTGTCGCCAGTGACGGGCGGCGGAACTACCGGCTGCTGTTGCTGTTGATTGCGCTGCTCCATCTCCGCGCGGATGTCCTGCAACCGTCGCGTGCTCTGCCCTGCGAGCTCCTGGATCTGCAGCAGTTGCTGGTTCACCTGTCGGAAGTCGCCGCGCATGTCACCCTGCACGCGAGCGAGGTTCGCCTGGAGCAGCCGGACCGAATCACTCAACACACCAATGATTCGGGCAACGGCGTCGATCTGGCGCGCGCGCGCCGAATCGGCGCGCATCGCTTCGGCCCGGGCGGTACGAAGATCCTGCTGCAACACACGCACGTCGTTCCGCGTGGCGAAGCAACCGCTCAGCAATGTGACGCCGAGCCCCAGGCCTAACGCTGGGCGGAACGCGGCGGTGGTCATCAACGAGGCACGGTGAGGGCGTCTGCGCCCGCGGTAATCTCGAACTCGGCACGGCGGTTTTGCGCGAACGCGTCTTCGGTACCACCCTGCACGGCGGGCCGCTCTTCACCGAAGCTCACGATGTCGATGCGACCGCCGTCCACGCCTTGATCCATGAGGTAACGTTTGACGGCCGCGGCGCGGCGCTGGCCTAACGCGATGTTGTATTCGTCCGAGCCGCGTTCGTCAGCGTGCCCCGAGATGCGCAGGCGGAGACCGGCATTCGCGCGCAGGATCGGAAGCTTGCGGTCGAGTATCGCGCGCGATTCGTCGGTGACAACGGACTGGTCGTAATCGAAAAACACCTTTTCGGCGAGCGTCGCGAGGATACCGGACCTGGCGCGTTCGACCGCGGCAATTGAATCAGCTCGCGCTTTCGCGATCGAATCTGCCCGCGCGCGGGCGGTGACGGCCGCGATACTATCGCGACAACGCTGATCGCACGTTTCGGGTGGCGTGTTGTTGGCTGGAACCACCGCGGGCTCCGGCGGTTTCTTTCGGCATGCGGCTACGACCGCGAGAACAACGACAGCCAGAACAAAGACGCGCTGCGCACGTAACGGCATGTAAGCTCCAGTCGAGGTGAGTCGAGACGACCGCAAATCTATCGCTTGAGGTGCAACGACCAATCGGCCGTACGCACTTTCGCAGCGGAATGCGTGAGTTGACGCGTGCGACCACTCTCTGTATCGAGTACGAACAACTGCGGAATGCCTGTGCGGTTAGAGGTGAATACGATATGCCGGCTGTCCGGCGCCCACGATGGGTCTTCGTTGATCCCGTCGCTCGTCAGGCGCCTCGGCGAGCGATCGCGTACGCCAATGGTAATCAACTGAAAGCGGCCTGCCACCTGCGATTGATAGGCAATGGCGCGTCCATCTGGCGACCAATCGGGATTCGAATTGTATGACTGGTCGCTGTAACTATAGGACGTGAGTAACTCAGCGTTCGTCCCATCCGAGTCGGAAATATAAACCTCAGGGCGCCCTGTCCTATTCGTCGTGAAGGCGAGTTGTCGTCCATCCGGGCTAAAACTGGGTGACATGTTATCGAACCCGCGCCCCACTGTGACCTTTCGCACAGCCTCCGCCGCGAACGGATTGACTGCGTAGAGGTCGTTTCCTGCCTCACGCGCATGCGAGTATACGAGCGTCTGCCCATCGGGTGAGAAGACCGGCGTTATGTTCTGCCCCCCCGGCGTCGAGCTCAGCGTGCGCATCGCGCCGCCCGTTTCGCGCAGTATGATCTGCCAATTGCCATTCCCACCCATCGCGCTGAACGCCACGTGCGATCCTCGGGGATGCCATGAGGGCGACATCGCCATCATCGAGCCGGAGATTGGAACTGCGTTGGCACCGTCGCTATCGATTTGCCAGATGCGGCCACCGCTCGAGTACACGATCCTCGTAGCAGCAATCCCGCGCACGCCCGTGATCCAGAACTCGAGCTCGTCGGCCAAGGCATGCAGGGAAAGCCGCCACTCGGGAGCACCACCTTCCCCTCGTGGATCGCCGTAGAGAGGGAAATCCTGCGTGCGCTCGATCTTTTGCTGCGCCACGTTATGCACGGCGACGCGCGCGACGGCTGCGCTCGACCAGGTTATCTGGACGATGCCTGCGGCGCCAAGCTTCGCGAAGAGTGGATAGTTGATTGTCGGTCCACCATTCGCTGCGGCCGCAGCGGCAGTGGGCAGGTCGGTGGGGATGACAGTCACCCGGTCGCCATAATCCAGATCACGCTGCAGGATGGCTCGCACGCTGTCGCCATGCTCACCAGGAACCGGAAGGATAACGATTCCAGGACGTGTACCAGGCGCATAACGCAGCGTGAGCTGCACGCCTTGCTTGAAGGTGGTATCCTGTGCCGACCCGCGGCTGGCAACGCCACAGATCACAATTGTTAGGCAGAGGGCCCGCAGTGTGGACAAACGGCGCATCGGGATCTAGCGGTTCACGAGCCGGGGTTCAAAAGTGAAAATAACGCGGAGCACGTCATCTCCCCACCCAGCGGGCAGCGGACCGAAAGCGCGCGCGGCCGCGGCCGCTTCGACTGCCCCCTGTGCTTCGAGATCGAAGGCAAAACTGCCGGACCTTTTCTGAAATTGAAGTTCGTGCACGCTCCCGTCGCGCCTGATCAGGAACACCACTTCACTGACGAGGTTCCCGGCGTTGCGCGGCTTGAAGCGTAACTGAATCTGCCTAACGATATTATTGAGATATTCCGGGTGCGGGAAGCTCAAGCCCGGCGTGCTGATATTGGCTACGTCGGTTCCTGCACCCCCTTCAGGGCCACCACCGGCTTTGGGTGCCGGCGTTGGGGTGCGTGTCTTCTGCGCTGTGGGGGTAGGTGTCGCGCGCGTCGGCGTGCGTCGCGGCGGCGGCTTTTCCGTCGGTGGAACCGGCCGCTCCGCAGGTGGCGGCGTCGTTGTTTTTGGTGTCGCGGCTTCGGGAGGGGGTGTGGGGTTCGCATCGACGACACCGATCGCACGTTCGCCGCGCGGCGCCGCGATGAGCTCTACACGATAGATGGGGGCCTGCACACGCCCGTCCTGCGTGCCAAACAATAACAGCGTGGCTACCGCCGCGATGTGCATCCCAGCGGATACCCAGAGCGACTTGCCTAACGAAGTGACCTGCGCGCTACGCTGTTTCCTCATACGGCTGAACACTACAGACTGAGGACGGAAGGCTCACCTAACGGGCTCCTGTTCCATAACGATGCCCACATTCGAGGCCCCTGCGCGCTGCATAACGGCAAGCACCCGGGCCACCCGCCCGTACGAAGCCGCGCTGTCGGCCTGGAGATATACCCCCTGTTTCCCCTTGCGCTCCTGAAGCGCCTTGAACGCGCCACGGAATTCCACGTAGCTCATCGGCGTTCCGTCCACGAAAATCCCACCCGCGCGGTCAACCGTTACAACGAGACCGCTTTTCGGCTCGAGGGGTCGCGCCTCCCCCGTCGGCAGGGCAACGTCTACTCCGCCCTGCATCATGGGCGCAGTGATCATGAAGATCACCATCAGGAGCATCATCACGTCGATCAGACTGACGACGTTGATCTCCGCATTGAGCGCGCTACGCTCGCGAAAGCGTCGCATGGTTAGATCCTCCCCTCGCGCACCATGAGCGCGATCAGCTCCGATCCGAACCCTTCCAGCTCCCCGTCGAAGCGGTTGAGGCGGTTAGCAAAAAAGTTGTACCCGAAGACCGCGGGAATGGCCACCGCCAGAGCCGCCGCCGTGGCGACCAGGGCCTCAGCGACGCCCGGCGCGACGGCTCCGAGGTTCCCGGACCCCTGAGTAGCAATGCCCAGAAACGCGGAAATGACGCCCAGGACCGTGCCCAGCAGCCCGATCAAGGGGCTCACAGAGCCGATGGAGGCGAGCCAGGGAACGTATTTGTTCAACTGATCGCGCTCGGAGGTCGTTTGGGCATCGAGGACCAGACGTAGAGCTTCGACCTGCGAGCCGCTTAGCCGCGCCTCGCGATCGGGCGTCGCGCCAAGGGCGGGTTTTGTGTCCGTCAAAAACTGCTGGGCGCGATCGAAGACGCGGGTATACGCGTTAGGCCGCATCCGTTGAGTCGCGCCGATCACATCGGCGAGGCTGTGCGCTCGTTCGAACTTGCGCAGAAACTCCACTTCGGCCTTTTCGGCTCTGGTGAACTCTCTCCCTTTGGCCAACATGATCCCCCAGCTAAGGAGCGAGAGTATCAAAAGCACCCCGAGGACTACTCTCGTCGCCAGCGTGCCTGACATGATGAGCTCGAGCGCCGAGGAGGGGATTGCTGAGCCCTGCACGACGAACCAGGCGATCACGCGCGCTTCCCGTTGTGACGGGCTTCGAAGAACTCAAACGTTAGGCGCAGACCTTCCTCCAGAGAGACCTGTGGACGCCACCCTAACTCTCTCGCGGCCTTGTCAATGACGATCGCAGACCGCTGTTGTTCACCAGGTCGTGGCGCTGCGTGCTGCACGGCGGATTCGCGTTGTGCGGCGCGCTGCAAGCCATTCGCCAGGTCGAGCACCGTGGTCTGCCGCGATGTGCCGATGTTGAACGCGCGCAGGTCCAGCTGCGCCGGACGCGCGAGTGGTTTCGTCGCCGCCGCGACGTTAGCGCGCGCAACGTCCGCGACGTAAACGTAGTCACGCGTTTGCATCCCGTCGCCGAAAACCGTCAGCGGTTTGCCCTCGAGGATGCGCGAACAGAAGATCGCGACAACACCGGCCTCGCCGTGAGGGTTCTGCCGCGGGCCATACACGTTGGAGTAGCGCAGGGCCACGCTGTCCACTCCGTGCAGGCGCGCATAATAGGCGAGATAGTACTCGGCGCTCAACTTCGCGACGCCATAGGGAGATTCTGGATCCTTAGGGGCGCGTTCTTCGGTTGGTACGGGCACGAAATCTCCATAGATCGCACCCCCCGTGGACGAGAAGATGAAGCGCGTCGGATGCTGTGATTGCCTAACGGCTTCGACGAGGTTCACAGTCCCCCCGACATTCACAGCCGCGTCAAACGCCGGATCGGCTACACTCTTGCGCACATCGATCTGCGCCGCCAGGTGACAGATCACATCGTAGCACGACTCACGGACGAGGCGCCCAGCCTCGGCTGACGTGATGTCGATCTCGTGAAGCCGGGCGGCCGGTGGAACGTTCTCCCGGTCGCCTGACGAGAGGTTATCGAGAACTTCTACAGCAAAACCCTCTGCCAACAAATGGTCAACGACGTGCGAGCCGATGAACCCTGCGCCCCCCGTGACTAGTGCGCGTGGCGTCATCGCGCGGCGGGAATATCGTTTTGCATAGCGACAATCATAACGATTAGACCGGATAAAAAAACGAAGCGACCGTTAGGTCGCTTCGTTGGGCAAGATAACGAGCTCTCAGAATGGGAGGTCGTCGTCTTCGTCTTCGAGCGCGCCGGGGAAGTCTTCGAAATCGTCGCCACCTTTAGTCCCCTGCGCTTCTGTTGAAGCGGCGGCGACGCCGCTTCGTGCCCGCTCGCCGGCACCGCGATAGCGACTCCCGTTTTCGGCATCATCGCCACCGCCGGAGCGCGACGACAGCATGATCAGCTCGCGTACGTTGATCTCAGTTGTATAGCGCGTTTGCCCCTCACGGTCTTGCCACTGGCGATACTCGATGCGTCCCTCGACGTACAGTCGATCTCCCTTTTTTACATAGCGCTCGACGATGTCGGCGAGGTTGGAACCCTTGGTGTTCCACAGGACGAGCCGATGCCATTCGGTTTTCTCCTGCTTCTCACCGTTGGCGCCGTTCCACTGCCGAGTGGTCGCGAGCGACACTTGTGCGACGCGCGAGCCACCGGTGGTGGTGCGCACTTCGGGATCGTTGCCGACGTTGCCGATCAACGTCGCTTTATTCAGGCTGCGACTCACTTTGCCTCCTGGCGAAACGGGATGGTGTCTCGCCGAACACAGTACATCCAATCGCGTCGGCTACATAAACATAAAACCGCGCGCTGTGTCGAACGAATCTTACGGATAGATATTGCGGGATAACACGAGCGCATCTTCCTGCGGATCGTCGTAGTACCGTGCTCGACGGCCCATCTGGCGATATCCGTGTGCGGTATAGAGCGCGATGGCAGACTGATTCGATTCGCGCACCTCGAGCCAGATCGACGTCGCTGCGCGACGTACCGCCTCGCGGTAAATGAAGTCGAGCATGCGTGACGCATGCCCCGACCGACGGAGCTCTGGACGCACGGCGAGGTTGGCGACTTCGCCCTGATCCGCCGCGAACGTGGCGACGATGTAGCCGATCACTTCTTCTTCCTTATCGTCCGCGCAGGTGGCGACTACGAAGCAGACCTCGCTCCGCCCCAGGAGAGAGCGAAACGATGCCTCGGACCAGGCATCGCTGAACGACTCGCGTTCGATCTCGACGATGGAGTCGAGGTCGTCGATCTGCGCCGGACGCAGCATCACCACCGTCGTTCCGACTTGCGCCGAACGCAGGGCTGCCCAGCCACCGGGGGGCGTCTCGCGGCCACGATATCCACGCGAAGCGCTCGTTCCCATCAAGCGCCTCCGCCGTCGCCAGGCAGCGCACGGCGATGTGCTGTCTCCCAGCGAACTTGCGCTTCGGGAAGGCGGCCGTAGGACGGTTCCCACTCGCTGGCCAAAACGCGCCTAACGAGCCCGTCGCGCCACTCCACACGAGCGATGCCGCGCGCGTGCGGACGCATGGCACCGGCTTCGTCCGGCCCAATCGTTGTGATCTGCTGGGTCATCGCGTAATCGTGCGCGGCAGCGCGCGTCATGCGTGGAAGCCCTTCGCAACGCGTGACGTGCCTCTCCTCTGCCACCGTAACCCGGGCAGCATAACATTCTCCCCTCAGCGCGTCGAGCAGTACGAGGTAATCTCCTGGCGCGAGCCGTTCCGCGGCCGCGGGGACCAGCGCCAGCGAGGGCGTTACCCAGAGCTCTGCCCCCGTCGCGCGGACGATTCCTTTGGCGGTGGCGCCTGCGAGCCGAAGAGCGGTAAAGCCTCCCGGGCCATCGCCGCAGACGACGCGCTGCAGGTCGCCGACCCGGATATCCGCCGCCTCGATCGTCGCCACAACGGCTGGCAGCAGGGGGTCCTCCAACCGGTCCCGCAGGTCGGCCTCGGCCGCGCTCAGGACCCTGCCACTATCGAGGACCGCCACCGTTCCCGTCCCCGCCGAAGCGTCAAGCGCGAGCGTGAGCACGGGCTAGCCGGCGAGCAGGAGCCGGTGGTCATCCTCGTTAGGCACGTGCTGGAGCTCGATCCCGACATGGTCGGAAGGGAGCGCTCCTGCTGCGCGTTCCGGCCATTCCACGAGTACCAGTGCCGCAGCCTGCATGATGTCGTCCCAACCAAGACCCGCCAGCTCGGCCGGGTTTTTCAGGCGGAAGAGATCGAGATGAAAGACTGCAGATCGCGGTGAGCGATACTCATGCACAAGTGCGAATGTCGGACTGGTTACAGGTTCGGTAACGCCGTAACCACGACATATCGCCTGAACCAGCGTGGTTTTTCCCGCACCGAGCTCGCCGGCGATCGCGACCCATAGCGGCGGCCGCGCCGCCCGGCCGAACGCTTCTCCCCACGCGATCAACTCGTCGCGCGTTAGGCGCAGCCGCCCTTCGGTCGCGCGCGGGGGAGCAAGGTGGTGCAACGGACCTGGCGACGCCGTCACGCGCGCGAACGGATCTCCGCGAAGGCATCGCGGCGCCGAACCATCCCGTCTTTCCGCGCGCGCAGCTCGAAAAGTTGATCACGGAGCTGTGCGGCAGTCTCGAAGTCGAGCTCCTTGGCCGCAGCGCGCATGTCGCTCTCGAGTTGTGCGATCGTGGCGTCGAAGTCCTTCGTGTCGTACTGCGCGGCACGTTCCGCGACTTTCATCGCACGCTGCTCGCGAGCGTCCGCGACGCGGGTGATGAAGCGTACTTCATCCGCGCTCTTCACGACGCTCGTCGGCGTAATGCCGTGCGTCTTGTTGTACTCCACCTGCAGGACACGCCGCCGGCTCGTTTCGTCGAGACACCGGCGCATCGAATCGGTGATTTTGTCAGCGTAGAAGATTGCGCGGCCGCTGATGTGCCTCGCTGCACGACCGACAGTCTGAATGAGCGATCGATCGCTGCGCAGAAAGCCTTCCTGATCTGCATCGAGAATCGCAACCAGCGAGACCTCCGGCATGTCCAGCCCTTCACGCAGCAAGTTGATGCCGACAAGGACGTCGAATTCGCCTAACCGGAGCCCGCGCAGAATCTCCATGCGCTCGATGGCATCGATGTCGGAGTGCATGTATCGCACACGCACGCCCATCTGCTGCAGGTAATCGGTGAGATCTTCGGCCATGCGCTTCGTTAGGGTCGTGACCAGGACGCGCTCGTCCTTCCGCTCGCGGAGCCGGATTTCGTGCAGCAGGTCATCCACTTGGCCGCGGACCGGACGGACTTCGATCTCGGGATCGATCAGGCCCGTGGGCCGGATGATCTGCTCCACGACAACGCCATCAGACAGTTCCAGCTCGAGCTCTGCCGGCGTGGCGCTCACGAAGAGTGCGCGCGGTGTGAGCGAGAGGAACTCGTCGAACATGAGCGGCCGGTTGTCGAGCGCGCTCGGGAGGCGGAAACCGTATTCAACGAGCACTTCCTTTCGCGCGCGGTCGCCGTTGTACATCCCGCGCACCTGCGGCAACGTCACGTGGGACTCGTCGATGATGACGAGGAAGTCGTCCGGATAGTAGTC
>DATFBW010000223.1:0-2693 GCA_035253645.1 Gemmatimonadaceae bacterium | reverse complement strand
CGAGGAGACTGATCGCGGCCGCCGTAAACTGCTTTGATACGGACGCCATGTAAAAAGGCGTGCGCGGCGTGATCGGTATGTCGTGTTCCAGGTCCGCGATGCCATAACCGCGCGCGAGCTCGAGCATGCCGTTTCGGATCGTTGAGACCGCGCACCCGGGACTGCTGTTGTTGGCGAACGCGAAGATCGAGTCGATACGCGCCGGGTTCACGGCTGCGTTCTGCGCCGCGCTCGAGCTGAGCGCGACACTGGTCAGGGCAAGGATGCCCGCTGCGCGAAGTCGGATCATACGGATTTGGACACTGATACGAGCCGTGGCGTTAGAACGTCCAGCTCAGGTAGTGAACCGCTCATACCAGCTGAGCACACGCAGCGCTCGCAGCGTGTTCCACCGGCTCGGCCGACCGTCGCCGTCCTCCAGGGTGAAGTGAACCTTGCCGGGGTGAGTGTTTTCCAGCAGCCAGGTGCCGTCGGACTGCTGCTTCGATCGAAGTAAATCGATCGCTTCGTGCATCCGCGAGTCAGGCACATCTCCGACAGAGCGGAAATACTCGAGGGCACGAAGAACGTCGTAATGCCAGCGAGACGGAAACGAGAATTGCAGCCAGGCAGGGTTTACGACTTCGCCGGTGCTCTTTCGTCGGAGCAGGTTTCGTTCAAGGAGATACTCCTCACCGCGACGGCGAGCCGCGATGGATTCCGCCGAGCCGCCGGTCGCGCGTTCGTGCGCCAACAGACCTTCCAGGACATTGATCGTGGTTGCAAACGACGAGCGGATAGAGCCGTTCTCCACCTCGCAATTCCATCCGCCATCTTCGAGCTGCTCACCGAGCAGTCGCACGACCACACCATCCACATCTTCACCGAAGTACGTGCCTAACGCGACGGTCCTTCCATTGATACACGGCTCGACTTCACCGCTGAAGAAGGGCTGTCCGGCGTGCTCCCAACGGCAGTTGTCTCTGACTTTCGCGATCGCGTGGCGCAGCCGCTCAGCGCGCGGGTCAACGCCGAAATCACACAACAGCTGGAGTGTTGGCAGGGTGGCCGTCCAGGGCTGGCCCTGATTCTCGGCGCGCCAGTTGAAGCTCTGCGCTGGGAAACACGCACCGCCCGCCCACTGGCCGTCTTCACCTTGCAGCGCGAGCAGTCTGGCACCCCATCCCTCGTAGGCCACCCGCGCACGCTCCTCCGCAACGACATCAGCCGGCGCATGGACAAGATCGCGCAACACCTGCCAGCGGATCGCGGAGTCCGAATCCAGTAGCCAGTCCAGCACCGTCATGCCGATGGCCTGCGCAAACCGGGTTGTTTATCGCGCGCCTACCGTGCCGCGCGGAGGCCCTTCGACAGATAGATCCGCGCGATGCCTCGTGCCGTTTCGCCGGGATTCGCGCCGTCTGCGTTCGTCAACACGATGACCGTGAGGCTGTCGTTAGGGTATCGTGCCATCTCTGCGCGGAACCCGGGAAGTGAGCCGCCGTGACTCACTCGCCAATGCCCGTCCATGGAATCGAGCAGCCAGCCGAACCCGTAACCGTAATGGGAACCGCTCGTTAGGCGCACCGGGGTCCACATCGCATCGCGGCTCGCTTTGGTGAGCGGGCGGTTCTCGTACAGCGCGGCGTCCCACTTTGCGAGGTCGAGCACTGTCGACAAAAAGGCTCCACTCGGGCGCACCGCCATAAACTCCGTTGCATTCACGTATTTGTTTTCACGCCATGTGTAACCGCGAGCGCGCCGGGGAACGAGCTCGCTCACCGTTGTCGTCCGCGTCGCTGTCATGCCTAACGGTTGAAACACCCGCTCGGCGAGGAAGGCATCCCATGGCTTCCCGGATAGGCGGGCGATGATCTCCGCCAGCGTGAAGTAACACACGTTGCAGTACTGGTAGCGCGATCCAGTCGGGAATTCGAGCGGACGATCGAACGCTGAGCGGATTACGATGCTGTCAGGCTGGATCTTGAACGGGTCGAAGGCCGGCCCTTCACGCAGAACGCCCGACGTGTGCGTGAGAAAGTGGCGGAGGGTGATGCCGCTCCACGATTCTGGCGCGCCGGCGACGTGTTTGGCCACTGGATCATCGACCGTCAGCCGACCGTCCTGCGCGAGCAGCATGATGCCTGTCGCGAGGAACTGCTTGCTCACCGAGCCAATCTTGAAAACGGTCTGCGGTGTGACCGGGATGTCGTGTTCGATGTCCGCGAGGCCATACCCAGCGGACTTGATCACCTTGCCGCCACGCGCTACGGCGATCGCCACGCCGGGGATGTGTTTGCGCGCCATCTCGGCCTTTACGAACACGTCGACTGTGTCGCGTGTGGCCGAAGCGGACCGGGGTTGTTGAGCGTGCAGCGGCGCGGTAAGCGCGGCGGCCAAGACCAGAGCGAGAGTGCGAGTAACCACGAAACCTCCGACGTTTCGACGATGAAATATTTCGCCAGCGGCTAATCGCGTCGACCACTGCGACGAGGCGCAATGACGTGAAATGATCCGACAGGTAGGGCAGCACCGTTGATCAGGACGTCGACTGGATGTGCACCCGGACGCGGCGTGCGCGTTGTGTGCACGGCCAATGATATAGTTGTGCCGAGCTCCAGACGGCCCCGAGGTGCGAGCGTCACGCGCTTCAGCTTGAACACTTTGGGTGCCGCGTGGCCGTTCGCTTTGACGAAATGCACGGCGATGTCGAC
>DATFBW010000222.1:0-2196 GCA_035253645.1 Gemmatimonadaceae bacterium | reverse complement strand
TCGCGCGCGAGCTGCGCGCGCAGGGCGTCGAGGTGCACATCAGGAAGAGCCGCGGCATCGACATCTCGGCCGCGTGCGGCCAGCTACGGGTAGAACGGCTTCGCCGGCGGCCGCCAGTCCCGGCCGAGGAGGACGGTCACGTCCAGGTAGCGAGTGGAGTCGATGACGACGGCCACACTGGAGACGCCTAACGCCTTGGCGACGAGAGTCGCGCGCTCGCGGTTTCCAGTGCGATCGATGACCTGCGTGGAATCCCGCGGCGGCGAGCCGGACGCGTAGCGCACGACATCGAAACCTCGGTCGCGCAAGAAAAACATGGCTTGCCGAGCCAGACCGCGTTGCGTCGTGGTGTTGATCACTTCGACGAGGATGCGCGCGGAATCTGCCGGGATGATGCGAGCTCCTTCCAGCTCTTTCGAGGCGGGGGCTTCGGCCCGGCGCGCAATGAGCGCACCCGCCAAAATCACAAGCAACAACGACACAGCGGCCACGACCTCGATGCGCGACCGCGATGGTTTCTCGTTTACCGGACTCGATTCCACAAATCAACAGTTTCCGGAAAAAGCGGTTTCCCTTCACGCACGTTCCACTCGATACGCATGCGCAACACCTGACGAAATACTCCGTCAAAGTCGTGCGGGAGGTGCGCGGCGAGGAAGGCTCGGTCGTCCTGCATGAAGGGACGCCCCGGCTCGAGAAAATCAGCCATATACAGCGCACGGCCCGTACGGTCCCACTCCGGATGTCCGGTAGTGTGCCAACGGATTGCGTCCAGGACGTCGGCGCGTGCCTCGCCATCCTGCGTAAGTCGCACCGCCGCGGCGGGGCCGTGCAAGGTCTGAATCGGCCGTCGGTCGTTAGGCACGTACGATTGGATCACCTCGTTCGGTGCGTCTCGCAGCGCGTCGTGCCAGACACCGACGTCGTGCCAGGATTGCGCCGTCGCTGCATCCAGGTGCAACGCTCCGGCCCACCGATCGAGCAGTGCCGTCACACGCTCGATATGTGCGCGACGTTTCTCGGAAACCTGCGCCCAGGCCGGGAACGCGATCGTCACGCTCCGTGCTCCTTGCTTCCCGCTCCTCGCTCCAGCTCTTCAAGCTCTCGGCGCCAGAATTCGCGCGTCGCCAATCCAGGGTGCGGGAGAAGTAGCTCCGGGTCGTCGCTTTTCAGTTCATCGTAGGACACCAGATCCAGATCAATCGTCCGCGACGCCCAACGCCCTTCTCGTGTGCGGCCGAGGCTCCGTTCGATGGCGTGCAGGCGGCGCAACAATTCGCGCGGTTCCAGGGCCGTCTCCAGCTTCACCATCTGATTCAGATAGCGCGGCTGCTCAAGCCCGCCTAACGGTTCCGTTTCTTCGATGTCTGAGGCGCCAAGCACGCGGCTTTGCGGCAACTGCGACAGGGCGGCTCGTGCATGTGCGAGGTGTTGCGCCCGATCTCCCAGATTGGAGCCCAGCGCCACGTACGCCACGTCACTCATCGCGCGTCAGCTCGATGCTGACTTCCGCGCTGTGCAATGGACCGGGCAACGGCACATGCGGCTTGCGCACGTTCACGCGGATGCGCTGTGCATGATCCGTGAGCATCACGCGCTCTGCTATCGCCAGTGCGGCGCCTTCGAGGTAATCGATCGGTCCTTCGTCGAGTACGGCAGCGACGATGTCATACAACTGGCGATAGTCGAGCAGCATCCCGCCTTCCGTGCTTCCGGCGGGGGTGCGTGGCCACACCCGCACATCGACCTCGATGGGCTGCGAGTACTCGCGCTCGTGCGGAAGGATGCCGACGCGCGCATGAAACGCGACGCCATTGAGCGCTACCTCGTAATTGGTCTGCACGGCGGCAACGTAGACGACCCTCGAAAGGGTGTCAATTTGCCTGGGCGTCTATTCGCGTCAGGCGCCGTGCGAGCTCACCAAGCGATGATGCCAGCTCGCGCAACTCGCGTGAGGCACCCTCCAGCTCACCGAGCGCACGCGCTTGATCGTCAGCCGATGATGCAGCTTGTTGTGCGCCACCCTGGTTACGTCGTGAAATGCCTGCGATGCGATCCATGTGTTCACGCAAACTTGCAACCGCCGCTTCTTGCTCGTGTGTCGTTTCCGCGATGCGCTGAGTCCAACCCATCGCTGCTTCGCTGCCCTCCGATATCGTATCCAGCGCGCGCAGGGCCGAAGAAGCGAGCGATTCC
>DATFBW010000221.1:0-32742 GCA_035253645.1 Gemmatimonadaceae bacterium | reverse complement strand
TCGATTCCACGAAGAAGTACCCCATCATCTCGCACATCTACCCGGGCCCGCAGGTCGGCAGCGTCGGGCAGTGGACGTTCAAGAACGGCGGCGAGCAATTCTCACTCGCGGAGCTCGGCTTCGTCGTTATGCAACTGGACCACATGGGGACGCCACTGCGCTCCAAGGCGTTCCACGACAACTACTATGGATTCTTCGGTGACAACGGTTTGCCGGATCACATCACGGCGATCAAGCAGTTGGCGTCGCGCTATCCGTTCATCGACGTCGATCGCGTGGGAATCTTCGGTCATTCAGGCGGCGGCTTCGCCTCGACCGACGCGATCCTGCGTTATCCGGAGTTCTTCAAGGTGGCGGTGAGCGGTGCGGGGAATCACGACAACCGCAGCTATAACATCGGTTGGGCCGAGAAGTATCAGGGGTTCCTGACGCGAGACACGATCAAGAAGACGGACAACTTCGAGACGTCTGCCAACAAGACGATGGCGAAGAATCTGCGCGGCAAGTTGTTGCTGACGCACGGCGACATGGACGACAACGTGCATCCCGCGATGACGATTCAGGTCGTCGACGAGCTGATCAAAGCGAACAAGACGTTCGACCTGATCATCGTTCCGAATCGTGCACACGGCTTGAACGAGCCGTACATCATCCGGCGCCGCTGGGATTATTTCGTCGAACACTTGTTAGGCCAGAAGCCGCCGGAGAACTACCTGATCATTCAGCCGCCGGACAATCCGCGCGCGCAGGTGCAAACGCCGGATCATGAAGATCAGCCCGGCGTGCTGCGGGTGTGGCCGATCATTCCTTTTAACTAGGGGTTCGGGGTTGGGGGTTAGGGGTTAGCCTAACGCCACTAAACGGCCCCGCGAAACTCAAGCTTTCGCGGGGCTGTTGCACAAACAGCAGCGCCGCAATTAACGGCGAGGCGAACTGCGATTTTCACGGACTTGTTTGTTCTTTCGGAAACCTTGTAAAAGAGGTATCCGCGCGTTGTCGCTTTTTTTTCTGCGTACATCCGCGGCGCCGCTTTTGATCTTTCTGTACTGGATCACGGAGTCGAGCCATGAAATACGTACTTGCACTGCTTCTGCTCCCTGTGGCTGCCATGGCGCAGGGAACACGCACTGACTACGCCCGCGCCGAACAACTTTTAGGCTGGAACGCAACTGAGCTGGTGTTGAACGACGCGCCGCGCGTGCGCTGGCTCCCCGGCGACCGATTCTGGTACCGCAACCGCGGCGAGAAAGGATACGAGTTCCTGATGGCCGATGCGTCGACCGGCGCGAAGCGCCCCGTCTTCGATCATGTGCGGCTTGCCGCGGCATTGTCCGAAGCGGCGGATACGACGTATGAACCGTACAAACTCCCGTTCCGCGACTTCACCTTCGAAGATGGTGAGCGCGCGATCCGCTTCAGCGTGGCGCGCGCGAAGTTCTGGAAGTGTGAGCTTACGACGTACGCCTGCACCGGACCCGATTCGGTAGCTCCGAACAAGACAAGCGAAGTCAGGTCGCCCGATGGTAAATGGTTTGCTTTCGAGCGCGGCGGGAATTTGTACCTGCGGTCAGCGTCGGGAAGCGCAACAAATGGTGGAACGAGGAGCGAAGGAGTGGGGAGCGAGGAAATCCCACTCACCTCGGACGGAACGGCCGACTATGGGTACGCCATCGCGAACATCGGCTGCTGTGCGCAGATCACGACGATTCGCAACAAGACGGAGCTCAGACCTTTCGTGCTCTGGTCGCCCGACTCGAAGCGCTTGCTGACGCACCGATTCGATCAGCGCGGCGTTAGGCAGATGCACCTCGTGGAAACCAAGAACCCGGGCCCTATCCTGCACTCGTATCGTTATGCGCTGCCGGGAGACTCGGTCATCCCCAAAGTCGAATACCTGATCGTCGACATCGGGACGCGCGGTACGGTGAAGCTCGATCAGCCTCCGCAGGATGCAGTGAACACGACATGCTGCTGGTTCCGTACCGACACCGTGTGGAAGGACGTGCGCTGGACGGCGGCGGGGGACGCAGTCTTTTTCACGCAAGGCAAGCGCGGCTACAAGGAGCTCGTGCTGCACACGGCCGACGCCAGTACGGGGAAGACGCGCGCAATTTTGACCGAGAGCAGCAAGACATTTGTGGAAACGAATCAGAACTCAGGGGGCATTCCGAACTGGCGTCCGATATCGGGAGGTCGTGAAATCGTCTGGTGGTCCGAGCGCGACGGATGGGGCCACCTCTATTTGATCGACGCGGCAACTGGCGCCGTGAAGAATCGCATCACGGCGGGTGACTGGTTGGTGAGCGATCTCCTTTGGGTCGATGACGCGCAGCGTACGGTGTACTTCACGGCGCGCGGACGGGAGCGCGGCGATCCGTATTTTCGGTACCTCTATCGCGCCCGCCTGGACGGCACGGGGCTCGAGCGCCTAACGAGCGAAGAGGGCGATCACGACATCCAGATGGCGCCGAGTGGGAAGTTTCTCATCGACAGCTACTCGCGCCCTGATGCCGCACCGGTCACGGTCATCCGTCGCGCCGATGGAACGGTCGTGCGCGAGTTGCAGCGCGGCGACCTCTCGAGGCTGCTCGCGGTCGGCTGGACGATGCCCGAAGCGCTGACCCTCAAGGCGCGCGACGGCCATACGGAATTGCGCGCGCTCCTCTGGCGGCCGACACACTTCGACTCGACGAAGCGCTATCCAATCATCGATTACATCTATCCCGGCCCGCAGATCGGCTCGATCTCGTCGCGCCAATTCACAGCAAGCCCATCGGGCAACGCGCGCGCGCTCGCCGAGCTGGGGTTTCTGGTGCTCCAGGTCGACGCGTTAGGCACGCCCGGGCGCTCCAAGGCGTTCCACGATTTCTATTATGGCAACATGGGGGACAACGGGATCCCCGATCACATAACCGCGATAAAACAAGTCGCCCTGAAGTATCCGCAGGTCGACCTCGACCGCGTCGGGATCTTTGGCCATTCGGGTGGAGGGTTTTCCTCCACGGACGCCATTTTGCGTCATCCGGACTTCTTCAAGGTCGCGGTGTCGTCGGCGGGCAACCACGATAACCGGAGCTACGACTACACGTGGGGAGAGAAGTATCACGGAGTGCTCAAGAAGCTGAGCGACACGACAGATTCCTTCGACAGCCAGTCCAACTGGCGTCTCGCGAACAACCTGCGCGGGAAGCTGCTGCTGATGTATGGAACGCTGGACGACAATGTGCACCCGAACGCCACGCTCCTGCTCGTGGACGAGCTGATCAAGGCCAACAAGGAGTTCGACATGCTCGTGCTGCCTAACCGAAACCACGGCTTCGCGAGTGAGCCGTACGTGGTGAAGCGCACATGGGACTACTTCGTGGAACACTTGTTAGGCAAGGAACCGCCGGCGGGGTACGTCATTCGCCGGCCGGTGGTGCCATGAACGTCAGGTCGACGGTCAAAGGTCAAAGGTCAAAGCGGGCGCTTACCGGGCTGCTCCTCTTCGTTGGCGCATCCGCGGAGGCGCAGCGTCCTGCGATAGGGCAAGCCGTACGACAGTTCGTCGCGCACGACGCGCCGGTTATTGCCCTGACCAATGCGCGCGTCATCGATGGCACTGGTGCTGCGCCGCGTGAGCGGCAAACGATCGTGCTGCGCGATGGCAAGATCGCGGCGTTAGGCGCCACGGGCAGCGTCGCTATTCCCGAAGGCGCGCAAACGATCGACCTGGCGGGGAAGTCCGTCATCCCGGGGCTCGTCATGGTCCACGAGCACCTCTACTACCCAACCGGCCCGGGGACATACGGCCAACTCGGCGTCTCCTTTCTGCGGCTGTATCTCGCCGGCGGCGTTACGACGATGCGTACCGGCGGAAACATGAACGGTTACGTCGACATCAACCTCAAGCGCGGGATTGATTCGGGTGTCGTCGTCGGACCGGCCATGGATGCGACCGCGCCGTACATCAACGGTCCGCTGGGGCTGAGGCAGTTGCGGGCACTCAAGGGGCCGGATGACGCCCGGAAGATGGTCGCGTATTGGGCCGATGAAGGAGCGACGTCGTTCAAGGCGTACATGCAGATCACGCGCGCCGAGCTGGGGGCTGCTATCGAAGAGGCGCACAAGCGCGGCCTCAAGGTGACCGGGCACTTGTGCTCTGTCACATTCGCCGAGGCAGCCGCGTTAGGCATCGACAACCTCGAGCATGGATTCCTGACGGCGAGTGACTTCGTGCCTAACAAGCAGCCCGATGTTTGTCCGTCGGGCGCTTCGCAGCAAGCGTTCGCCGGTCTCGATCCCGCAGGGCCCGTTGCGCAGGGTTTGATACGGGATCTGGTCGCTCGTAAGGTCGCGATTACCTCGACGTTGACAGTGTTCGAGACGTCGATCCCGGGTCGTCCCGTGCCGCCTGGCATGGATGTGCTTGTACCGCAGCTGCGCGAGCAGTTCGAGCGGCAGCACGCTGCGATCGCGCGGTCCAACGATACCCGGCGCGGTGAAGCGTTTGCAAAGGAAATGAAGATGGAACTGGCCTTCGCGCGGGCCGGGGGGTTGCTCGTCGCCGGGACCGATCCTACCGGGTACGGCGGTGTGATTCCGGGATATTCGAATCAGCGCATGCTCGAGCTGCTGGTGGAGGCGGGGTTCACCCCGCTCGAAGCCATCAGCATTGGGACGCTCAACGGTGCCAAGTACCTGGGCCGCGATGCACAGATCGGAACGATCGCGGTGGGAAAGCAGGCCGATCTCGTGGTACTTGGTGGAAACCCTGCGGACCGAATTGAGGATGTCCGGAGGGTGGAGATCGTCTTTCGGTTGGGGGTCGGCTATGACCCTGCCAAACTCATCACATCCGTAAAGGGGAGTGTGGGGCTTTACTAGTCTTTAGTCCTTAGCTCTTAGTCCATAGGAGATCCGGGCCGCGCATGCGGGCGTATACTCCTAAGGACCAAGGACTAAGAGCTAAGAGCCAAGAGCGAAGAGCTAGAGGGGAACTTCCTCCCGCGGCCCGGCACTAATACTTGATTCGACGCCACAGCCATGATCATCCGATCGAAATCATCGTCAGATATCCCGAGCTCAGAGATCACACCTGAGTCGGTCTATCTCAATCGCCGAAATTTTCTGAAAGAGGCCGGACTGCTGGGCGCCTCGACGGCCGGTCTGCTGGCGGGGCTGCCAGGCTGCGCGCGTGGCGAGGAGCCGGGACAGGACCAGGACCTCAAGGCCGAGCTGACGTCGTATGAGGATGCGACGAGTTACAACAACTACTACGAGTTCGGCACCGATAAAGAAGATCCCAAGGCGAATGCGCAGAACTTCAAGACGAAGCCGTGGAGCGTGAAGGTCGAAGGGTTGGTAAACAAGCCAGCGACATACCAGCTCGAAGACTTCGTCAAGCCGCACAAATTAGAAGAGCGCATTTACCGGCATCGCTGCGTCGAAGCGTGGTCGATGGTCATCCCCTGGTTAGGCTTTCCGATGGCGGATCTGATCCGCCGTGTGGAGCCGACGGGATCGGCGAAGTACATCGAGTTCACGACGCTGCTCGATCCCAAGCAGATGCCGGGTCAGCGGATCCCGATCCTGGACTGGCCCTACGTGGAGGGGTTGCGGTTGGACGAAGCGATGCACCCGCTGACAATGTTCGTCGTCGGCATGTACGGGAAAACGCTGCCTAACCAGAACGGCGCGCCGTTACGGCACGTGGTGCCGTGGAAATACGGCTTCAAGGGGTGCAAGTCGATCGTACGCATCCGCTTTACGGACAAAGAGCCTCGCACGGCATGGAACGTCGCGGCGCCGAACGAATACGGGTTTTACGCGAATGTGAATCCGACGGTGGATCATCCTCGCTGGAGCCAGGCTCGCGAGCGTGTGATCGGTAAGATTCGGCGTCGCGAAACGCAGATGTTCAATGGCTACGCGGATCAGGTGGCAAGCCTTTACGCCGGCATGGACCTGAGGAAGCTCTATTAATGACGAGCGCCCGTGTCCCCGCGGGCGGCGCGGTGGGACAGGGCGCTAGCAGCGAGGTTCGAGAAGAGGCCCGGGGGGCCCCCCCCGAACTGCAATCTACCCCGGGTTCGCGATCACGTCCTCACCGAAAGCCCGCGGCCCCGTTCAAAGAACCGCGATACCTGCACGCTGTCGTCATTGCCCTATCTTGCCTCCCCTTCGTGTGGGGCGCCCTGGCCTTGGCCTCAGACGTCTTTCGCGGCACGAACTATCTGACCGCTGAACCGGTCACGGAGATCGAGCACTACACCGGGAAGTGGATACTTCGCTTTCTCGCTCTTACTCTCTCAATCACCCCGGCCATCGCCATTACGCGCCTTGGCTGGCTCATTCGGTACCGGCGGACCTTCGGACTCTTTGCGTTCTCATACGCGTGCGTGCATTTCCTGCTCTACCTGACGCTCGACCTCGAGCTGTACTTCTCGGAGATATGGGAAGACATCAGCGAGCGCGCGTACATCACGATCGGGTTCACGGCCCTGGTCCTGCTCATCCCACTGGTCGTCACTTCCACCAAAGCTGCGATCAGGCGCATGGGCGCCAAACGCTGGAAGGCGCTGCACCGCCTCGTTTACGTGAGCTCGGTATTGGGGATCATCCATTTCTGGATGTCCGTCAAACGCGATCTGACGTCCCCCATCCTGTTCTCTCTGCTGTTCGCCACGCTGCTGGGGTGGCGCGCCGTCCGCGCAATGCGCGCGCGCTCTGCATAACGCCACTCCTGGCCGTTCTTACGGCCTGCGCCGACTCCACAGGATCCGATCTCACGCCGGCCGTGCCGGAGACGGAGCTCTCCGCCGGCGCGGCAACTGTGTTCGACGTATCTGGCCGCGCCTTCGAGCAGCCCATTCCAACCCTGGCAGGCGAGCGCCTGGCACTCCACATGCTCGGGGACTCGCTGTTCAGCCTTGGCTTCCTCGACGCGGCGACGGGCACGGCGCCTAACGTGGGACTCGGCCCGCTGTTCAACAATACGTCGTGTTTCGCGTGCCACGAACAGAATGGCCGGGGTCAGCCGCCGCTCGCGCCGCGTGCGTACCGCGGCATGTTATTTCGACTCAGCGTACCAGGCATCCTCGCGGACGCGGCGCCGCGGGCCGTGCCAGGATACGGCGGCCAGTTGCAGAATCGCGCCATCGTCGGCACTACCCCGGAAGGCACGGTCGACATCACGTACGAACGCCTAACGGGTGAGTTCGCGGACGGCACACCGTATGAGCTGCAGAAACCCAATTATCAGCTCGTGCTCCTGTATAGCCCGCCGCCGTCCGATATCATGTTCTCCCCGCGAGTCGCACCCCAAGTGGTCGGACTTGGGTTGCTGGAGGCCGTGCCGGATGCGGAAATCCTTTTGCGGGCCGATGAAAACGACCGCAATGGAGACGGTATTTCGGGCAGGGCGAATGTCGTGAGCGGTGGCCTCACGACGGGACGGCGTCTGGGTCGCTTCGGGCACAAGGCCAACACGGCGTCCCTCCTCATACAAACCGCAACGGCGTATAACGAAGACATCGGGGTGACGTCGCCGTTACTGCCTAACGAGCATTGTGTGTTGCAACTGCCGATCTGCGGCCCGCACAATCCGGACGTCACCCGTGAGCATGTGGAGGCCGTGGCGCTCTACACGCGGACCCTGGGAGTGCCGGCTCGCCGAAATGTGCGCGACGCCGACGTCCGGCGCGGCGCCCGGCTGTTCGCCGAGGCACAGTGCACCGCCTGTCACGCTCCGACGATGCGAACCGCCGCGAGCGGCGTCGAGCCGGCGCTGGCGAACCTAACGATTCACCCGTATACGGACCTGCTCCTGCACGACATGGGTCCGGCGCTCGCCGACGGCCGCCCCGATTTCCGCGCGAGCGCGAACGAATGGCGAACACCGCCACTCTGGGGCATCGGACTTTCGGCATTCGTAACCGGCCATTCGCGCTTCCTCCACGACGGGCGGGCCCGTACCCTGGAGGAAGCGATCTTGTGGCACGGCGGCGAGGCGCAGGCCGCGCGTGAGTTCTACCGCCGCCTAACCAAAGACGAGCGAGACGCGCTGCTCAAGTTTTTAGGGTCGCTTTAGAAGAGGTACGAGACTCGAGGTGCGGAAAATAGCGCCTAACGTCGCCTTACCTCGCACCTCGCATCTCGCACCTCGTTACGCACCCCGCATCTAGTTCCGTTGCGTGCCGGCGACGAAAACCTGCTGCGCGACACTGACAAGCACCTGCGGCATGTCGACGCCATCAAACCAGCGCACGGTACGCCGGAACCCATTCGCACGCACCAGGATATGGTGATCACGACGGTCGCAGCATGTGTTCGATGGCACGTACTCGCGATCGAGCGCCGCGAAGTCGCGGCTCGCGGCCGCTTGAAAAAGCGCATCGACCTCGGCGCGTGTCATCGTGCGGATGACGACGGCCGGAAATGCACACTCCTCCTGCAGTTGCTCACACAGCTCTGGAGCACCGGCGGTCACCACGCCGGTGGCACTATCGATATGATGCGCGAATTTGAGCGCCGCGATCCCACCCACGCCGTAATACTCGATTTTCGCCGGACGCGTGTCCGGCTCCAACAAGCTATTTGCCGTCGCGCACGCGCCCATCGCGCCAAGAACAATCAACCGCATAACGTTACTGAACGTCATCGCCACCACACCTCGTGAATTATCGTATGTAATTGTGCTGCCACGTACCGATTACGACACACTCGTGGTTACGGCCCCCGGACTGGAACGTATCACTGTCCGCGAGCTCGCAGCGCTCTCCGTATCGCCCAGCGGGGACATGGAGCCCGGGGCGATTCCCGTACGCGCGTCGCTGCAATCGTTATACACCATGAACCTCAACCTGCGCACCGCGAGTCGCATAACGGTGCAGGGAGCCAACTTCCGCGCGCGCTCGTTCGCGGAACTGGAACGCAAAGCCCGAGCGGTGGCGTGGGACGAGTGGCTCCGCGACGGCATGCGCGTCCGTCTCCGAGTCACGTGTCGCAAATCACGTTTATACCACTCGGATGCCGTGGCGGAGCGCATTGCGGGCGCGATCGGGGCGCGCGTGCACCTGCATGTGGAGGAGAAGGACGACGACACGCAAGAGCCGAACGACGCCCAGCTCGTGCTCGTTAGGCTTCTCCGCGACGAGTGCACGATCCGGTTCGACTCGTCAGGCGCCAACCTGCATCGCCGCGGCTATCGTCAGGCAACGGCAAAGGCCCCCCTGCGCGAAACGTTAGCTGCCGCAATGCTGCTCGGCGCCGAATGGGATCCGGCGACACCGCTGCTCGACCCATTCTGCGGGTCCGGCACGATCGCCATCGAAGCGGCGCTGCTCGCACGGAAAATCGCTCCCGGCAAACACCGAACATTCGCTTTCGCCAACTGGCCCAATTTCGACGCCGCATTGTGGCGCTCAGCCCAGGATCAGGCGCAATCTCGCGAAACGGCCCGAAGGGCCCCGATCATTGCGGCGGATCGTGACGCCGGTGCGATTGCAGCGACAACCGCGAACGCCGAACGCGCCGGCGTCCTGACCGACATCGAGGCACGAGAGCAAGCGCTATCGGCTCTCGAGCCACCTGGCGAGGCCGGTTGGCTGGTCACCAACCCACCGTATGGCGTACGAGTAGGTGAGGTGCCGCAGCTGCGTAACTTGTACGCGACGCTCGGGCGCCTGGGTCGCGAGCGGCTCGCTGAATGGCACTGCGCCCTGTTGAGTGCGCATCCTGCCCTCGAAGGAGCATTGGAGTGGCCACTGGAGGAACGCTTCCGCACGACAAATGGGGGCCTCAACGTACACCTGGTCGTGCGACTACCTTTGGAGCAGAGCGCGCCGGCGAAAACGGCGGCAGGCTCGTTAGGCATAACGTAGTTCCCTCATGACGTTCAGCGCGCCACAACGTCCGGTCACCGGTGAATTGCCGGCACGCGTCCTCACGCCACAATGGACGCAGGAGATCGAATACGTCCACGCGCTGGCGCGAAAGCTCGCCGCGCTGCACGACACCGGCGCGCTCCTTACCGAACTGTGCGAGAGTGTGCTCCACCTGGCCCACGCCGATGGCAGCGCCGTCGTACGCATAGAAGCGCACGAGCTATGTGTTGAAGCGGTCGCCGGTTCCGGAACTCTCAGGGTAGGATCCAAATACCCGCTCGCAGGATCTCTCGCGCAGAGCGCGATCTCCCGACGTCGACTTGTCATTGAGCGCGATTACGCGAGCCGCGCGACCGCGCAGCCCCTCACCACGATGCGCGGCCCCATCGGTGAAATACTCGCTGCGCCACTCATCGCAGCTAAGAATGACGTCCTCGGCGTGCTGCTTTCATGGCGCGCGCGCGCTGCAGGGAGCTTCCTACCGGCCGACATCGATCGCGTCCAACTCTTTGCCGATTTCGCGGCAATAATCCTCGACAAGTCACAGCTCGCGGAACGGGCGCAAGCGGCTAATCAGGCCAAGAGTGCTTTTCTCGCGACCCTTTCACACGAGCTGCGCACGCCGGTCGCCGCGCTCGTTGGCTACGGTGAGCTGCTCTCGGATGGCGTCGCGGGCTCGCTGAATCCATCGCAGCGCGATCTGGTCGAACGCATGCGGAGCGTGACTGATCAGCTGTCTGCCATCATCGATCAACTTTTGAGCTTCTCTGCGATCGAAGGTGGACGGGAGATCGTGCGACCCTCGACAATCGCTGTCGGCGAGCTATTGGCGGCGATCGCAATCGCGGTCGATCCGATGGCGCGGCGAAAAGGACTCAAGGTCATACTCGACTTTGCTGCATCGCCCGAATCGATCGAATCCGACTTTGATAAGGTACGACGCATCCTCGTGAGCCTCGCTGAAAACGCCGTGAAGTTCACGGATTCGGGTCAGGTCACTCTCGCTGCGATCGAGAACTCGGGGATGATCCGCTTCGAGGTCCGCGACACAGGGCCGGGTATCCCGCGCGAAGCGCACCGCCGCATTTTCGAACCGTTTGCTCAGCTCGAGCCCGGCCTGACTCGACGACACGGCGGAACCGGGCTTGGCTTGTTTATCGCACAGCGGCTGGCTGGGCTGTTAGGTGGGTGCGTGCAGCTGCAGTCGGAACTTGGTGCAGGATCGACTTTTACGCTGCTCATCCCAACGCACCTCGATCACGAGTAAGTCGCGCCGTAGATAGCTCGCCACCGAGCCAGGGTTAAATTTCGGCCATGACTGACGTGAATTCTTCCTCTCGTTCCCCGAGCGTTTCGAGCGTTTTCAACGAAGCGTATATCGCCGAGTTGTTCGAGAGTTTTCAGCGCGACCCGAATTCGGTCGATGAGTCGTGGCGGCAGCTTTTCAAACTCGCGCAGTCGCTGGGTGCAGGGATGGCACCACGTGCGGCGACGGGCACGATGGTCACGGGCGATCCGGCGTATTTGCGAAAGGTCGCCGGCGCTGCTGGACTGATCGATGGGATCCGCCACTATGGACACCTTGCCGCGCAGCTCGACCCGTTAGGCACCAAGCCGCCGGGCGCCGCCGAGCTCACGCCGGAATTCTACGGAATCACCGCGCAGGATCTGACCTTGGTTCCCGCGATCGCGCTGGGCTTCGACTTCGGTACGGCAGCCGACGTCGCCGATCGGCTGCGACAGGTATACTCGTCAGGCGTCGGCTACGAATTCATGCACCTGGAGGAGGAAGGCGAGCGCTCTTGGTTCCGGCAGGTGATCGAGCAGGAAGAATTGCCGCGCTACCTGACGGACGAAGAGAAAACAGCGCTGCTCATGCGCCTGAGCGAGGTGGAAGGGCTCGAGCGGTTCATCGCGCGCACGTATGTCAACGTGAAGCGGTTCTCGATCGAGGGGAACGACTTGCTCGTCCCCATGCTGGACTTTCTCGTCGCGGAGTCAGCGAAGCGCGGTGCGCGACAGATCGTGGTCGGGATGGCACATCGCGGGCGTATCAATGTGCTCGCCCACGTGCTGGACAAGCCGCTCGCGCGCATCTTCGACGAGTTCGAGGGGCGTCATGCGGACGTGGGGGATAGCGAGACCGGCGACGTGAAATATCACCTCGGCTTCGAAATCGAGAAGGACGTGCAAGGGACGCGCGTCTCGCTGCAGCTGTTGCCGAATCCGAGTCATCTCGAGATCGTGGATCCCGTGCTGCTGGGCGTCGCCCGCGCACGGCAGCGTCTGGTCGCGTTAGGCGCCACGCGCGACGAGGCGGCGGTCGTCCCTGTGCTGGTGCACGGCGACGCCGCGTTCACAGGCGAAGGAGTCGTTGCCGAAACCTTCAACCTTTCGCGCCTGAATGGTTTCCGGGTCGGCGGCGCCATCCATATCATCGTCAACAACCAGGTGGGCTTCACGACCGATCCGGCTGACGGGCGATCGACGTATTACGCCAGCGATCCGGCGAAAGGGTTCGAGGTTCCAATCGTGCACGTGAACGCGGACGATCCCGAGGCTTGCATACATGCAATGCGCCTGGGCGTCGCGTATCGCGCGAAGTTCGGCAAGGATTTTCTGATCGACGTGGTCGGCTACCGCCGTCACGGGCATAACGAGGGCGACGAACCGACGTTCACGCAGCCCGAGTTCTACGCCGCTATCAAAAAGCACCCCACCGTGCGCCAGCTCTGGGGCGAGCGGCTCGAGCGTGACGGTGTTCTGACAAGCGCAGACGTGACGACGATGGAACGTCAGGTCGCGGAACGGCTGGCCGCGAGCCACGCTGATCCCGATCGGTCGCATGAGCCGGACGTAGAGCCAACCACCGGAGAGTGGGGGGCCATCATACGCAGCGTGGACACAGCGGTCCGTGCCGAGCAGTTGGTGGGGCTGAACGAGCGTCTCCTGTCGTGGCCGGCCACGTTCCACGTGCATCCACGGCTGGCAAAGCAGCTGGAACGCCGGCGTGAGGCGTTAGGCGAGGCTGGCGGCATCGATTGGGGCCACGCGGAAGCGCTCGCGTTCGCCAGCATAGTGAGCGATGGCGTTCACGTCCGGCTGACGGGGCAGGATACGGAACGCGGGACGTTCTCGCATCGGCATGCGGTGCTGCACGACATCGAGAACGGAAGCAAGTACATCCCGCTGCAACATCTGCCTAACGCGGTTGGCTCGTTCGAGGTGTACAACTCACCCCTCTCGGAAATCTCCGTCCTGGGCTTCGAATACGGTTACAGCACTGCAGACGCGAAAGCGCTCGTCCTCTGGGAGGCGCAGTTCGGCGACTTCATCAACGTCGCCCAACCGGTGATCGACCAGTTCATCGCCGCGGATCGCGCCAAGTGGGGCCAGGACTCCTCGGTCGTGCTGTTGTTGCCGCATGGCTACGAAGGGCAGGGCCCCGAGCACTCGAGCGCACGTCTCGAGCGCTTCCTGCAGCTCTGCGCTGAGGGAAACATGCGCGTCGCGTATCCTACGACGCCGGCGCAGTACTTCCACATCCTGCGGCGTCAGGCGAAGCTGCCTAACAAGCGGCCGCTGATCCTCATGCAGCCCAAGTCCATGCTGCGTCTCGCGCAAGCTGCCTCGCGGCTCGAGGAACTGGCGAATGGGCGCTTCCAGCCGGTGCTGGACGATCCGGCGGTCCAGCGCCGCGAGGAGGTTTCGCGTCTCGTCCTGTGCACCGGCAAGATCTATTACGACCTGGCAACCGCCGAACGCCCGAACCACGTCGCTGTCGTTAGGGTCGAAGAGCTGTACCCGTGGCCGCACGAAGGCGTTTCTGCCGTGATCGACAGCTATCCCAACGTGAACGAGATCGTCTGGGCGCAGGAGGAGCCAAAGAACATGGGAGCGTGGACGTATGCGGCGCCGCGTCTGCGTGCGTCGGTCGGCAATGCGCAAACGATCCGCTACGTTGGACGTCCCGAGCGTTCGAGCCCAGCCGAGGGGTTCGCGAATTCGCATCAGGTCGAGCAAGCGCGCATCGTTGCCGATGCATTCGCGATGCCACGGGGTGCTGTCCGCGCGTAGCGCGATCATGCTCCGCCTTGCACTGGCTGCGGTGCTGGCGCTGAGAGCGAGCAGCGCCGCCGCGCAAAGCCAGTATGGCGCGGAGGCGTTAGGCCAGCTCGTTCAGCACCTCGGCGTTTCCGCGCGCGTATTGATGATCGGTGCGCACCCCGACGACGAGGACACGCAGCTCATCGCATGGCTTGCGCGTGGGCGCGGGGTTGAAACCGCATACCTCTCGCTGACGCGTGGCGAAGGCGGGCAGAACATCATCGGCAGCGAGCTGGGAGATGCGTTAGGCATCGTTCGTACGGAGGAGCTGCTCGCTGCCCGTCGGATCGACGGGGCGCAACAGTTCTTCACACGCGCGTTCGACTTCGGCTTCTCCAAAACGGCGGAGGAAACCTTCATACGCTGGCCGCGCGAGGATCTCCTCAGGCAAGTTGTCACGATCATCCGTCTCTTCAAGCCGCACGTGATCGTCAGCGTCTTCAGCGGCACCCCGCGCGATGGCCACGGACATCATCAGGTCGCTGGCATAATCGCTCGTGAGGCGTACGACGTCGCGGCGGATAGTGCGCGCATTCCGCTCACGGCCACATACGGTCTCGCGCCCTGGACACCGCTCAAGTTCTATCGCGGTAACTTCTCCAACACCGAAGCGGCGACGCTGCGTCTCAACGTGGGCGAGTTTGCTCCACTCTTGGGAGTGTCGTATGCCGAGTTGGCGGCAGTCAGCCGCTCGCAACACAGGTCGCAGGCGTTCGGCGCGCTCCCTCGGCGAGGCGTTCGCTGGTTTGAGGTGCAGTTGGAACATACGCGTGCGAGCACAGTGGCGGCCGGCAATGATGCGACGGAAACGACGCTGTTCGATGGAGTCGATACGACGTGGTCACGATTCCGTTCGGTGCTGCCAAACCCTCAGCACGCAACGCTCATTGATTCGTTAGGCGTCCACTTCCGCACCGTAAAGGCGCATCTTGACCTCCGCGAGCCCCACCTCCTCTTGCCATCGCTCGGCACGGTTGCGCGCACGCTGGATCGGCTGCGCGATGCCGCGTTCAACGCGTTCACATCGCGCGGCTTCGTGCAAACGATGAGCGATGCGCAACGCGACTTCACCGCCGCTCTGGAAATCGCGCGCGAGCGCACGAGCCGGGCCATGCAGCTCGCAACCGGAATCGCGATCGAGGCGACCGTTCCCCGCGAGCTCTTTGCGACGGCCGAGCGCGTTCCCGTTTCGATCGCGGTGTATAACCGAGGCCGCGACACGGTACGCATCCTGGAGCGTCGTTGGGACCTTGGCGGGCTGCAGCGCGAGGTGCCTGCCGCCGGCGTTCCTAACGCGGCTCCGATCGCCCCCGACAGCGTGCGCGCGGACTCTGTCCCGCTGACGCTCTCCTACGTAACCGTTCCGTGGTGGATGGCTGGCGGCCGGGGGGCCGCCATGTACGAGGCGCGCGGCGTTCCAGGCGCGGAGGCATCGCGTGACGTAGCCGCCACGCTGGTGTACACGTTCGAGGTGGATAGCGCGCGTTTTCGGGTCCGCGCGCCCGTCGTCTATCGTTATGCAGATCAGGTGAAAGGAGAGGTCAATCGGCCTCTCGCGATGGCGCCCTCGGTCACGATTCGGATGGCCGCGAGCATCGAATACGCGCGTGCCAACACGCCGCTCAATCGCATCGTGCTCGTCACGATCAGCTCCTCGTTAGGCGCGCCGCAGACTGTGAAGGTGGCGCTCCAGACGCCTCGTGGCCTCGTCGCCGATTCAGCAGTCCGCGAAGTGCAGCTCGTCGGTGCCGGCAGCACGGAGACTATTCCGTTCCGCGTTCGCGGGAGGCTCACCACCGGGATACACCAGCTCAGCGCCGTAGCCACCGTTGGCCACCAGGAGTTCCGGGCTGGGTACATCCTCGTGGACTACGACCATATCCGGCCCCGGCGGATGTACATCGCGCCACAGACAATGCTGCAGGCGGTCGACGTCAACGTGCCGCCGGGACTCAACGTCGCGTATGTGCCTGGTGTCGCCGATTACGGAGCTGCTGCGCTCGAACAGTTAGGCATCCGCGTGACGACGATCGCGCCGATGGAGCTGCGCACGGCCGATCTCCGGCGTTTCACAACCCTCGTCCTTGGACCGCGCGCGTATGACGCCAGTCCCGAGCTGCGCGCGTCGCGTGACATCGTCCTGGACTTTGCGCGCGCGGGGGGCACTGTCGTAGCGCAATACGGTCAATACGAGATGCTGCAGCCCGGGATGATGCCGTACCCGATCCAGTTGACGCGGCCGGCAGATCGCGTTACTGACGAAACCGCCGCTGTGCGCTTCATGCAACCGGTCCACCGCATCTTGCGCACGCCTAACGCGATAACACAGGACGATTTTGCGAACTGGATGCAGGAGCGCGGACTCTACATGCCACGCACGTTCGACCAGCGTTATGCGGCGCCGCTGGACATGAACGACCCGGGCGAAGCGCCTAACCGGGGAGCTTTGCTCATCGCGCCGGTCGGCCGCGGCATGTACGTGTATACGACACTTTCGCTGTTCCGGCAGCTTCCGAACGGCGTCCCCGGCGCGGCGCGCCTCTTCGTCAACCTCGTGAGCGCGAAGCCACCGGGCCGTGCGACGGCGCGGTGACACGCCCACGCGTAGTCATCATCGGCGGTGGCTTCGCAGGCAGCACGGCCGCCAAGCGGCTGAAGCACGCCAACGTCGACGTCATCGTCATCGACAAGACGAATCACTTCGTCTTTCAGCCGCTGCTCTACCAGGTCGCCACAGGGACCCTGTCGCCGAGTGACATCGCTGTGCCCATCAGGTGGCTGCTGCGCGCACAGAGGAATACACGTGTGGTCATGGCGGATGCGACCAGGATCGATGTCGACAATCAGACTGTCGACCTGGATGGCGGTGAATCCCAGGAGCGATATGACTATCTGATCGTCGCCGCCGGTGCGCGCCATTCGTATTTCAAGCACGGCGAGTGGGAAAAGAATGCGCCCGGACTCAAGACGTTGGAGGATGCGCTCGTCGTGCGCGAGCACTTTCTCCTGGTCTTCGAGGAAGCCGAACGCGAGGGCGATAAAGACGTCCAGCGGGCCCTGCAGACATTAGTGATCGTGGGAGGCGGGCCCACCGGCGTCGAGCTCGCCGGGATGATGAGCACCATCGCGCGCACGACACTGCCGCGCGATTTCCGCCGCACGAATCCGCGTGAGGCCCGCGTCATCCTGCTCGAGGCGGGCCCGCGCCTTCTTCCGGCAATGCCGGAAGAACTTTCGGTGCAAGCGAAGCACGATCTCGAAGAGCTGGGCGTCGACGTCCGCCTGGGTACGTTGGTCACCGCGTTAGGCAAGGATGGTGTGCGCTACGAGGGAGTGTTGCCGGATGTACCGTCGGAGTTCATTCCTGCACGGTCGGTCTTCTGGGCCGCGGGAAATGCAGCCGCCCCGTTAGGTGCACAGCTTGGCGCGCCGCTCGATCGTGCCGGGCGCGTGCAGGTGGATCCCGACCTCAGTGTACCCGGTCATCCTAACGTCTTCGTGGTGGGCGACCTGGCCACTGTGCCATACAAGGCAGACCGCGCCGTCCCCTGGGTTGCCCCGGCCGCCATGCAGCAGGGCAAACACGCGGCCGAAAACGTGTTGCGTACAATAGCTCGCCAGCGGCGACGCCCCTTCAAGTACCGGAACAAGGGGGATCTCGCGACGATCGGTCGGCACAAGGCCGTGGCCGACTTCGGAGCGTTCACGGTTTCTGGCGTGCTTGCGTGGCTCTTATGGCTGACCGTGCACATCTTCTACCTGGCAGGCTTCCGCAATCGGCTGAGCGTGATGTTGCAGTGGGGGTGGTCCTACTTCACATACCAGCGCGGCGTGCGTCTCATCGTAACGCCGCAGGAACAGGTTGCGGTAGCGAGAACCGCTTCACGCTAGGGACGTCACGATGCTGCGTTGGCTCTTCGCCGCCCTTCACCTCATCGCGTTAGGCATCGGGCTCGGTGCCGTCTGGGCCCGTGCCCGGGCGCTCCGTGGTCCGTTCAACGAGGCCGCATTCGGTCGCATCTTCTACGCAGACAGCTTGTGGGGTCTGTCGGCAATCCTGTGGATCGGGACGGGCCTAACACGAGTCCTCGCGAGCATGGAGAAGTCGGCGATTTATTACATGCAGAACCACCTCTTCTGGCTCAAGATGACCTTGCTCGCGATCATCCTCGTGCTGGAGATTCGCGTGGCGATGGGCCTCGTCCGCTGGCGACGGCAACTCGCGCGCGGCATTACGCCTGACACTGGTTCGGCTGGTACCTTCGCCACGATCTCCGTAATTGAAGCCCTGATCGTGATCGCGATGGTTTTCGTTGCCACCGGGATGGCTCGCGGCTACGGCATGTAGCGACTGCGACGTTAGGAAATCATCTCGGGTTGGAGCAACCGCTCCACGACTTTCCCGCCGACCACGCTGACGTAATACACCTTCGCGTCGGCGCGCGTGTGCACTACGCGCTTTACTTCATTGTCTTCGAAGTAAATGCCCGCGTCGTTGTCGCACGCGTAACCGGGCTTCATCTGCCCCGATGCGATCAGCTTATGGTAGAGCGGCCTGCGATCCGCCTCGCGATCGTAGTGTGGCGAGTGACTCCCTTTCAAAAAGCCGAGGCACTTGACGATCGTGAGCTCTCTAGGCCGCGAGTCCGTTGTCCCTTCCTCGAACCAGCACAACGAGCCGGCGCTCGCGCCTCCCAGGACGATCCCGCGATCCCACGCTTCTCGAAGCACTACGTCGATCCCCTGGGCTTTCCAGATCGCCTGCTGGTTCAGCGTGTTACCGCCGGACGCGACGATGCCATCGACCGAGAGCAGGACTTCTTCCCAGCTGCGCGTCTGTCGTGTGCTCGCGATGAAGCTTTCCTGTACGGACGGCTCGACATCGAGCGGAGCGCAGTTGCGGAACCAGGTGATTATTCCGTCCGCGCGGTCGGCCGATGCTGTCGGCAGATACAGAAGCTTGGGACGCCGCTTGCCCGTGAGCTGGGCCATGTAGCGTATGAATGCTGTACCGTAGCCGCCGCCCGCGATCAGAATCTTGCGCGTGGCGGTGGGCGGGCCCGAGCTCCGAAGCGTTAGGCCGGACAGAAAGGGAGTGCCCGCTGACGCGGAGAGCCGCGAGGCTGCGAGTCCCAAAGACCCCAACGCGGTGGAGACGAGGAAATCTCTTCGCTTCATAAGGCCGCCCCAGACGAAAAGTCTCTCAAAGGTTGCTGGATTATGTCGCGACTCCGCGCGATCGTCTACAAGCTTCAACCTCCACTCGGGTCTGTGCTGTCGCACACGTATCGGAGAGCATTGATGATCGATCGTACGATCCGGTTGATCCTGGCTTGCTCGCTCAGCACGGCGAGCACCGCACTTGTTGCACAGCAGCCAGAGACGTTTCCTCGGGCGGCCGCGGAAGAAGTGGGCATGTCGTCCGAGAAACTGCGCGGGGTCGTCACCACTGTGCAGAAGTGGGTTGACGACGATCGCATCGTCGGCGCTATCCTGCTCGTGATCCGTAACGGCCGCACAGTGCTGCACGAGGCGGTCGGCTGGAGCGATCGCGAGCGCAAGCTTCCCATGCGCACCGATCACATCGTGAGCATGCGCTCGATGACCAAGCCTCTCGTCGGTGCCGCTGCTCTCATTTTGCGCGAGGAAGGGAAGCTCAAGCTCGAAGACCGCGTCTCGCAGTTCCTTCCGTCGTTCGACAACCCGAAGGCGCGCGACATTACGATCTTTCAGCTGCTGACGCACACGTCAGGGATCCGGGGCGAGATCTACGTTGCCACGGGAGGCACGCAATACAAGACCCTGCGGGAGGCCGTGGATGCCGTCGGTGCAAAGGGTCCCGACTTCGCCCCGGGGACGGATTACTTCTATAGCGACCCAGGCACCAGCACCGTGGGGGCCGTTATCGCGGACCGCGCCGGGATGCCCTCGGAAGACTTCATCCGGACCCGGATCCTCGAGCCGTTAGGCATGAAGGATTCGTTTCTCGTCGACGATCCGGCGAGTCCGCTGCGAGCGCGCGTTGCCGCGGCGTATCGACGCGAGCGCGACGGTCCCTGGATCCGCTACTGGGACAACACCATGCCGCCTGTTGTTCCCTTCTTTCGCGCGTCGGGGGGCCTCTATTCCACTGCCCTCGATTACGCCCGTTTCATGGCCGCGATGCTCGGCCAGGGCACGTTAGGCAACGTGCGCATACTCGCGCCGGAGTCCGTGAAGCTGGCTACACAGCCGCACGCCGACTACGTCTACAGGCAGTCACGGCGCGAGCAGATGGACCGGTTTTATGGACTGAACTGGGAGGTGCGGACCGATAAGTACCGGACTGTCGAGGCACCTTTCACGGCGGGGACGTTCTCGCACGCCGGGTCCGACGGCACGTTGGCCTGGGCGGATCCCGCCCGCAACCTGATCGTTATCTACATCACGCAATCGCGTGGCACCGATACACGTATGGATTTCATGCGGCAGGTGTACGGCAGCTTCATCCGCTGACGTCTGCGAGGAGAGACCTGTGCGGTGTGGTAACCCGCGCCGGCACTTGACCGATGCAAAAGACTGGCGAAGTTGCTTCCTGTCGGGACACGCGATTGAAATCGTCGGTTTCGCCTGGAGCGTCTCGGCGATATCGTGTGGCTGGAGGCTAAAGGACCAATTCGCAGCGGAGATTCCACGTCGTGAAGACCGTCACGGTTCAATCCGGTGTCCTGACCGATACAATTTGGCCTAACGCGAGCATCGTGCGGGATGCGATCCTCGTGCTCGGTGGCAGCCTGCTGATCGCGTTGAGTGCACAGCTCGTGATTCCGTTGCCATTTTCGCCGGTCCCGATCACGGGGCAAACATTCGCCGTGTTGCTCCTCGCGGCGTTGCTCGGCAGCAAACGCGGACTCGCGACGATCGTCACCTATTTAGCCCTTGGTCTTTTTGGGCTACCGGTCTTTGCAGGCGGGGCGGCCGGCATCGCACGCCTCGTCGGTCCAACCGCCGGGTATTTGATGGGTTACCTACCTGCTGCGTTCGTGGTGGGTTCACTGAGTGAACGTGGCTGGGACCGTCGCTTATGGTCCACGGCGCTCACGATGATCGTAGGAAACGCGATCATCTATTTAACTGGCGCGCTCTGGCTACAGGCGTTCGTCGGTCCCGGTGGCGTTCTCGAGACGGGCGTTCTGCCGTTCATCCCGGGCGACCTCCTCAAGATCGCGCTGGCCACGCTCATCTTGCCGCTTACCTGGCGCTTCGTCGGTCCGCGGCGCGCCAGAGGTAGTGCCTAACGTCAAGCGGCGTGCGCTGCTGGCGGCTGCAGTTCTCCTGCAGTCGCAGGCATTCGCTCAGCCGGCGCGGACGACCTCCGGTCTGCAACGGCTGCTGGACGCGGAGCTGGCGCGGTTCCCTGGAAAGGCCGGCGTTTGGGTGAAACACCTCACCAGCGGCGAAGAAGCCGGCGTACGTGCCGATAGCACATTCAACAGCGCCAGCGTCATCAAGATTCCGGTGATGGTGCTGGCATTTCAGCTGGCCGATCAGGGGAAGCTGTCCCTGACTGAACGCGTCAGCATTACAGCCGCCGACGTGCGCGGCGGATCCGGCATCTTCCGGTATCACGACGCGGGTCTTCAGCCGACACTGCGCGACGTCTTGCTGCAGATGATCATAACGAGCGACAACACGGCGACCGATCTTGCGATTGCGAAGGTCGGCGGTACGCAGCGAGTGAACGCGTGGTTGCGCGAGGCCGGCTACGGCGATGGTCTCAAGCTCACCATGACCACGGGTGAGCTGTTCGCGAAATACGGTGCTTTGCCTCAGGGGTCCAACCGGAACGAGAAGACGAACAACGATCGCGCATACTGGTTAGGGGAAATGACGCCCCGTGCAACCGGGCGCATGCTCGAGGCGATTCAGCGTTGTAGCGAGGGCAGTGTTGCGCAGGCGATTGCCGCGAGAGCGTCGTGCACGGACATGTTGCGGATGATGCGGGCGCAACAAGCTGGGGCGCGCAGGCTGCCGCATTTCCTGACGGTACCAGTGGCTCACAAAACGGGCGATTTCCCCCCGGTGCTCGCGAACGATGTCGGTATTGTGCTCGCGCGTTCGGGCCCGATTGTCATTTCGTTTTTCGCCAACGCAATTGAAGGTCCATATGGCGAGGCCGAGGACCGCATGGGCCGCATTACGCAGTTGATCGTCGCTTACTTCGACGGCACGTAGTTAGCGCCGACGCAACGCCGCGGCGACTTCCTCCTTGCGACGGCGGCTTACCGGAACGCGCGTTCCATCGCGCAGCAGCAAGATCGTCCCGGTACCCAACGTGGTGCGCAGCTCCTGAACCTTGCCTAACGCGACAATCGCGGAGCGGTGCACACGCAGGAAGCGCGTTCTGTCCAGCCGTTCTTCGAACGACGCCAACGATTCTCGGATGAGTAGGCGCTTCCCGCGCGCATGGATGACGGCGTAATAGTCATCCGCCTCGATCCACTCGATATCTGCCATGTCCACCACGACCAGACCGCCCGACGTCGGGACGGTGATACTCCCGCGTGCAGCCTGCTGCTCGGCAAGGAGGCGATGCAGCCGCTCGGCGAGGGCGAGCGCCTCGCGATCGCGGCGTCGTGCGAGGATCCGCTCGATCGTCGCGCGAAACCGCTGCTGCGTCACGGGCTTCACGAGATAATCCAGTGCGTGGGTCTCGAATGCCTTCGCAGCAAACTGATCGTAAGCTGTCACGAATACGACGGCCGGCATCGCATCGGGGCCGATGTCGCGCACGACATCGAAGCCCGTCATGCCAGGCATCTGGATATCGAGAAACACAAGCGCCGGCCTGAGCGCGCGAACCGCGCGCACCGCGTCTCTGCCGTTGCGACACTCACCAACGACGTGAAACTGTTCATAGTCATCGAGCAGCTGGCGTATGCCACGCCGCGCCAGCGGCTCGTCATCCACGATGAGCGTCGGGATCGTCATGCGACGTTAGGCGGCCGGCGCCTGGCTGGCGCGATGATAGGGCAGTCGCACCGTTGCTATGGTGCCGCCGGTCGGCCGCGCAGCCAGCACGAGCAAGCCACGGTCTCCATAGAGCGTCGCGATCCGCTCGCGCGTGTTGCGCAAGCCGACGCCGGTGCCGTTAGGCGCCGCCGCTATTCCGGGGCCGTCATCGGTCACGCTCAGCACCAGATCGTCACCGTCACGGCGCGCCGATATCTCGATTGTCCCGCCTGCGACGCTTTCACCGATCCCGTGCCGCAACGCGTTCTCTACGAGCGGTTGCAGGATGAACTGCGGGACCAGCGCGTCAGACAGGCCCGGATCTACAGATTGCACGATCCGCAGACGATCGCTGAACCGGATCTGGGCGATCGCCAGGTAGCCGTCCAGGAAACGGAGCTCCTCTTCGAGTGTCACTTCCTGACGAGCATCCTCAGTCAGCACCTGCCGCAACAGCTCACTCAACAGCTCGAGCATACGTTCCGCCGTCTTCGTATCGCTGTCCCGGATCAGGACGAGCAGCGCATTGAGGCTGTTGAACAGGAAATGCGGATTGATCTGCGTACGTAGAGCCGTTAGGCGCGCCTCGGCGACCTGCGCCGCGAGGCGCGCGGCTTGTGCCTCGCGCTCACGTACTTCGGCAAAGTAGTTGAGCGCATGGACGCAGCCTAACGTGGTGAAGTACATGAATACGCCCCACGGGATCGTTCGGAGCATCCAGCTCGCGACGGTTGCGGGGACAGTGCCCAGCAGCATCCCAAACGTGATTCCAATACCGGCCCAGCCGATGCATAACACCAGCGCGCCGAGCGCGTGAACAACCAGATGCCTGGCGACGTGCGGTTGCCTGAGCGGATACCGCCGGCCGAGGAAATACGTAATCGGAATGAGCGCGCCGAGGATGATCCACTCGAACGCACTCCAGAGCTGCCAACGCCAGGGCATGGCGTTTTCTGGATTGAGCCTGCCTTGCACGTACCCCTGGAGCACGTCGAGCACCGCGGGAACGAGGCACGCGGCCGAGAGAAGCAACCACGGGTGGCGTGAAACAAGGCCGTTCCGCATGGCAAGAACGTAGCGCTCGGCCGCGCATGCGCGACTGTATCAGCCGCTGACTGCAGGAGAGGCGCCGTTCCCTGAGGCCATGTTGCCGGGACTCCGGGTGCCGCTGCACTTCTCGTCAAACCCCCTCTTGGATCCAAGGCATGAGCGTTACCGCCCTCGAGCCGGTGACCATCGAACGGGAAGAAACGGAGACAGCACCTAACGATTCGCGCGCACGCGGGCGCATCGTGTCGCTCGACATCATGCGCGGTGTCGTGATGGTGCTGATGGCGATCGATCACGTGCGTGTGTACTCCGGGATACCGGCCGGAGGACCAACGCCCGGCGTGTTCTTTACGCGCTGGGTCACGCACTTCTGCGCACCCATTTTCATCTTTCTGGCTGGAACAGCAGCATACCTGTACGGCAGCAAAGCGGGATCGCGTAAGGCGCTCGCGACCTTTCTTCTTACGCGCGGTGCATGGCTCGTCCTGCTCGAGCTCACCATCCTGCGCTTTGGGTGGACGTTCAACTTCGACTACGCGCAGTTCACGTTTGCGGGGGTGATTTGGGTGATCGGGTGGTCGATGATCGTGCTGGCAGCTCTCGCGTTCCTTCCCACCGCGGCGGTCGCGGCGATAGGCGTCACGATAATCCTCGGCCACAATGCCCTCGCGCCACTGCTCAGCGGCGGTGAAAACCCCTCGTGGCTCCTGCGTTTTCTCTACGCTGGGGGCGGTTTCCGACTCGGTGGCGACGGCTGGCAGGTTGCCATCCTGTACGTGGCGTTACCATGGATTGGCGTGATCGCGGCAGGCTACGGTTTTGGCGCGATCATGCAGAAGCCCGCGGCCGCGCGGAGGCGTGCCTGCCTAACGCTAGGGACCCTCGCAATCGGTCTGTTCGTCGCGCTCCGTGCAACAGGACTGTATGGAGATCCGCAGCAGTGGCCCCCTCAGCCTGAGAGCGGGATGCCCGCCTGGCTCGCTTTCCTCGCAACGACGAAGTATCCAGCATCGCTCCTGTTTCTCGCGATGACGCTGGGACCAATGCTCGCGATTTTGCCATTTCTCGAAAATGCTCGAGGCCGTATGGCACGATGGCTGAGCGTCTTCGGCCAGGTTCCTTTCTTCTACTACGTTTTGCACATCCCTCTCATCCATCTGGTCGCAGTACTCATTTCGCTCGTGCGCACGCCAGAGAGTACGGGTTGGCTATTCGCGAATCATCCACTCATGCCTCCGGACGTGCCACCTGGCTATCAATGGTCTTTATGGCAATTGTATCTGGTAACCATCCTGGTCGTTATTGCGCTCTATTTCCCGTGCCGCTGGTACTCCAGCGTCAAAGCGAGATCGCGCAGTAGATGGCTGCGCTTCCTCTAAAATCGTTATGCAGCCCTTACCATTGGACTCCGATCTGGCGCGCTACGAGCGGCAAGCGGACCAGCTCTTGAATGCAGCCCGTGGAGGCGACGCGAGGGCCGCGCAAGTGTTGCGCGGTGAGTTGCACGAGCTCCGGCAACTTTCTGATGCGGCGATCGGTACTCGCGTCACGCCGCAAGATGCGCGACTCGCGCTAGCTCGGTGGTATGACTTCGAGAGTTGGAAGGGCCTGGCGGCATGGGTTGTCGAGGTGACGGACGAAAGCTCTCGCGTCGGACGGTTTGAACGAGCCGTGGAGGCGATCATAGATGGAGACGAAGAAAGCCTAACGCGGATCCTGCAGAGCGACCCCGAGCTCATTCAGATGCGCTCACGCAGGAGGCATCAGGCAACGCTGCTCATCTACGTCGGCGCCAATGGCGTCGAAGGATACCGGCAGCGCACGCCGAAGAACGCCGTCCGCATCGCGGAGCTCCTGCTGGATGCAGGAGCCGACATTGAAGCGGTTGGGACAATGTATGGCGGCACGACCACGTTAGGCCTGGTGGCGACGAGCGTGCATCCCGTCATTACCGGTGTGCAAGAAGCGCTCATGGAGTTTTTATTGGCGCGTGGTGCGTCCTTCGAAGGTGCTGTCGCGCCGGATTACACCGATGGATTTCTCGTCAACGCGTGTTTGGCGAACGGCCGTCCCGGTGCCGCAGAGTATCTGTTCGAGCGGGGAGCGCCTGTAAACCTCGAAGGCGCCGCAGCGCTGGGAAAGCTCGATGTAGTTCAAACCTATTTCGAGGCCGACGGTCGCCTGAAGCCATCCGCGACCCAGACACAAGTGCGGCGGAGCTTCAAATGGGCGTGTCAATACGGGCGCCGGGCTGTTGTCGAGTTCCTGCTCCAGAAAGGTGTCCCGTTAGGCCAACGGATCGAGGGCGAAACGGGATTGCATCAGGCCGCGTTGGGCGGACAGAGTGCCGTGGTAGACCTGCTACTCCGGAACGGCGCACCGACCGATGTGCGCGACGCAGAACACCATGCAACGGCGTTAGGCTGGGCGCTGTGGGGGTGGTCACATCCGTCACCCGAAGGCCAGCATCCTGACTACTACGACGTCGTACGCCGCCTCGTCGCGGCGGGAGCGCCCGTGGAGTCCGAATGGCTGATCGATGAGGACGTCCGCAAAGACTCCAGAATGGTCGCGGCGCTTACTGCGAACGGCGCAGCGCGGTGAGCACGCGGTCCGATCCGCACGGTTCATTTCTCGAAGCGGCGATCTGGCACGGTTCGCTCGAAAAGGCCTCGGCGATCCTCGCTGACGAACCGGCCGTTGCCACGAGTGACATCTTTGCCGCGGCTGTGCTCGGCGATGACGTGCGCGTTAGGCAACTGCTCGCGCAGGATCCAGGCAGTGCCATCCGCAAGGGCGGGCCCTTCAACGTCGAGCCTCTCGTCTACCTCTGCCTCTCCAAGTATCTGCGGCTGGATAAGGCTCGCGGGGACGCCTTCGTGCGCGCGGCAACGGCGCTGCTCGATGCCGGTGCGGATCCTGACGCTGGATTCTGGCACAAGGGTGAATGGGAGACGGCACTATACGGCGCCGCCGGCGTCGCGCACCATGCACCACTGACGCGGTTGCTGCTCGAGCGTGGGGCCACGCCTGACGAAGAGGTGATGTACCATGCGGCCGAAGAGTATGACCTTGCGGCAATGAAGGTCCTCGTAGAAAGCGGCAAGCTCACCGAGCGGAACCTAACGACTCTGCTCATCCGCAAGATCGACTGGCACGATTACGAAGGCGTGAAGTGGCTGCTCGAGCACGGCGTTCCTGCGAATCACGTAACTCACTGGGGCTTCGCCGCGCTCGGGCACGCGCTACGTCGCGATAACGATCTGCCGATCATCGATCTGCTGCTCGATCATGGAGCCGACGCCACGATGTCGGTGAACGGCCGAACGGGGATCGCGATGGCAGCGTGGGGCGGCCGAAGCGATGTACTCGAATCGCTGGTCCGACGCGGCATCCGCATCGAGCTGGAAGGCGTCGACGAGCTCGTCGCTGCCTGTGCCATGGGCGACGCTCAGCGTGTGCAGGCGATCGCGAGCGCCAACACTCACGCAGTCGCCGAGCTCAAGACGATGGGTGGTAAGCTGCTGAGCGCATTCGCCGGCACGGGGAACTTACCTGGCGTTAGGCAGCTGCTCGACCTGGGTATCCCTGTCACGGCGATCGACGAGGAAGGAGACGGCTATTACGACGTCGCGAATAACTCGCTCGCGATTCACGTGGCCGCGTGGCGCGCCCGGCATGACATCGTAAAGCTGCTGATCGAACGCGGCTCCCCTGTCGACGCGACGGATGGTAAGGGCCGCACTCCGCTGCAGCTCGCGGTCAAGGCGTGCGTGGATTCGTACTGGACGGAATGGAGGTCGCCGGAGTCAGTCAGAGCCCTTCTCGAAGCAGGAGCGAAAGTCGCGGGAGTGCGGTATCCGTCCGGATATGAAACAGTAGACCGGCTCTTGAACGAACGCGGTGCGATGTCGAAGTAAAACGGTGACCGCATTTGGATGTGCGTTTCACCCAGCGCCCGTTTGACGGCTTAACGCTCCCCGCTTTACGTACGCTTTAACGTTGTTGCCTATCTCGCCACCTCGAGTATCGCATGCCGAACGACCTCATCGCCAAAGCCTCCACCACCGTCAACGCATCCGTTGATGAAGTGTGGTCCGCCCTGACTACTCCTTCAACGATCAAACGCTATATGTTCGGCACGACCGTCACTTCCGACTGGAAGGAGGGGAGCCCGATTACCTGGAAGGGGGAGTGGGAGGGTCGCGCTTACGAGGACAAGGGTGTCATCAAGCAGTTCAGGCCATCACGTCTCCTGCAATACACGCACTACAGCCCGCTCAGCGGAGTGCCCGATAAGCCGGAAAACTACCACACCGTGACGATCGAATTGTTAGGCAGGGATGGCAGCACCGACGTCACACTCACGCAAGACAATAACGCAACCGAAGAGGCGCGCGCGCATTCCCAGAGGAATTGGGAAATGATGCTCGGCAGCTTGAAGAAAGTCGTCGAGGAATAGCTCTTGAGCGATCAGGTACCCCCAGCGCCCGACCGCGCGCGCTCCTCTCGGCAGCGTTATCGCACATTCGTCGAAGACTACCGGCTTCGGCGCCTCGACGAAGCGCTCGACGACGTCAAGCGAAACGGCGACTCGGCGCAGCCCGTCGAATCGGAAGCGCGGTCACAGCGCGTCAAGCGCCGAGCGTACATGCGGTCGTACCTGCGCTGGCTGAAGCCGCATCGTTATGCGCTTGCCGGCGTCTTTTCGCTAGCTGTCGTAGTCGCCGGCCTGGAGATGGTCGAGCCGCTGTTCATGCGGTTCATCATCGATCGCGTACTGCTCAACACAAGCCTGGACACCACGGCGCGATTCACGCGTCTCAACATGGCGGGCGCAACCTTCCTGCTCGTGATCATCCTGGCTAACGCGTTGCGGATGATCAAAGACTACCGCCAGCGCCTGCTCAACACGCATGTGATGCTGTCACTGCGGCGCGCGCTGTTCGATCGCATGCTACACCTGCCGCTGCCGAAGCTGTGGGACATGAAGACGGGCGGCATCCTCTCGCGCCTAACGGGCGATGTCGATACCACGACAGGACTGTTGCAGATGGCGATCATCTCGCCCACCCTGTCGCTCATCCGCCTGCTCATCGCGATCACGGTCCTCATGGCGCTCAATTGGCGCCTCGCGCTCATGGCGATGGCGATCATCCCCGGCGCGATGCTCATGAGCTTTGCGAACGCCAGGCGTATCAGGCCGATTTATCGCACCGTGCGGAAGGACATCGAGCAGATCGATGGTCGCGTCGGCGAAACGTTCTCCGGGATTCGAGTCGTTAGGGCGTTCCGTCGCGAAGTGCTCGAACTTTTACACTATATGCGGGGCAGGCATACCGTCCTGCGCAAAGAACTCTTCGCGCACCGGCGCGAGCTCCTGCTCTGGACGTCGTGGGGCTTACTGATCTCCGGTGTGAACGTCGTGATCGTGTGGTACGGAGGGTACCTGAACGTTCAGGGCCGCGCGTCGATCGGCGACATCATGGCGTTCCAGTGGTACACCTTCCTGCTGCTCAACCCCGTGTGGAACATCGTCAATTCCTTCTCCGAGCTTCAGCGGTCCCTCGCGGCCATGGAGCGGGTGTTCGAAATCCTCGGGATGGAAGAGGACAAGCCGGACAGGCCTGATGCGCGCAACGCGCCGCGCATCGTGCAGGAAATCAAATTCGAGAACGTGGAGTTCGAGTATCGCGCAGGCCGCCCGGTTGTGCAGAATTTCAGCGTCACGGTGCCCGGTGGGTCAGTCATCGCGCTCGTTGGACGTAGCGGTGCAGGGAAGACGACGGTGACAGACCTCGTCGCGCGCTTTCACGATCCGACGCGCGGTAGAATCCTCGTCAACGGAACGGATATCCGCGATTTCCGTCTGCGTACGTATCGCGACCTCCTGGCTGTCGTGCAGCAGTCCGTCTTCCTGTTCGACGGGTCGGTGCGCGAGAACATCGCATACGGCCGGCACGATGCCACCGACGACGAAGTCGAGGACGCGGCTCGGCGCGCGAACGCTCACGAGTTCATCGTTAGGCTCCCGGACCAGTACGATACGTTCATCGGCGAGCGTGGCGTCAAGCTGTCAGGCGGCCAGCAGCAACGCCTCGCAATCGCACGTGCAATCCTCGCGTCCCCGCAGATCCTCATCCTCGATGAAGCGACGAGTAACCTCGACACCGAAAGCGAACAGCTCATTCAGGCTGCGATGGCGTCGCTGCTCGCCGGCAGAACCACGTTCGTGATCGCGCATCGCCTTTCGACAATCCGCCGCGCCGATCTGATCCTGCTCATGGAAGAGGGCCAGGTAATTGAACGAGGAACGCACGAAGATCTCATGCGCGCGCGCGGTGAATACCACTCCATGGTTGTCCGTCAAATGGAATCCCACGGCGCTGACGAGCCGGTTCTCTCAGCTGACTAGGGTTTCCGCTTCGTGCTGCTCCTCGCTCCGTAGTCCCTGCGCCTCATCACAGCCTGATGTCCGTCTCCCGCGCCGCCTCCTTTATCGCCGTCTCCACTTTGGGCACTGCGCGCTCGACGACCTGTTCGACTTTCTCGGTAGTCTCCGTCAACTGCTCCTTGGCTTTGTCGACCAGTTGATCCCTGGCACTGCCCATCAGTTCCGCTTCCTTGCGGCTCGAGGGGAAGGCCAGCCCAATCGCGAGACCTGCCGCGACGGCGAACGCGCCTAACGCGATCGGGTTCTCGTCGTAGCGATCCTCGAGACGGTGCGCCGTAGCGCGCGTCCTGTCGGCCACCCGATGCGTCGCGGTTTTCGCTTTCTGAGTCACGTCCTGCGCAACGTCCTGCGCCTTCTGCCCCACGTCCTGAGCGACGTTCTGCGCCTTCTCGGCGACATCACGCGCCATGCCCTGAGCACCTGAAGCAATATCTTCCGCGGTTGCCGCGGCACCAGACAGCGCGCGTTGCGCCACGTTAGGCCGCGTGCTGACGTCATCGTCTTCGCGAAGGTATTCGCTGGTGTAACGCCGCCGGACCGGTTCTTTTCGACGGTTCATCAGCATCCAGCCGATCCCCGCGGCCACCATCGCAGCCGGAATCGGGTTTTCCGTGATGACGTTCGCCAAGCCTCGACCGCCGTCCACGACGTTTTCTTTCGCTCTGTTCGCCATATGTTGGACCCTGCCTATGGTCGCTTCGCGCACGTTGTCCTTTACGCGCTGCGCGAGATGTGATGGATTGAGTTGCGCTCCGAGCGTCTCGACAGTATCGCCGAGCCGCTCGCGCGTTTGCTCGATGTCTGCGCGGATCTCATCCGAGGACAGTCCGCGCCGTTGAGCGGAGGTCACTTACAGCGCTCCTCCGACCGGTTGGCTCACGCCTTCGATCGCCCTCGACGTGGGCACTTCACGATCGCTGAATTGTGTGTTACCTAACGAGCGCGAATCCGCGATGTTCCGACGCGAGCTCTTGATAAAGCGCGCGCCAAGTAGACCGAGGGCGAACGCCGCACCGACGAATAGCGCGGGCCGCCGCCGCGCGAATGTCTCCAGGTTGTCGACCATCTCGCCGAGATCGGCGCGCTCAACGTATTGCGCAGCGCGTTCGATCTGCCTGGCGGTGCGTTCCACGTACTCCCCAGCCAAGGCCTGTTCATCTTTCAGGTGCATGCCGGACTGCAACAACGTCGTGGCCACCGTGCTCAGGGTTAGAGCCGCGTCCTTGCGCCGGTCCTCCATGCGCGAGCGGATCGTCGCCTCGGTCTTCTCGGCCACGTCTCGTGCGCCGCGCACTGCTTTGTCCTTGAGGTCTTCCACGGTTGGTCCGTCGGGCCCACGCCGATCTTCCGGTGGCAAATTCGGGTTGGTTCGTGGCATTGAGCAACTCCTTCCGACCGTTAGGCGGTCAGTTCGCGTTTGAATGATTTGATTTCTTCCTTTGCCCAGCGCGCATCCTCGCGAAGCGTCTCCGCCGTATCGCGCAGGCCCAGGTCTCGCTTGCGCACGGCAGCGACCGCTTGTCTGACCATAACGCTCCCCACAGCAGAGAGAACGACGCCAACGATGAGGGCGCTGATCGCATAGTTATCGATCAGATCGCCCAGTGCGATCACCAGGAAGGCCGTCAGCGCGAACACGCCGGGCAGCGCCATGGCGACGCCGATGCCAATCCGCGTAGCCGTTTGCGTTACCTGCTGGCCCGTTTCCTTGAGCTCCGTCTTTGCCAACTCGAACTGCTGTTGAACAAGGTGACTCGAATCGGTCGCCAGACGACGGAACAGCTCGCCGATCGATGCGTCATCGACTTGTCCATCATGACCGCGCGCGACGCGGTCTACACGCTGTACCTCGGTAATACGCTGCATGATGCGCCACCAGTTGACGTTGAACGCTTTCTGCTGGGGACGGATCGCAAGCAGTGGACCAAAACTACACATGCCCGAGGTCGTTAGTCGCGCGACGCAATGAGTGCCTAACAAGACCGCAGTACGAGGCGATGGGCCGCAGCCATTGCCGTTCGCTGCATCCCGTTAGCCGCTCACGCCTTCTGACTTGCGCCGGCCGAGTGCGTGGCGCCTTTTCTTGGCTCCATCAACATGCCCGTCTATCAGGGGACTCTATGAACCAGTCTGTACGCTTGATTGCCGCCGCCCTGGCACTTCCGTTGGCGCTAGCGGCGCAAGGGTCGGATCCAATCACAGGCACCTGGACCGGTCACATCGGCCCCGGAGCGACGCCGCAGTTTGCTGTCACGATGGACCTAAAGTTCGATG
>DATFBW010000220.1:0-13208 GCA_035253645.1 Gemmatimonadaceae bacterium | reverse complement strand
GCCAAACCAACCGAAGAGTTTTTGCGCGCCGTGCGAGAAGTAGGCGAGGCCGGCGGCGATGCGGAGTGCCGTTAACGCCGTCACGCGCAGTCTGTCATCGAGGGCGGTGTTCATGGGACTTCTCGTTAGGTGAGCGTTGAGTTCCGGCAACCGTTGCTGTTGAAAACATACAACCAACTGCCCCTGCTGTTCGCGCGTTCACATCCTCCGGAAAGGTTCCGTCACCGCGGTTCCGCAGGTTTACGCAGATTTCGCATCTCAGGAAATCGAGCTTCCGGCGCAACGATCTGCGCAGACCTGTTGCTTCGCCTTATCGTTGTGTTGCGCTTGGAGTTGCGCGTCGTCATCCTGAACGAGCAGCGGGGTTTGCTGCTTGACTTCCGGTCTGACCGTCGTAGGTTTCGGTCGTCCGGCCCCGCCAAGGCGCGGGGCCGTTCGTTTGAAACCGGGGTGCGACCGGGGATGTATAAGCTGGTGCGGCCTCGGTCTTGCACTTTCGGGGCTGTAGCTCAGCTGGGAGAGCGCTGCAATCGCACTGCAGAGGTCAGGGGTTCGATCCCCCTCAGCTCCATAGATGTGTGCGGATGTATCGCCTCCGGGATTAAGACCCGCCGCCGTTCGGTAGGACGTAGAGTTCAAATGACGGTGTGCGTGGTCGGTCTCTGAGGTGTGCGCCGCACAACTAACGAAGACGCCGCTGATGTATGATCAGCGGCGTTTTTGTTTGGTACCACAGATCTACAGCCTGAGCGGCGAGCAGCCCTAACGAGCGCGAATCGTGGCCGTCAGACACAATCGCCTAACGCGATGTCAGCGCGGCGGCAAGTTAAGCCGCTTCCGAATTTCCTGGAACCGCGGATCCGCTCGGAACACGAGGTAGTGTCGCTCGTTATTGACTTGAAGCAGAGCCGGCAACGGCCAGTCGTTCACCATTTGGAAGCGAGCGAACGCCTCATCGAACTCGCCGAGAAGCGCATGCAGCAGGGCGCGGTAAATCTCGTAGTGCGCGTGACTAGTATCCGCGCGCGCAAAAGCGGCGCGCGCACGCATCGGGTCGTTGTCGTCGATATAGACGTGAGCGAGATCCAGCAGTGGCCTCGGGTGCCCTGGCACAGCGTGGATCGCCGTCTCGATAAGCCTCACTGCCTCGCTGTGGCGCCCCGCAGCGGCAGCGACGCGCCCGAAGTTTGACAGCACCCATGGATTCTGCCATACCCAAACCGAATCTGGCTCCGCTCTAACTGTTCGTTCGAACTGCCGCAGGGCGCCGGCTATGTCGCCGGAGTGAAACAGCATCATCCCGTGCATGTTGTTTATCTGCACTGAAAGCGGATCCAGGCTACTTGCGTCGCGCGTCTGAAGTACCGCTTCGTCTATCCGTCCGGCGTACGCGAGGAGCAGGGCATACCATTGGCGCACGGTCGCGTCATCAGGCGCGAGCGCGATGGCCCGTCGATACGCCGTCTCTGCCTCTTTCCATTCGTGTTGCCAGGCGAGTGCCTGTCCAAGAGCGGCGTACGCTTCGCCGGCGCCCGAGTCGAATTCTATTGCCCGCAACGCGGCGGCCCTCGCCTTCGGAAACATCGCATCGGCATCAGCGAAGCCAAAGTAGGCGAGCATCGCGTATGACTGCGCCAGCCCTGCGAACGCGGCAGCGTACATCGGATCACGCTCGGTGGCTCGGCGGAAGAGGACCACTGCGTTCCCGAGCCCATCCTGCGTGCGCTTCTGCCATTCCACACGGCCACGCAGGTACAGCGCGTGCGCTTCGGCGTCCTGGGTGCGTCCTCGATCGACCGACGTGGCGGAAACCTGCGAAGAGGGATGCCATTCGGCACGGACAAGGATCGACGTAGCCACGAGACTCAAAGCGAGCGCCGCGATCGCCACATGAATACGACGTGAGCGGCGAACAACGCGCGGTGTTCTTGTTACCGGCAATTCGGACGGCGCACCTGGCGCTATCGGAGGCTCGCCGGAATCGCCCGGCCCATCCGCCGAGAGATCTGTGCCTAACGAGTCGGTCGATCCCATGTCATCCGCCAGAGGACGGCAACGGCTAGCCAGTGTGGCTGCAAGCGCGTCTACCGTAGGATCGGGCTCGACTTCGAGCGCCGTTCGAACCAGCTGTTGATGCGCGCGGGCATGCTTCACGGCACCCGTACCGTCGCCCGCGGCCGCGAGCGCACGCATAAGATCGAGCGCGACAGGTGCGCTAAGTGGATCCGCCGTGGACCGCCGAAGCCACCACTGCACGGCCTCTTTGTGTTCTCCGCGCGCGGTCGCGTCTCGGGCGAGTGCCTCGAGCGCTCGATGGTAATCACGCTCTCGCTGGTTTCGCTCCGCATCCAGCCATAACTGGAAATCGGAACTGCTGATTAGATGATGGCCGTTGAGGATAGGGCCTTTATAAAGCTGGACCGCGCAATCCCAATCTTCCCTGCTGACCGCATGGTCAAATTCCCACACGTCGACACGAAACAGGACGCGATTGAGACGCAGGTCGCTCGTGCTCGACAGGATCGCGTCGTGGCCGAGGTTCTGCCGCGTGGCGTAAAGCAACTGATCCAGGGCGTGACGCGCCCGTTCCGCGGCGCTCTCGGGCCACAGATGCGCCTGGACGCGCTCGCGCGAAATCCCGCGTTCTCCGGCGAGGGCAAGGATCGCCAGTAAGCTGAGTCGGCGCCGCTGGTGGACGTTCGCTGCTAGTGGAGCCGAACTGCTCTCCAATGAAAGTCCACCGAACAACTTCAGATCGAACATCGCCGCTCGAAACGTTGTCCTGTGAGCGTGCTGTGAGTCCGGTGTGAGATGGCTGGGCTAGCGTAGAGGCAACGCGCACGCTGGTCAAGAACGGTGAGGGCAAATCCCGGCCGTAGCCGCTCCAATGTCCGCGATCAGTTTCACTTCGAGGAGGTTTCAATGCGTCGTCTTGTTGTCGCCACGCTAACGCTCACCACGCTCGGCTGCGCTGCAGATCGGCCAACCGCCGCTACCTATGACGCGATCGGACATGCTCACATCAGCGCGTCACGTGGCATCGGCGACCTTGGCCCCGACGTACTGAGCGGCCTCGCCGAGATTCGACACATAACAGCCAAGTTCCATAGTCTCGACGCAGCTGCTGCCGCTGGGTACTCGGTCTGGTCGCCGGATCCCTTTGCCGCCGGCGCAACGTGTCCGACCAGCGCAGACGGGAACATGGGATATCACCGCGTCAACCTGGCCCTGCGCGGTGGCGCGGCGAATCCGGCGGCAGGGGACGCGACAATCGATCCACTTCAGCCAGAGATGCTGTTATACGAGAAACGGCCGGATGGCGAGGTGCATCTCGTCGGCGTCGAGTATCTGGTCTTCACAGCGGCATGGGAGCGGGTCCACGGGGCCGGTGCGGCACCACCGGAGGTTCTCGGGGAGCCACTACTCGCAAGCCTGCACACCTTCCCGGGGAACGCCAACCCGATCCCTCACTACGAACTGCATGTATGGATCTGGACAACGAACCCGAACGGGATGTTCTCGCCCTGGAACCCGACCGTGACGTGTTAGGCTGACGAACGTTAGGGCCGACGTATCCCGTCCAGCTTGCGGCCGAGGAACATCTCGACCGGCTGTCGTCCACTTTCGTCCATGCGGTGATCGTCCATCAAGTTGATCGCACGGGCGTGGTCGAGCGCCTTCAACTCGGGCACACCGCGCTGAATGAGGTACGCGGCCCAGATGTGGCTCGCGCGCCAGGCAATCGTGCAGTGCAGGAGAACCTTGCCGTCGGCGGATTGCATGACATCCGCGAACTTGCTCAGCGTTTGCGGCGAATACGCGAACTCTCCTTCGCCGCCGCGCATGGGTATGTGCACGTATTTCATTCCCAGCTCTTCGACGAGCTTCTTCTCGTCGTAACCGACGCGCGCCATCTCGGCTGGCATCCGAAGGTTTACGACCGTGGTGATACCTTGCGCCTTCATCTCTCGTAGCGCGCGCTCGGTCGGCTGGCCGGCGATGAACAGATCGTCACCCACCTTCGCGTAACGCTGCAGAAACATTCCTGAAGTGTCGAGCAGCACCGGGTCCGGCAGCGCGCGGATGGACTCCTGCCTAACGAGCTTCTGTGCGTAGCCGGCGGTCGGGAGAAGGAGCGCTGCGGCGAGGGCGGCGGTGATCAGAGTACGCATACGGTTGTCATTGGTATGGGCGGCTTACGTTGTGGCGTGGCCTTTATGATGGTACGGGGCCGGCCGCCCGTCTTGAACGTAGTTTACCCAAGGCTGATGTACTCCGGCTCCTCCCGGAGTCTAACTCAGGAGTCTTGAGGTTGCGGGTCGGCAACACTAAAAAAACATGAAGCTTCGAGTGACCGGTTTCGAGTACCGAGTTCCGAGCATGAGTAGCTCACCCGAAAGAACACTCCAGCGAGCTTGCTGTGCTCGGGACTCGGCACGCGCAACTCGTGACTCGAAGCTCCATGTTTTTGTGTGAGGTCAGGCCTCCTGGTTCCGGCTACCCGGTCAGGCGTTACTTCCCGCCCAGTACCTCCTGGGCGTCCGCGCGGAGCGCCACGAACGCCTCATTCAAAAAGCGGTTTTCCTCCGCCTCAGTACGGCCCTGGAAATCGCTCATCGCGGTGGCGCCGAGTCCGCCGAGCCAGCGAACGATCGCGCTCTCTTTGACTTCGGTGTGGACTCGCCTAACGAGCAATGTTTGCCCGGGGTTGTCGTCCAGGCCGAGGTACATCTCGGATCCGCGTCCCTGAAACGGACGCCGGAGCGGGGACCGGATGAGCGTTTCGGTAAAGAGCGGGAGCTGCCACTTTGGCTCCTGCTGGAAGCGCATCATCCACCCGATCTGCTGCTCGCGCCTCTGGATGATGAAATCGCCCACCAGCTCCGCGAAGCCGACGCGAAATACCTTGTATTTGGTGTTGAAGTCCATCCGGATCCTGAGCGTATCGGGCATCGCGGTGGATCCCCCATCCAGCGGCAGAAGCTTGCCGTCCTTGGAGCGCCACCTAACGCGCATCAGTCCACGGTCACCGCGGACCTGGAAGAACGTGAGGCCTCGGACGTCGGTGAGCGCGATGAAGTAGCGCGACGGCTCGATGTACTTGGCGACGTAGCTCGCGAAGTTCGGCATGGTCGGACGGATGCCGCTCGAGTGCCAGCGGATGGCGATCGACACTGTCGTCGAGCCGTCAGGCATGGAGCTCGCGCGCGCCGAATCGAGCGAAAAGAGCCTGCCTAACGCGCGCGCGGTCCGCGGGAACGCCGCGACACTTTCGCTGCGCAAATCGCGCGTCACAGACGACTCGGCGGACTCCAGAAAGCCTGCGATAGCTCGCCCGGCGAACCTCGCCGGGAGCGCACCGATCGCGTGCTCCACAGACGTGTCCCAGGCGTACGCGCCGTCGGCGCCGAGCGAAAGGCGCATCACGTGGCGCGAATCGCCGAGCGTATTCGGGGTACCGAGGCTCGGGCTCGCGCGAAATGTGTAGCCCCCACGTTGATGATCGAAGTTGCCGGCGATTGTGATGGAGCGAGATGAATCGCGGTCGTTCATTTCGTTCCAGACCGCGGTATCGGCGTAGATGCGGGACGGAGTGAGTGCGTGACGACTGATCAGCGAGCGGCTGTTTGTGAACTTCGTGTCGCGCACGACGTCGTCGAAGCGCAGGGCGTGCGACGTGAGGCCGTCGCTCGCGTTGCGCAGCGCTTCAGCCGGCGTGGTGCCGAAGCCGAGGAAGGAGGTCTTGCAGCCGAGCGGCGCGAGGGTGAGGAGCGCCGCCAAGGCGTATCTATGGTGCACGAGGAGGAATCTGACGCAGGGTTGAACGGGTATTTGGGGCGGACTACCTTGTCGTACGCCTTTGAGTGATCAGAGGTTCGGTGCCCCTTGGTGTAACTGGCAACACGTCTGACTCTGGATCAGAAGAGTCCTGGTTCGAGCCCAGGAGGGGCAACTCCAAAACGGCACGCGTTTGCGTGCCGTTTGTCATTGTCCCTTCCGTGCTCGCGCTTGCTGGCGCTGCGCGGCCGAGCCCAGGAGGGGCAATAAAGGCGGCAGGCCTGCAGCCTGTCGATCTCAAGAAGAGCTGGCTGGGTCCAGGGCCGGCGACGCCTAGCGCTGCGAGTTCAGTGCAGGATCCAACCGGCGTCGCGCCGCGGCCATTAAACCCTCCTGACGGAAGCATTGTCGAATCAGCACTATAGGCAAAATGCCTATAGTCAGGCGGCCTGCTTTCCCCGCTCAGGACAACGATGCCTCCCACTCCATCACGCAGCGAACGCGATCCGGAATCGCGCATCCCGCTCAAGGCGGTCGACTTCCTGCTTCTTCTCATGCTCGCCCGCAGCGGTGATCGGCATGGCTACGGGATCATGCAGGATGTCGCCGAACACACAGAGGGCGGCATCGAGCTCGAAGCTGGTTCACTGTATCGCACGATTCGACGGCTGCAGGATGACGGGCTCGTGGAAGAAAGCAGCCGCCGACCGGCTGCCGATCTGGATGATGAGCGGCGACGCTACTACCGCCTAACGCCGTTCGGTCGCAAGGTGGTCGCGGCTGAGGCCTCTCGCCTGCGCCGGTTGGTGCGCATCGCCGAGTCAGTGCGTTTGCTCGCGCCACAAGGCGCACGATGAGTGACTTTCAACGCAGCCGGCCGCGCGGCATTCAGGAGCACGTCTACCGTGCGCTGCTGCACTTATACCCGCGCGACTTCCGCGAGGAGTTCGGCGATGCCATGGTGGAGTTCTTCCGCGATCGCCTAACGCGGACCTATGCGACATACCCGATGGCCGCGCCGTTCGTGGTCTGGCCCCGCGTTCTCCTCGATTTTGCACGCAACGCCATACCCGCGCGATTCGACTCCGTCGTTCGCGCCGTCCGGCACTCGATCGCCGCCGGCAGAACACCAACCATTCGCGCGGCGCGAAGGAGGGATTGGATGCTCTCGACGATACTACAGGACGCACGCTACGCCATCCGGGACCTAACGAGCCGCCCGGCGTTCAGCGCGATCATTCTCGCGACTCTGACGCTCGGCATCGGCGCTACGGTGGCGATCTTCTCGGTCGTCAATGGCATCCTCCTGCGCCCACTCCCGTATGCAGACCCGCAGCGGCTGATGCTGCTCGAGCACGCGGTACCCTACGGCACGGTATCGGAGCCCGAATTCATCGACTACAAGCAACAGGCCCGCTCGCTCGAGCAACTGGCCGCGTTTGCGTATGGGGGTGGCAACCTGACCGGTGAAGGCGATGAGGCTGAGCGCATCCGCGCGGTACGGGTCTCTGACGGGTTCTTTCAGATTCTTGGCGTGAGTCCCGAAGTCGGCCGCGCGTTCACGCCTGACGAGGATAAGCCGGGCGCAGCAGAGGTCATTATTCTGAGCTACGGGCTCTGGCAGCGTCGTTATGCAGGCGATCGCGGCATTGTCGGGCAAGAATTGATGCTCAATGGCAGACCGCGCACTGTGGTCGGCGTCATGCCCTTACGGTTCGCTTACCCGTCACCGTCGATCGATGTGTGGATCCCACTGCGCCTCAACACGGACAGTCTGTGGACCCGCAACAATCATTATCTGACAGTGATCGCCAAACTCGCGACGAACACGACGTTCGCGGGGGCCGTGACCGAGTTGAATGCCCTGGGGCGCCGCTGGACGCGCGAGTATCCCGACACCTACGCCCCGGACAAACCCCTTCAAGTCAACGCGTCACTCCTGGCCGATTCAATGCTGGGGAAGACGCGACCGTATCTCTACGCGCTCCTCGGCGCGGTGGCATTCGTGCTGCTCATCGCCTGCGTGAACGTGGCGAACTTGCTCCTGGTACGGGGCGAGACACGCCGCAAGGAGCTGGCCGTCCGGTCCGCGTTAGGCGCATCCCGTGTGCGCCTCGTACGCCAAGTGCTCACCGAAAGCTCGCTGTACGCGCTGGTCGGAGGCGCGCTCGGCGTCCTCCTGGCATGGCAAGGCGTTCGTCTCCTGGTGGCGGTTGCGCCGAGCACCATCCCACGCCTGGACGAGGTGCGTTTGGACCTCCCTGTGTTGTTATTCAGCCTCATCGCCTCGTTAGGTACCGGCCTGCTCTTCGGGCTCGTCCCTGCGCTCAAGTCGGCACCCGACGCGAGCGGTGAAACGCTGAAGGAAACGGGCCGTGCAGGCGGTCAGGCACGCGCGCTCACACGGCTGCGGCGCGCGTTGGTGATCAGCGAAGTCGCCCTGGCGACGATCACGCTCAGCGCGGCCGGTCTCATGATGCGGTCCTTCGCCAACATGCAAGCCATCGACCTCGGCTTCGATCCGAAGAACATCCTCACCGTGCGCGTGAGTCTGCCGGCAAGCGAGTATGAGGGAGAGAAGTCCGTGCTGTTGTATCAGATGGCGCTGCAGCGCGTGCGCGCGCTCAGTGGTGTACGCTCAGCCGCGATCGTCGGCGACCTTCCGGTGCGGGACGGCTGGGCCAGCTGGTCGATCCTGATCGATGGTGCACCGATGACCTCAGTCGCTGCAGCGCCAAGCGCCATGCCGCAACAGGTGTCACCCGGGTACTTCGAGACGATGGGCATCCAACTCGTTAGGGGTCGTACGTTCAGCGAGGCTGACCGGGCCGGTGCGCCGCTCGTCGCGGTCGTGAACGAGACGATGGAAAAGACGTTGTGGCCCGGGAAGAGCGCGATCGGCGGTACCGTCAAAATGCTCTATGAAAAATCGCCGTGGGCGACGGTTGTTGGCGTGGTAAAGGACGTGCGTGAAGGAGGCTTCTTGTCCGAGCCACCACCAGCAATGTTCTTCCCGCACGCACAATCCGGCTTGAGCGCATACTACTGGCCGTCGGACATGAACCTGGTGATTCGCACGGAAGGGAGTCCGCTGCGTCTCATCGGTGCCGTGCGCCAGATCGTGCGCGAGCTCGAACCCTCCGCGCCGCTGGCACAGATCCAATCGATGGACCAAGTCGTCGCCAAATCCGTGGCGAGCCGTCGATTCAGCACACAGCTCTTGCTCGGCTTTGCCACGGTCGCGCTGGTCCTCGCGGGCATCGGCATCTACGGCGTTATCGCGTACGGAGTTACCCAGAGAAAGTTCGAGCTGGGCCTGCGCATGGCACTCGGTGCGCAGCGCGGCAGCGTGCTGCGTTTTGTTCTGTCCGAGGGCGTTAGGCTGGCGGCCGTCGGTCTGGCGATCGGCATCGCCGGTGCTTGGGGGGTAGCCCGCTTGATGCGAGCGTTGTTTGTCCAAGTCGGTCCTGGCGATCCGATAACCCTAACGAGCGTCGCCGTTGCCATGGCTGTGGTTGCGCTCGCGGCCTCATGGGTTCCAGCGCGCCGTGCGACGATTGTGGATCCAATGCGCGCAATGCGAGCGGAGTAACAGAGGCGGGGAAAAGATCGACCAGCCGTCAGAGCGCGAGAGGCCGCCACTGATGCCACCGTCCTCGCATGCGCTTCACAAAGCTGGAGTATGGCGACAGCTTGGGAGCACGTCGCGATTCCGAGGACCAAGTGACGACGCTCGCGGACAGCTCAACCGATCTCGTCGACCGACTGGCGCAGCTCAAAACGCTGCAAGGAGTGCCACGTAGCGAGTTGGACTGGCTAGTAGCAAACGGCGAGCTACGTCGATTCGAAGCCGGCGATCTGCTAGCACGCAAGGATGAACAAGTCATCGACATGTTCCTCCTGCTGAGCGGACGAATTTCTGCGATCGTTGACCGCGGGACCGGTCGTCTGCACTCGCTTGACTCGGAGGCGGGGGATGCCAGTGGCGTCCTTCCTTTCTCGCGCTTGGGAAGGTCCCCTGTTTTCGTGCGTGCGGTCGAGCCGACCGAAGCGCTGGCCATTCATCGCGACCGATTTCCTGAGCTGATCCGCGACTGCCCGACCCTGGTCGCGGTCCTCGTGCATGTCATGCTGGACCGTGCAAGCCTGTTTGCGTCGACGAGTTGGCAGGATGAGAAGATGGTGGCGCTTGGCCGTCTAGGCGCGGGGCTCGCGCATGAATTGAATAACCCCGCGTCGGCGACCGTGCGTAGCGCATCTTTGCTCAACGACGCCATTCGTGAAGTGAGCGCCGCAGCGCAAGCCCTTGGCGCAGCGCAACTAACTGACGAGCAGCTCAGCCGGCTCGCTCTGATATGTAAAGAAAGTCTTGTTCCTGCCACGACCGGCGTCTTCTCAGTTACGGAGCGCATCGATCGTGAGGACGAATTCGCGACGTGGTTCGGAGAACACGGGGTTGCGCTCGATGCAGCTGCTTCTCTGGCGGAGAGCGGCCTAACGATAGACGGGCTGGACCGAGTAATAGAGATCGTGGGCGCTGAAAAGCTTGGCGTTGCAGTCCGATGGATCGCCGCCGAGTTCGCGGTGCTTTCCCTTGCAAAAGACATTCAGCGCGCCACGACACGCATTCACGATCTGGTCGGCGCTGTGAAGCGTTTCACGTATACAGACCGCGCCGCTGGCATGGCGCCGACTGATATTGCGCAAGGGCTCGAGGATACGATTGCGATAATGGGCGCGAAGGCTCGCGATAAATCCGTCGCCGTGCGACTCGAAGTCGCACCCAGCCTCCCACAGGTAACAGCCATGGGTGCTGAGCTCAATCAGGTGTGGGCCAATTTGATCGAGAACGCGATCGATGCTGTCGGCGAGGGTGGGCTCGTTGTTGTTAGCGCCGAGTGCGAGGCTGACAACGCGGTGGTTCGAGTAATCGATGATGGGCCGGGGATACCTTCGGATATCCAGAGCAGGATCTTCGACATCTTTTTCACGACCAAGCCGATCGGCCAGGGGACAGGGCTAGGTTTGGATATCGCGCGCCGCATTGTGATGACACACCACGGCCATATCGCTGTGGACACGCAACCAGGACGCACCGAGTTCTGCGTGCGAATTCCCGTGGCCAAGCCTAACGAAGCCGAGAGACCGATCGGCGCCCTGCCGTAGCCGGGTTCAGCGCGGGCCAGGCACGAACTCCCAGCGCGCGCGAACAGCCACCAGAACGAGCGACTCACCCGGTTCAACCGGGGTGTAGCTCGCAGCCAAGTCTCCTTCCGCGAGACCGCGGCGCGACGCCGATGCACCTGTCAGGGCCACGCTCTGCAGAAGCGGCCGCGGAATCGCTCCCGGATCGATCGTCAGCTCAACGAGCGTGCCTAACGCGCCACCCGCCGCAACGGCCGCCGCCTCGGCCTCGCTGCGTGCCTTTGTGACTGCGAGCCGCACCGCCTCACGGCGCGCTGAATCCGTATTCGACGCGTACAATCCGACCGAGCCGATGTTCGTCGCGCCGGCGCCGAGCGCCGCGTCGATCACCTTACCGATATTGTCGATACTGCGCACTTCGACCTGGATCGTGTTGGTGGCGCGATAGCCCGTGACGCGCGGCGGCTTCCCGCGCTCGGGCTCCGCGTACTCGGGATGAACATGGTACCCGGTGGTCCGTATCTGCGGGGCCGCGACGCCCTGTAACTTGACCGCCGCGATCACTCGATCTTGCTTGTCGCGGTTCTGCGAACCGGCGCGCGCGGCGGACTCGGCTCGCGCGTCGACAGTTACTTGTACGATCGCGCGGTCAGGCGTCACGCGCGTCTCGCCGATGGCGCTAGCCGCGATATGCGGTGGTGCTGGCGCGGGCGACGGGCTCGGCTGTGCCTTCGATAGCGTGGGCACCGCCAGACCGGCGACTACGCATACTGTACGACTGAGAGTAGACATGATGACCTCCTGCGGGTTTATCCATGGAGACGTCACCAGTGGTTCACATTCGCACACATTTGCTGAAACGCTTCGTCGTGTTGCGTCGGAGCGGCGGGCAGCCGGTGCCTGCGCTCGCGCTCGCTAGCACCGGCGGGCGCTCGTGGGCCTATTGATGCCACCAATGACTGCGACAACCGAGCTAACCCGAGGACGAGAAGCGTTCGAACGTCAGAAGTGGCGCCAGGCGTACACCGACCTATTGGCAGCGGACCGTGAGTCGTCACTCGGCCTCGATGACCTGGAGCGGCTGGCGACCGCGGCGTATTTGATCGGCAAGGACGCCGAGAGCGAAGAGCTCCTCGTACGCGCGCATAACGAGGCGCTGGGCTGCGGTGATGCACGACGGGCAGTTCAGATGGCGTTCTGGCTTGGTTTCTCCCTCATGGGTCGCGGTGAGATGGCGCGCAGCGGAGGCTGGATCGCGCGTGCTCGGCGCATTCTCGATGACTGTCCGCCGGATTGCGTCGAGCGGGGCTACCTCATCGTGCCCGGCGCGATTCAAAAGCTGTTCGGTGGCGACCCTCGAGCTGCGCACGATGAGTTGAGTCAGGCCGCCGCGATCGGTGCTCGCTTTCGCGATGCGAGTCTCGTAACGCTGGCGCGGATGGCGCAGGGACAAGCGTTGATCACGTTAGGCCAGACCGAACAGGGCGTCGCGCTGTTTGATGAAGTCATGGTCGCGGTGACCACTGGGGAAGTTGAACCGACGATCGCTGGCCTCGTGTACTGCGCTATCATCGAAACCTGCAGCGAGATCTTCGACTTGCGGCGGGCACACGAGTGGACCGACGCGCTGAGCCAGTGGTGTGAGTCGCGGCCTGACATGATTCCGTATCGCGGTCAATGTCTCGTCCGCAGGGCCGAAATCATGAGCCTTCACGGCGCATGGCTCGACGCGATGCATGAAGTGGAACGAGCCCGAGAAACCCTGGCCGAGCGGGGCGAACGCGCCGTTGGCAAAGCTCTCTATCAACAGGGCGAGCTGCACCGGTTGCGCGGAGAATTCACACAAGCGGAAGAATGCTATCGACAGGCGAGTGAGTGGGGACGGCGGCCGCATCCCGGATTGGCGCAGTTGCGCTTGGCGCAAGGTCAAATCGATGCGGCGAGAGCGGCGATCACTCGTGTGGTGGACGAATCGAAAACTGAACGCGCACGCGCGAGCTTGTTAGGCGCATGTGTTGAGATCATGCTCGCCTCGGATGATCTACAGCAGGCACGCAAGGCGGCTGCGGACTTGGCGGATATCGCCACGCGTCTCAATTCGTCTTTTCTCCAGGCCGTCGCGTCGTATGCAACCGGCAGCGTGTTCCTTGCCGAGGGGCGATCCCGTGAAGCGCTCGAATCGTTGCGCGCAGCATCGACAACATGGCGTGAATTAGAGGCGCCGTACGAAGTGGCGCGGACAGGCGTCCTCATCGGCCTCGCGTGTCGCTCGTTGCAGGATGAAG
>DATFBW010000219.1:0-9375 GCA_035253645.1 Gemmatimonadaceae bacterium | reverse complement strand
ATAACGCGCCTAACGGGAACCGGTGGCGCCGAACCTTACGATTTGAGTCACGTACGCGTCCACACGGACAGTCGTGCGGCAGAATCTGCGCGCGCGGTCAACGCGCACGCGTACACCGTCGGCCCTAACATCGTATTTGGGACGGGTCAGTTCGCGCCTCACACGTCACGTGGCTTGCAACTGCTCGCCCACGAGTTGACGCATGTGGCGCAGCAAGAGACGCTGTCGCAGCCCGGTGTCGTCCAACGAGAAGGGATGGGCGACCTGCGAATCCTCGAAGCGTGCCACGACCTCGAGGATAAGATTCTGAAGTCGCCCGCCTACCGCGCAAATGCAGCGAACCCGGAGGTCGTGAGACTGACGGGAGAGATCCTGGCAGAAGCGGGCAAACGCAAGCTGCCCGATCGACTCCATTTCCTGTCGAAGCTCAAGGTGCTCTTCGACACGCCGCTCAAACCGGCGGCGACGGTCACGACAGAAACGCAAGAGCGCACCGCCGAGGCAACCGAATCGGAGAAAACGCGATTGAAGGACCCGGCGGCGGCAAAAAGGATGAAAATCGAAGAGATGGCCTCGTCAGACCCCAAGCGCGTGTGGAAGGCAATCAAGGGCAAGTTTGGTGGTGGGACCTACTATGTCGATGCGACATCGCCAATCAACATCGTCATTCGGGCCGACATTCTCCTAACGCCAACAGGCACGGGCACGGACGCCGATGTCGCTGCGATTAAAGCGATGGAGGATGGCATCGAGAAGGCGGCGTCTACCAAGGGCTACCTCGTTGACATCCGCTTTGTAGACACAGCGGGCTCCGACACGTTCAAGGCCGAGGTTGATCCTTCCAAGCCCCGCGTGGCAACGAATTGGTCAGGAGGAAGCGCAAGGGGTTTCGCGCATGAGCTCCATCATATGTTCACATTCGAGCTCGATCGTTATGACTACACTTCGCACGCAACCAACCAAGCGATGGCGATTCCTCAGCGTCTGATCTGGTTCCGAAAAGAACTGAGCAAGCCGGCTAACTGGAACGACCCAACGTCGATCATGAGCTCGGCCGAGCATCCGAACGACGACGATGCTTGTCGCACTGCCGAGTTGGATTTGACCACTTGCGTGCCAGCACGAGCGGCCGCTCGCGCGGCGGGGAAGCTGTAACGCGACTCCGGTGGTTTGCGCTCGCGCAAGAGAGCGAGAGTATTAAGCGAGATGCAAACACGGACGCCGATCAAAAAACCGCGCGCTGCAGCGCCGGCCTGTAGCCGGCCTCACTGCGCCACGTCGCTCACCTCACCGCTAACAGGCGTCCGTTCGATCGTGCACGAGGTACTGCGTGCGCCTGGGAACCCGCTCGATGCCACAACGCGGGCGCACATGGAACCTCGCTTCGGCCACGATTTCAGCTCGGTGCGTGTTCACTCTGGCAAGAAAGCCGCCGCGTCAGCGCGCGCAGTGGATGCTTTGGCATACGCAGTCGGCTCCCACATCGTATTTGACACAGGCCAGTACGCGCCTAACACGAGCGCCGGCCGAAGGCTGCTACTGCACGAGCTGACGCACGTGGTGCAGCAGGATAAGGATGCTCCCAATGCGTTGCCCGCATCGCTTTATGTCGCGCCGGACACCGGTCCGAGTGAGCACCAGGCAAGGCGTAGCGAGCACGGCGTAATCGAGGATCGCCGGGGCCTAACGACCACGCCTTCGCTGCCACCAAACGTCGTGCAACGCCAGGCCGCAAACAATGGCGGTGGCTACAGTCGCACGGAGCCAGCATCCGATGTCCAACTAGCGATCGAATACACGCAGCTCATGACTCAGCACGCGCTCGCGGTTCTGGCGGCCGAGCGCGAGGGAAGGCTGCCACCACCAGCACCGCCGCCGACGTTCGACGCGTACAAGCTCAGCAAAGGCGCACGGACAAAGTTTAGCGGTGCGGGAGCCCGCGCTTCTGCGTCGCGAGAATCGGCTGTCGGGTCATTCGTAAGCGGAGCGTTCGACGCTTCAGCGGAAGCCTTTGAGGGCATTCGAGGCACACCAGACGTTGCAGCAGACCTGCTCTATACGGTAGCGCTTAACGTGTGGGCAGGAGCTGTTGCCGAGACAAACCCAGGGATTGAAGGCGCGAAGGAGGTGGCGGCAGCACAAGAGAAAGCTGAACACGCAAACGCAACGATTCTGAACTCGGTCATCACTGGAATATCGGAAACGAAGGAAACCGTTGTCGCTGCGTTCGAAGGCCATCGCGAAGCGCAGGGCAGACTGTTGCCAACGGTTGTTGGTGCCGCGCTCACGTTAGGTCGATCCCTTCTAAGGCGGCGCGCCGCACGAAAAGTCGCGAAGAGCGTGGTGGATGAACCGGATATCCAAGAGCCACCGCCATCGGTGATCGATCCGCCAAAGACGCCAGAATCACCTGACGCGGGTGGCGCGACCGGCACCACTCCAAAGCGCGTCGTGGAAAAACCACCAACGCCCACGCCAGCCCCCAAAGGAAAACCTGTGCACAGCTACTACGGAGGCGGCGACCCAAGAGCGGGACGCAAACGCGTGAAGAGAACCCCGATGCCAGAAGTCGTTGTGCAAGAAGCCAAGCATCCAACCGGGAGACCTGTTGTCGCGCTGAGCGACGCCGAACGCGCGATGGTTACTGACGCCAAGGCCGCCAGTGCGCGGTTGGGCAAACCCTTGAAAGTGAAAACAAAGGCGGCTGCTACTGAAGGCGATGTGCGGCGCAGCGGTAGCGGTAAACGCGGAAGTGGGCCGGAACTCACCGGTCGCGTTATGGACGAAGGACGCAAAATCGGCCATGACTTTGAAGAGAATTCCTTCAAGGACAATGGCATTCCCGGGCAGGAGAAAGCGTCGCATGCGGAGAAGCTCGCTGCGATCGAAAACCCTGGCAAAGCACTCGCAGTAGATCGCGTAATGTGCGCCGATTGCTTCGCGTTCTTCCAGAAGCTTGCGAAGGCGCGTGGACAGTATCTGACTGTGCACGAACCAGGACAAACTTGGGTATTTCGGCCCGATGGCGCGCGAGTTGGAATCGCACCTGGATCACATGTGGTGATTCAGGCGGACGGTTCGGCGTCTGCCAGTCCAGGCGCTGTGCAATAGCTCGCGCTGCGCAGCCCGAGTGGAGCAACAGGGCCGCTAAAGGTCCCTGACGAAGTCGATCAAAAACTTTCACTTTCCGCGCCGCGCCCGGTCGACTAGCTGTTGGCGAAAGCGACGCGCAAGTCCCGCGTTCGGCGGCAAAGCCATATGGCTAGAGCGCGACGCCGGCAGCCTAACGTTGCACTGAGATCTCATGCAAGTGTACAGCGGCACACCAGAAAAGGGAGACAGAGAGAAGTTTCATAACGACGTTTGGCTCAAGCGCTTTGTCGATCTCCCGGACGACTCGGTGCGTGTCTTCGTCCTGCATTTCACACCCGGCGCCCGTACCAACTGGCACGTGCACGCAGGCCGCCAGGTGATGTATGTGCTGTTCGGAGAGGGATGCGTCCAGGAGTGGAGTGGGAAGGCGGCCGTGGTACGTCCTGGGGACGTCGTCTACCTGGAGCCTGGCGTCAAGCACTGGCATGGGGCGGCGCCTAACGCGGATTTCATTCATTCCACCATTGCGTTCGATCGCGAGACCTACTGGAAATTTCGGCGCGAGGATTCCTCGGGCGCAGTGACGATGAGCGCGGAACCCGTGAGCGAGGCGGACTATGACGCCGCATTCTCGCACCTGTGACAGGGAAGATTGGAAGGGGGACATGCCTGGTACAAAGGGGGACACCATATGCCCGTCGCGTCGGTATTCGCCAAACGGCTCGCGTCAATCGCGCAAGCACAACACACCAAATTCCAGTTCACAAACGAAGCCGACCCTACGCTCTGCAAGCAGATTCAGAAATGGACGGAAGACATCGGTTTTCCGTTTGCGAGCTGCACGGACGTTCCGTGGTCTGCCGTTTTCGTGTCATGGTGCGTCAAACAGGCCGGCGCGACGAAGGACGAGTTCAAGTTCGCGATGGCGCATTCGGCGTTCGTAAACAGGGCAATTAAGGATGCCGTGAAGGGGATCGGCGGTTTCCATGGCCTCGCGATTACAGCCCACCCACCTAACGTGGGTGACATCATTCAACACAATCGCGGTGCCAATGCGTTCGATTTCGCATTCGCGTCGACGCACACGAGTTATCAATCCCATTCGGTGATTGTCGTGGAGGTGGGGCAGGATACCCAGGGGCGTTTTGCCTTCTGCATCGGCGGCAACGAAAGCGACTCCGTCCGCCGGTCTGTGATTCGGCTCAATTCCCAGGGTCTCATCAAACAGCGCCAAGGCAACTCGTTCATCTGCGTGATCAAAACGCTCAAATAGAATCCAGTGCGCCGGTTCGCCAGCATCTCACACCGGACGTCGATGCTGGTTATCGTTACGAGTTCCTCGCAACGACATGGCACACAGCAAAGGCACCATCGCGATCCTCACCGGCGGGGGAGACGTACCGGGCCTGAACCCCGCTATCCGCGCAATTACGATCCGCGCCTTGCGCGAGAATTATCGCGTTGTGGGTATCCGCAGAGGCTGGGCCGGCCTCGTGGACTACGTGCCTAACGCGGATGTCGACAACGCTGAGAATGTGCAGTCACTGTCAGAGGCCATCGTCAACCGCGCGGGGCGCACCGGGGGCACCTTCCTGCACACGTCGCGCACGCGGCCGAGTCATCTGCCGCGCGAGCGCGTGCCCCAGCACCTCAGCGGGTACGACAAGCCGGTAAACGACGTGACGCGGGACGTCTTGAAACACCTGGAGCACATTGGCGTCGATGTGCTCATCCCGATCGGCGGCGACGACACGCTGAGCTACGCCAAGCGCTTGCACGACGAAGGTGTGAATGTCGTCGCCATCCCGAAGACGATGGATAATGACGTCTACGGGACCGACTACTGCATCGGGTTCAGCACGTGCGTAACGCGCACGATCGAGCTGACCCACAGGCTGCGGACGTCCGCAGGGTCGCACGAACGATTTCTCGTGATCGAGGTCTTTGGTCGTTATGCGGGATTCACGGCGCTGCTCCCCGCGATGGCCGGCGCGGCGGATCGTTGTGTGATCCCCGAGTATCCCGTCGACGTCGAACATCTCACGGAGCTCATGGTGTACGACCACAACCGGCATCCGAGCCGCTATTCGGTCGTGCTGGTGTCGGAAGGGTCGCACCTAACGACGCACGAGGGGATGTCGTTCGAAGGCGAAGAGACAGACATGTTCGGCCATCGCAAGCTCGGCGGCATCGGTGACAAGGTGGCCGACGCCCTCAAAGAGTATTCACCCAAATACAACAATGGCCGCCGCATCGACGTCGTGAATCAGCGCTTGGGCTACCTCGTTAGGTCCGGTGATCCCGACGCCCTCGACTCCATCGTGCCGATGGCCTTTGGGAACCTCGCGCTCGACTTGACGCTGCGGAAAGAGTACGGCCGGCTCGTCAGCATCCACCGCGGATTTTATGACAGCGTGCCGATTCAGAGTGTGACGGAGACGAAAAAGGTGGTGGACGTCGCGAAGTACTACAACACGGAACGACTGCGCCCCATCTATGACTTCGATGGGGCGCCGTTGTTCATAATGACGAGCGATTAAAGCGGCGAGCAAGGAGCGAGCGGCGAGAAGCTAAGGACTAAGGACTAGGTCTAAGAGGTAGCATTCACTTTCTCGCGCCGTTCGACCTCAGCTTGCGTTGGTTGCTCGAGCGCAAACGAGCCGTAGTTAATGGCTCCCGCCCGCTCGAACCGGGTCATGATGACACCTGTGCTCGATGTCTCGGAATCGACCAGCTTGAACCCTTTCGGAACCGTACCCTCAGCGAAAAGACGCTTGCCCGTGCCGAGGACGAGAGGAAAGAGCCAAAGGCTGAACACATCGATCAGATCATGCTCGAGCAGCGTCTGGATCAAGTTGGCACTGCCGTGCACCTGGATCTCGGGACCGTCCTCTCGCTTGAGCTCCGCAACTCGCTGGGCGACATCGCCGCGCAACAGCTGCGAGTTTTGCCAATCGACTCTCTGAAGCGTTCGGGATGCGACGTATTTCGTCGCCTTGTTGAGCGCAGCGCCCATCGCGTCGTCGCTGCCCACGTATGGCCAATGCGCCGCGAAGATCTCGTACGTCTTGCGTCCTAGCAGCAAATCGAACGGCTTGCGCACGGAGAACTCATCCATCCGTTTTCCCATCTGGTCGTCCCAGTAGTTGACCGACCAGCCACCGTGCTTAAATCCACCTGACGGATCTTCCTCCGGCCCGCCTGGAGCCTGCATCACGCCATCCAGCGTTAGGAACGTGTTGATTGCGAGTCGTCGCATCGTTGTATCCTCTATGTTGGGCTCGGCGCCCGAATACGGGCGATTTACTATGTCTCTTTCTGACGAGACGTCGAATGGTGCGGCGCAAAATCGACACCGAGTTTTATTGATGACGCGGCTCGTTCCGTTTTATGCAGGGCTTGCTGTGCTTGCTGCAGCGTGCTCGGCCGCGACGCCCGACGCCGCCGATTGGCGGTTGGGTCCGTTCGCGAAGCCGCAGGGAGTCAACCCCGTCATCACGCCTGACTCGGCGCGCACGTTCACGTCGCCGCCCGACCGTCGATCGGTGCGCTGGGAAGAGATGGCGACGTTCAATCCGGCTGCCGTCGTTAGGCACGATACCGTCTTTGTCCTGTATCGCGCGGAGGATACGTCAGGCGAAGCGAAGATCGGCCATCACACCTCGCGGATCGGGTTGGCCCACAGCACCGACGGACTGCGCTTCATTCGACGTCCAACGCCCGTCCTGTATCCCGATCGCGACGGTCAAAGCGCGAACGAATGGCCCGGAGGCGTGGAGGACCCTCGGATCGTAGAAACCGAGGACGGACTGTACGTGCTCACGTACACGCAGTGGAACCGCCAGGTGCCGCGTCTCGCGATCGCCACCTCACGCGATCTCGTTAGGTGGGAAAAGCACGGACCGGCTTTCGCGAAGGTCGCAAACGGGAAGTATTTGCAAACGGAGTCGAAATCGGGAGCGATTCTCAGCCGGCTCGAAGGCGATCGCGTCGTCGCGACAAAGGTGAACGGAAAGTATTGGATGTATTTCGGCGTCCCCCACATCCTGGTCGCGACGTCGGACAATCTGATCGACTGGACGCCCCTCGAAGACGGCAACGCACGCGCGGTGCCTGTGCTTTCACCGCGGCCGGGTTATTTCGATTCCTGGCTCGTAGAACCCGGCCCACCGGCGCTACTGACGGAGCAGGGGGTTGTTCTGTTGTACAACGCAGGCAACAGCCGCGCCCACGGCGATTCGTCGATCGCGGACCGCGTATACACCGCTGGACAAGCGCTCTTCGACGCGCACAATCCGATCAAGCTGATCGCACGGACAGATCGGCCGTTTCTTCAGCCGACGGAAGGCTACGAACGCACGGGTCAATACGTGGAGGGCACCACCTTTGTCGAAGGACTCGTTAGGTACAAAGGGAGCTGGTATCTATACTACGGTACGGCAGATTCACGCGTGGCTGTTGCCGTCTGGGATGGTCACCGCGAATAACACAGCGCCATGATTGATGCACGGCCCACGACGCTCGAAGGGAATGGCGTCCGTCTCGAGCCACTCACTGACGACCACCGGGAACCGCTCAACACGGCCGCCACGGACGGCAAACTGTGGGAGCTCTGGTTTACGTCGGTCCCCGCACCCGACCAGATGGGGAAGTACATCGCCGACGCCCTCCAAGGGCAGGCGAGCGGTCACATGCTCCCTTGGGTGGTCCGCGACATCTCGAGCGGAGTGATCGTGGGCACGACGCGCTATCACGATATCGTCAGCGCCATAGATCGCGTGGAGATCGGTTACACATGGTACGCGCGCACGTGGCAACGCAGTCACGTGAACAGCACGTGCAAGCTCCTGCTGCTCACGCACGCGTTCGATGCGTTAGGCTGCAAGGTCGTCGGTCTCAGGACCGATCGCTTCAACGTCGCGTCGCAGCGCGCGATCGAGGCATTAGGCGCCAAAAAAGACGGGGTCGTGCGCCATCATCAGGCGCGCAAGGACGGCACGCCCCGAGACACGGTGTTCTATAGCATCCTGGCCGCGGAATGGCCGGACGTGAAACGGCATCTGGAGCTGCGCCTCGCGCGACACGCGGAGGAACGTTAGGCGCGGGACGTCCTCACACGACGCCCGGCGTAGCGTTTCACCGGCGTTGCGTTAGCTCGCGTGTGCCGGCGGCGAGTCCGGCGCAACATCGAGGGAGGCGTCTTCAACTTGCGTCGTTCCGGAGCGCGCTTCGCTTCTGCCGCCTTCTTGGCCGGCGCGCGTTTGGGCGGCGTTAGGGTAGAGTCGGTCTCGACGTCCCGCTGTCTCTCCAGATCCGCGATCACATTTTGAAGAAAGCTGATCATCCGTTTGCGCTGTGTCTTGGGTGTCGCGCTCCACTTTTCGCTGCCGGCCCGCATGTGCGCGATCTTGAACTTGAGACCTGTCAGCGATGTCGTGTAATCGTTGGCGTTCAGCTTTCGCACGTTTTGGTGCGCGAGCACATACCAGTGGTATTCAGTGCCCACCGGCACTCCCGATCCCTCCGGGGCGCGGCCCGCCCGCCTTTTGGTGACGGCGTAGCTGATCTGCCAGAGGTCCGGGGTGATCTTCTTTTCCTTCCATTCACCCTTGTCGTAGTACCATTTGTGGCTACGGCCGATTTTCATGCCGGTGTATCTTTGCCCCTCATATTCCTTGAATTCATTATACGAGACGGCCTCGTCGCTTTTTGCAGCGCCGTTGCGTGCCCGTTTCGTGGCAGTGGATTTCGTTGTCATGGTAGCACCTCTCGCCTCACCAGGATTGCAAGCGACAGACCGGTGTAAGGCTAGGCCCGCTTTGAAGAGAGGGGATAGGGCCCACTGCGGCGACCTGCGTCTCTGCAACCATTTTCTAGTCTTTACGTCCTAATATTCCGTCGCCCTCCCGAGGATACCTGATGTCCCGCCTTGCTCTGACGATCACATCGCTGTCTCTAGCGATCCTCACACACGTGAACGTTGCAGTCGCCCAAGCGCCCGCCAGGCGCGACACGACAATTGACGCCGCGACTCGAGTACAGGTTATCGACTCGCTCATCGCCAAGCTGGACGCCGGATACGTGTTCCCGGAAAAGGCGACCGAGATGGGACGTGATCTGCGCGCCCGTCTTGCACGCGGCGACTACAACACCCTAACGAGTGCCATCGGATTCGCGGACTCGCTGACGGCGCACCTCCGAGCGGTGAGCCACGACAAACACCTGCGCGTGAATTATTTCGCGCGGCCATTTCCGACCAGTCCGCAGAGACCGACTCCCGAA
>DATFBW010000218.1:0-3328 GCA_035253645.1 Gemmatimonadaceae bacterium | reverse complement strand
CGACGGTGCCTTGGATCGTCGGCAGCCCGAAGCGCTGGGCATTGTTCGGAAAATTACCGTTGGTCTTCGCCGCGAAGTAGCTTCGCTCGCCTCGCAGACCAGCGACCTTGATGTGGAAGCCGCCGTCTTCCGTCGGTAGGCCTAGCACGCGGGGGCCGAAGGTGCGTTGCTCCGCGTGGGCGCGGAACGCGCGCTCAACGGCTTCGATGCAGGCGTCGAGCGTGAGGAGCTCCATGACGTCTCGCCGCGACAGGATGAGCATGACTCACGCGCCTTTCTTGGAGGTGGTGGCATACAGGCCTTCGAACAGCGCCATGCCTTGCGTCAGTACCTGTTGGTCATCGGGCGAGGCGGCGAGGAGCGCCCGGATCGCCAGATCGATGCCACGCGCCTCGTCGTTGAGAAACTTGCCATCACGAAGGTCGGCCTCGTGCACGAGCTCGGCGAGGCGGGAGAGCCGGCGGTCGCGCAGACGCGCGCGCTTGATCAGCGTCTCGAACGTGCAGTCCTCGCCGTGATGCGTCAGCTCGACCCCCGGCGCGTCGAAGGCGAGGGCGTCCTGAGGGAACTCTTCCGGCGGCGCGAAGATGAACGTCGCGTCGGGATCGATGAACCGCTTGATGAGCCACGCCGACGCGATGCGGTCGATGTGCGGCCGCGGCCGGGTGACCCACCGTCGACCCCGCAGCTTCGTCAGGTCGAGAGTGGCCGGCTCCTCGCGGCGTGGCGTTTCCGGACGTCTGCTGCGCATTGCGATGGCCTCCTGAAGCCGCCTCACCTCGGCGCCGCCCGGGGCGTCGAAGAAGTCGATGTCCCGGATGCGTTGATGGTCCTTGGCGAGACGGGCGATGTCTTCTTGGATACGTGCGCGCGCCGCGTCGGTCTTCGCGCGCTCGAGCTCCTGGAGGAGCTTGCGGTAGCGCGTCGCGAGCTGCTTGTAGTCGTGATCGCGCGGCTCATGAAATAGCCGGAGCACCTCGCTCGGGCTGACGTTCTCGATCTGCTGGACGCGGATGAGCGTCGCTTCGCCCCCGTCGCGCTCGATCTCCTGTGCGAGCCACTGGAAGTCCTCGTACCGCTCCGCCGTGTCGGGCAGGAGGTACGCCGAGCGCTTCAGGGGTACAGCACCTAGGGACCGCAGCCTCCGCCACACCCGAACGCGCAGGCTGGACGGGTGAGGCGGCAAGCCGACTAGGAGGAGCAGGAGATGTTGCTCTGGCATAGCCATAGAAGAAACATAGGTTTCGTATCGACGTCAAGCGCCACATCTCCGCACGCTACGGCGTGCCTCGTTCCGCAGTGCCTTTGCTTCTCCCATAAGTGCTCGAAATAGCTCAAGTAAATACCTGAGACGGCCCGCATCTCAATGACTACTTGACAATATATGGAAACTAACGTTTCATACAGCAACATAAAACACACAGCGCCCAAACGGGACCTGGAAGGAGAAGTCGCCCATGTGGATGGACATCGATCCCGAGGCCGCACTGCTCAAGTGTCGGATCGCCGAGGCGTACCGGGAAGCCGAGCTACGCGGCCTGGCGCGGCAGGCGAAGTCCGCGAACCACGCCGATACTCACGGGCCCGCGCTCAGAGTGCGCATCGTTCGCGCGGCATCCAGGTTGTGGCCCAAGCGACGCATCGAAAGGACGGTGCTTCCGTGAGTGCCTCTGCGCCGGGTCCAGGACCAACTTCAATCAATGGAGGCTTTGCCATGCGTTACCAGCTGAAACAGATCTACTGCCGTCCCTGGCTGCTGAGCGGGCTCTCGCTCAAGCTGATGGAGAGCCATTACGAGAACAACTACGGTGGGGCGCTCAGGCGCCTGAACGCCATCACTGAGCAGCTCGAGTCGATCGACTGGGCGAAGACGCCCGGCCACGTGATCAATGGCCTCAAGCGCGAGGAGCTGATCGCGCTGAATTCCACGCTTTTGCACGAGCTCTATTTTGCGAGCCTGGGCGGCGAGGGCAGACCGACGAAAACGACGGCGGAGGCGCTCACGCGCGACTTCGGCTCGGCGCAGAACTGGCGCACCCAATTCTCCGCGATGGGCTACGCGCTTGGCGGTGGCTCGGGCTGGGTGCTGCTCTCCTGGATGCCGCGCGACGGCAGGCTCATCAACGAGTACGCCTCGGACCACAGCCAGTCGATCGCGGGCGCCATTCCGATCCTCGCGCTCGACATGTACGAGCACGCCTACCACATCGATTTCGGGGCAAACGTGCGGGGCTACGTCGACACATTCCTGCGCAATGTCGACTGGCAGGCGGTCGAGGGCCGCTTCGAGGACGCGACCAAGGCGCTGCCACCGCGGCCGCTGGTACAGCCGGAGTTCGGCGACGTACCCGGCGTCGGTGTAGAGGAGGTGCGGGCGCTGCTCGCCGAAGGCAAGGTGCAGCTCGTCGACACGCGGCCGAAGCACTTCGTCTCGCGCGACAAGGACATCGCCGAGGGCGTCGAATGGCGTGACCCGGAGCGGGTGCAGGAGTGGATGGGCGATCTCTCCAAGGAGAAGCCTGTCGTCGTGTACTGCGCCTACGGCTTCCACGTCGGCTGCAGGACCGCGATCGTCCTGCGTGAGGCCGGGTTCGACGCCAAGTACATGAACGTCGGCCACTCGGGCTGGCGGGCGGTCGGTGCACCAGTGAAAATGTACCCTTGAGCGCGACGCTGCTGCTTTCGCTGCTGGCGTTTGCGTGGGCCCGGTGCATGGACACCTTTCTTCAGCGCAAGCGCGGACGTTCATCTCGGGGCGTGGAAGAAGCGCGCAGTAGCGTGAGCAGTTAGCGCGGAGAAGTGACTCGTGTTTGAGTCGCGTCGGCTTCCGAGGAACTAAAAAGCGTGCAACTCGCTACAGTCGTTAGCGAAAAGCGCTCGTGGCTCAAACACGGGTTCTAATTCTCTTCACCGCGTGCACGATGCGACGTCCGCGTTGGTGCCCAATTGGTGCCTGACCCGGACGAAACCGGCCGGTCTCGGTGATCCTAGCTCTCCGGCCAAAGTTCGAGTTGCTGCGGATTTAGTGCATCCGAGTGCTTCCCTGTAATGCCGCGCCGGTGCCTCTAATCAGCGGGTCCAAGGTCGAGTCCTTGACGGCCCACCATGATCACGGGCGCTTCCAGAGCATCGGAAGTGCCCGCTGATTTTCGATCAGGTGTAGGCTCGGCGCTGCGCGAACGGCCTATGGGGGCGTCGCCGGCCGCGATCACGTTGATTGCGGCGGGCGTTATGTCCTGGGCGCGCGGCGTCCCGCAGGGGACGGCTCACGTCGTGTCGCAGCACATCTGGCGATGAAGCCGGCGAGCGCCTCGATCAAGGCGGGTTC
>DATFBW010000217.1:0-17683 GCA_035253645.1 Gemmatimonadaceae bacterium | reverse complement strand
GAGCTTGGCGGCCCAAAGCCCGGAGTTGAAATCGGTGAAAAGCACCTGGCCTTTCCACGGCATCGCGTTCATCACAAACGGCGCGTTCGCTGTGAACCCTTTCGGGTCGTAGGGCTTGAACACCGCGATTTCGCGCCGCTGCTCGGCGATGTTGCCTAACAACTCACCTGAAACGTCGACGACGCGCACGCCGCCGTCGTAATACGCCTGATACAACACGTCGTCCTCGACGATGATGTCGTGCGACCCGTAATCTTCCAGGTGGTAACGACCGACCTTCTTGGGGTTCATCGGATCGGTGAAATCGACGATGTGCGTGTAGCCGCCTGACGTCTGCGCAATACCACCGGGTGTCGTCATCGCATTGAAGTAATTCGTCCCTTCCCACACGCGGCCCTGCCGGCTCATCTCCTCGTCACCGATGAAGAGGTATGTCTTTCCTGTGGACTTCTGGAAATACGGGAAGATCTCGTGACCGCTGTTCACAGGGAAAACCGTGATCAGCTTTGGCTTCTCGACCGTCCCACCGTATTTGCCATTCCCGACATCGACCACAACCGTCCCAGCGGGCCACTGTGCCGAGTAGGCAATCCCGTCGCGAACCCACAGGTCGTGGATGTAGGAGTCTGGATGCTTGTACTCACCGACCTTCCGCGGTTTCGTGATGTCCTTCATGTCGATGATGATGTACTTCTGCCCGCCGGAAATCGCGAAGAGGTAGTCGTCGGTCGCAAAGACGTTATGCACGCCCCCCGTTAGGTCTTCGCTGAAGACCGAGGCGATCTTGGGGTGCGCAGGTGTCGATAGATCGAGAATGACGACGCCGTTCACGCGATTCGCCGCCCCTTCCTTTGTGAGCACCCCGTAACGCGCGTTGGGCGACACCATTACGTCGTTGATCGTCCGTGCCTCCACCTGCACCGAATCGGTCTTCACGATGTTGTTCATGTCTGTGATGTCGAAGACCATCGCATAACCGTCGGCCCCCCACGTGCCTACCAGCGCATAGTCGCGGCCATCGCTGCCGGTCCAGGGCCACAAGTCCGACGTGTGCGTGCGGCTGATGCTGCCGCGGCCTGTAACCGTGATACGGCGCCTAACGTCGCGTGGCTTTACGTCGACCACCGTCCGCGCGAAGGCATTCCCCGACTGCGCGACGAGCGTGAATCGTCCGGGGTGATTGGCGGTAAAGACGTGGCGGTCGACGACATAGTCGATGATGCCCGCTCCGCCTGGCGCGGCGGTCGTGTCATCCGGCGTGTAGATATAGCTCCACGCGATCTTGGCGTCCGGAACCGCGCTGCCGTTCGCACGTTTGGCGGTCGCCGCAAGCCTAACGACGTCACCTGTGCGCACGGTCGTCTCGGTGATCGCCAGCTCGACGGTGGTCACGGGATTGGGCGCGACTGTGTAACGGATTTGTGCGCTCTGACCTTCGGCTTCGGCTGAAATCGTGGCGGCGCCGGCCTTGTGGGCTGTTACGTTCCCAAAGCGATCGACAGACGCGACAGACGCATCGGAAGAGCGCCACACTGGCGTTAGGCCCGGACGCGCTGAACCATCCGCGTGGGTGCCTTTGGCAGTGTGCGCGAGCATGACGCCCGTGTAGAGACGGCCGGCCTCCGGTGCGATCTCGAGTTTCGTCAGCGCCGGCCACGTGACCATAACCGGGATCTGCACGCTGACCGGCTGAACATTCGGATCACCCTGCGCGAGTCCGACAGCGGTGTAAGAACCGGCCTTTACGCCTTTCAGGGTGGTCCCAGTTACGCGCACCGCGGTGAAGGGCGCATTGATTCCGAAGCGCGCATTCGACACGACATTCCCCTGAGCGTCGTAGGCCGTGAGCTTCACGGTGACCGAGTCACCGGCCTTGAGGGTGACGCGAGCCGGTTCGGCGACGACGCGCGTTACGGCGGGGGGCGTTGGCTGCTGCGCGGCCAGGGCTGTCGCGACGACCGCGATGGCCGCGACCGCGAGAAATGGGCGAACAAACGATGTGATCTGCATTTAGCGAGGCTCCTTCCGCCGGTGATCGGAGGCAGGATCGAATATGCGATGCCGTAAGGCCCGTTAGAAGCCCGCCAGCGCTCGCTACCGCTGTGCTGTCATTTGCCAAGACTTAAATTGGCCGCTCACTAGTCCTCGCTCTCGCTCCGAGCTCCTCACTTATGCGCCCCCTCGCATTTCTTGCCGCTACGATCTTTATCGCGCCCACTCTCGCGGCTCAGAACTTCCCGTCCGCCGATCCTGTAATCCGGCGCATCTGGACGCTCGGCATGGACAGCTCCCAGGTGTACACGCTGGCGCAGGTGCTTTCGGACTCGGTCGGGCCGCGCCTAACGGGAACTCCCGGAATGAAGCGCGGCAATGATTGGCTCGTGTCGCGTTATACAGCGTGGGGGATCCCCGCCCGCAATGAGCAATACGGCACCTGGAAGGGGTGGCAGCGCGGGATCAGTCATATCGACCTCGTCGCGCCGCGCGTCCGTACGCTCGAAGGGATGATGCTTGCGTGGAGTCCGGGGACAGGAGGCAAAGACGTCACCGGCGCCGCGATCATCCTCCCCGACGTACCGGACAGCAATGCATTCGTTAGGTGGCTCCCCGAAGTCAAAGGGAAGTTCGTGCTCATTTCGATGGTGCAACCCACCTGCCGGCCCGACGCCGACTGGGAGCAGTTCGCCCTGCGCGACTCGTTTGACAAACTGAAAGACGAGCGAACGAAAGCGCAGCTCGCGTGGAACCGGCGCGTCGCGAACACGGGCTACACCGTGGGTCTCGGGACCGGCACGTTAGGCAGGCGTCTCGAGCAGGCTGGCGCGGCAGGCGTCATCGCCTCGCGCTGGTCCAACGGATGGGGCGTGCAGAAGGTTTTCGGGAGCTTGTATCAGGAGAAAGTGCCCGCCATCGATCTCAGCTGCGAGGACTACGGTCTCGTGTACCGCTTGGCCGAGCGGGGGCAGGGACCGCAGCTCCGGGTGCGAAGCGAAGCGCAGTTCCTCGGCGACGTTCCAGTGTTCAATACGATCGCGGAGATCAAGGGGAGCGAGAAGCCTAACGAATACGTGGTCCTCTCCGCGCACTTCGACTCATGGGATGGTGGCTCGGGCACGACGGACAACGGTACCGGAACCATCACCATGCTGGAGGCGATGCGGATCCTCAAAGCGGCGTATCCGCAGCCGAAGCGCACGATCGTCGTGGGGCACTGGAGTGGTGAAGAGCAAGGGCTCAATGGCTCGCGTGCGTGGGCGCAGGATCACGAAGAAGTCGTGAAGGGACTGCAGGCGCTCTTCAACCAGGACAACGGCACCGGCCGTGTCGTCAACCTCTCGGCTCAAGGCCTCAGCAAAGCGAGCGGCAACCTCGCGCGCTGGATCGCGCAGATCCCGACAGACATCTCGCAGCATATCACGCTAGGGTTCCCGGGAAATCCGTCCAGTGGCGGATCTGACAACGCCTCGTTCATCTGCTACGGCGCGCCGGCATTTGGACTCGGCGCGTTAGGCTGGAACTATGGGACGTACACCTGGCACACCCAGCGTGACACGTTCGACAAGATTTCATTCGACGATCTCAGGAATAACGCGACGCTGACGGCGATGTTGGCGTACCTCGCGAGCGAAGATCCGGAGACCGTTCCGCGCGATCGGCGTGTGTTCGAACGTGGCCCACGAGCTGCCGCTTCGGGCGCCGGCGGTGGCGGCGGCGGAGGTGGGCAGGGGCCTCAGGGCTGGCCCAACTGCACGGCACCTCAGCGAGACGCGAGTCGGTATTCGAGATAGTGCTGCTCAACCTCTTCGATTACGAGCGCGCGGCGGCGGCACGCGTCGCTGAACCCGCGTTAGGGTATCTCACGGGTGGTGCGAACGATGAGGTGACAATGCGAGCGAATCGCGAGGCCTTCGATGCTATCGCGATCCGCTACCGCACGATGGTCGATGTTTCGGTGCGAGACACCCAGACGACGGTGCTGGGGACACGCGTCGCATTTCCGGCGCTCATCGCACCGACGGCGATGCAACGGCTCGCCCACCCCGACGGCGAGTGCGCGATGGCCCGCGCCGCCGAGCGGTTAGGCGTCGTCATGATAGTTTCGACTACTGCCACGACCGGGCTTGTGGAAGTGTGCGCGGCAACGCCCGCGCCCAAGTGGTTCCAGTGCTACATCTATCGCGATCGCGGCGTCACGCGTGCGTTGCTCGAGCAGGCGCGCGCCGCGGGTTACCAGGCGGTCGTACTGACGGTGGACGCCCCGCGGTTGGGCCGGCGTGAACGCGACGTCCGGCAGGCATTCAATCTCCCGCCAGGGATGCGGCTGCCTAACGCGGAGCTGGCGGGCGAAGGCGAGCTGCACGCGCTTGCCGGAGACTCGTCGCTCTCGCAGCACCTGGCGCGCACGCACGACGCGGCTTTGACGCCAACGGACGTTCGCTGGATCCACGAGGTGACGGGGCTCCCGGTCATCGTCAAAGGCATCGTCCGTGGGGATGACGCGAAGCGCGCATTGGATCATGGCGCCGCGGGCGTCGCGGTTTCCAATCATGGCGGACGTCAGCTGGATACCGCCATCGCCGCTATCCGGGCGCTGCCTGAGGTCGTCGTGGCCGTGGCAGAACGGGGGGAAGTGTACGTGGACGGGGGCGTGCGGCGCGGGACGGACATCGTGAAGGCGATCGCGTTAGGTGCCAGAGCCGTGCTGCTTGGACGACCAGCTCTGTGGGGTCTTGCCGTGAACGGCGAGCAGGGGGTTGTGGATGCGCTCACGATCCTGCGCGATGAGTTCGATCTCGCCATGGCGCTGTGCGGCTGCCGCAGCGTGTCCGAGATCACGGGCGACCTCATCGCCTAACGAGGCTCCTCTGAGCTCCGAGCTGCGAGCTCCAACTTCGCCGGTCTGGTATCCTTTACCCGACCGTATCGCGCGCAGCCGGCTGGTCGCCTTTGCGCGCGAGGTGCGTCCCGAGGCATTGACCGCGGCCGGCGTTATCGATTACGACCGGTTATACGCGTGGTCGATCGAGCGGCCGGAGGAGTTTTGGCCAGGGGTCTGGCGTTTCTGCGGCGTGATCGCGCAAGACGTCGAGCCAGAAAAGGCTTGGGATGTTGTGCTCATCGGCGGCGATCGTATGGCCCCGCCTGATCCCGTCGAGGGGCCGCGATGGTTCCTGGGCGCGCGGCTCAACTTTGCCGAGAACCTTCTCCGATTTCGTGACGATCGCGAGGCGCTGGTCAGCTGGACTGAAGAAGGCCGCCGCGGATCGTTGACATATCGCCAGCTCTTTTACGAAGTCGCGCGTGTTGCCGCAGCACTGAAGGCGTTAGGCGTGCGCGAAGGCGATCGCGTCGCGGGTTTCCTGCCAAACACGGCCCAAACCGTAGTGGCGATGTTAGCGACGGCCAGCATCGGTGCCGTGTGGTCATCGTGCTCACCCGATTTCGGGGTCAACGGTGTTCTCGACCGCTTCGGGCAGATCAATCCACGCGTCTTCATTGCGGCTGACGGCTATCGTTATGCGGGGAAGACAGTCGACACGCTGGAGCGTGCCCGCGCGATTGCCGCTGCGCTGAACGAGCTGCAAGCGGTTGTTGTTTTGCCGTTCCTGCGCCCTGCGGACGCCGTGCGCGCTGCCACAAGAGACTGGGCGACACTGTGGGACGATTGGCTCGTTGCGGTGGCGGGAGACCCTCTGCTCGGGTTTGTACGGCTCCCATTCGACCATCCGCTCTACATCATGTACTCGTCAGGCACGACGGGGCTGCCCAAGTGCATGGTTCACGGGGCCGGTGGTACGTTGCTGCAACATCAAAAGGAGCACGTGCTGCATACGGATCTCACGCGTGACGATCGCATCTTCTATTACACAACGTGCGGCTGGATGATGTGGAATTGGCTCGTGAGCACGCTTGCCGTGGGCGCTACGGTGGTGCTGTACGACGGTGCTCCTTTCGCCCCCCAACGCCAAGCGCTGTGGGACCTCGCGGAGCGTGAACGCCTAACGGTCTTTGGCGTGAGCGCCAAATATCTGGCGTTGTCCGAGAAGGAAGGGCTCGCCCCACGGACCACGCATGATCTGGGGCCACTCCGCACCATACTTTCGACAGGAAGCCCTTTGGCGCCAGCGAGCTTTGACTACGTCTATCGCGATGTGAAGCGGGACGTGCAGCTGGCGAGTATCTCCGGCGGAACCGACATCATCTCGTGCTTTGCGTTAGGCAATCCGACAACTCCGGTCTGGCGCGGCGAGCTTCAGTGTCGCGGACTCGGAATGGCGGTGGAGGTCTTCGATTCCGAGGGACAGCCTGTACGCGGCGAGCCGGGCGAATTGGTATGTACGAAACCATTCCCCTCGATGCCCATCGGGTTCTGGAACGATCCGGACCAATCCAAATACCGCGACGCGTACTTTGACACTTTTCCTAACGCCTGGCGTCACGGTGATTGGGCGGAAATCACGGCGCACGGTGGCCTCATCATTACCGGTCGTAGTGACGCGACGCTCAATCCCGGCGGCGTCCGCATAGGCACCGCTGAGATCTATCGTCAGGTCGAGCAGCTGGCCGAGGTGCTCGAGAGTCTCGTGATCGGCCAGGAGCTAGGCGGCGGCGACGTGCGCGTTGTTCTATTCGTCCGGCTCCGCGAAGGTCTCATGCTCGACGATGTGCTGCGTGAGAAGATCAAGCGCCAGATCCGGGAGAACACGAGCCCGCATCACGTTCCGCGCGTGATCGTGCAGGTCGCCGATATTCCGCGCACGATCAGCGGCAAGATCACCGAGTTGGCCGTGCGCAACGTCGTGCACGGCAGGCCGGTAAAAAACACCGATGCACTAGCGAATCCAGAGGCGTTGGAGCTGTTCCGCGATTTACCCGAGCTGGGCGCGTGAGCCTAACGCGACAGCCTGCGCGCCTCGCGACCGGCCGGGAGCGATTTGGCGATCGATTTCCTGGCCTGCTCGGCTAAACGTTCCGTCAATTCCCGCAAGATGTTTCGCCGTTTGCCGGCGATATACGTGAAAATCTTGCGGGCGATTGTGTAGGTGGTGCCCAGGCTAACAAGGAACACGCCGACGGCCGCAAGCGGAGAGCCGATGACTTCAACGCCGAGGGCGATGGACGGTCCGATCATCCCGCCGCCAGCGCCACCCATGATCCCGCCGAACAGGCCTCCGGCCAACTCTTTCAGGCGTTCGCTCACGTAAATCGACGTCGTCCCGTCGCGGACAAGAACCGAAATGTGCGTGCGACGGCCACTTGCGGCGGGTGCGGACCAGGAGAGGGATCGTCCAACCGCGCTCACCGTGCCGACGTCGCCTAACGCGCGACGGATGATGTCGACCAAAAGGTCGAAGTCGCGCTCCGGCATTTCGCCATCCACGACGGCCTCGAACGTGATCGTCGTCGAATCGCCGAGGAATGGATTCTTCCGGTCGCTCGTGGCCCTCGAGGCTTCACTCGGAAGGGGAGCAACGCGTCGCTCCGCGAGTGCGCGGTCAACGTACTTGTCGCCGATGCCGACTGCTTTGGCGGCGTCGCGAACATCGCCTAACTCGTAACCTGACGTGGCTGTTGCCGGAGCATTTTGCCCGCGGCCGCGAGCGGGCAATTCTGGTGGAGCGACGGCGTGACCTGTCATCTCCTGCAGGTATGCCGCCCGCTCCCAAACAGCTTGCGCTTCCGTGGAAGACAGGAACTCCGGACGCCGCGCCGCCGCGATTTCCTCTTGGGCGGCGAGAAGCGCCTCCCGCACCTCTTCTGCATACGCGTACCGCTGGCCGGGATCCTTCTGTAGCAACCGATCGACGATGTCGCAGAGCGCGGTCGGGACAAAAGGAGCGACATCGCGCAGTCCGGGTGGGGCCTTCGTCACATGCGCAACGAGAACTGCGGAGGGTGTGGCGCTCTCGAACGGGAAACGTCCCGCAAGCGCATAGAACGCCAGGACACCTAACGAATACAGGTCGCTGCGACCATCCATCTCGTCACCGGACACCTGCTCCGGACTCATGTACGTGACAGTACCGAGCACCGTCCCAGTCGCTGTCATCGGAGCGGCCTCGGCGACGCGTGCAATGCCGAAGTCCGTGACCATGGCTCGTCGAGTTTCCGCCTCGAGGAGGATGTTCTCGGCTTTGATGTCGCGATGGATCACTCCGCGCGTATGTGCGTATCCCAGCGCATCGAGAACGTCGTGCAGCACTGGCGCGAGGTCGCGCGGCGCGACGGGGCCGTCGCGCTGGATGCGGCTCGCCAACGATTCGCCATCGACGTAACCCATCACAAAAAACACCGTACCGGCGATCTCGTCCGCGCGATGCACTGGGACGATGTTTGGATGCGACAGCGCGGCGGCTGTGCGCGCTTCGCGCAGAAACCGCTCGCGCACCGCGGCGTCGCCGCTCAAGTGGGTTGGAAGTGTTTTGACCGCGACGTGCCGATCGAGACGTTCGTCGCGTGCGAGGTAGACAACGCCCATGCCGCCACGACCCACCTCGCGTTCGAGCCGATACTGGCCTTTGAGCGCTGCCGCGAGGGTTTGAAACTCAGCCGTGGGCGTAGTCACGGCTCAAAAGTAGTCATTACATTGACCCACGAAGAGCCCGACGGACGCGCGCTTGTCGCGCATTGCGTCGGCTCCGCTTTCCTCAGGGTGCATCATGGCCACTACAACGGCTCCAAGCGCTGACGTTGCGCACGACACGTTTCCGATCAATGGAACTGATTTCATCGAGTTCTACGTTGGCAATGCCAAGCAGGCTTCAATCTTCTACCGATCTGTCTTCGGCTTCACGCTCGAGGGGTACCGCGGGCCAGAGACGGGGGTGCGAGATCGTGCGAGCTATCTGTTGACGCAGAACAAGCTCCGATTCGTTCTGACGTCGCCGTTAGGGCCGGACGGGCCGATCGCGGACCACGTGCGGCGGCACGGAGATGGAGTCAGAGACATCGCCTTCTGGGTAGATAATGCGCGTGACGCCTTTGCGAAGGCCATAGAACGCGGCGCAAAGCCGGCGCAGGAGCCTAACGTGCAGCGCGATGAGTCGGGCGAAGTTGTGATCGCCGGCATCAAGACATATGGTGACACGATTCACTCCATCATCGAGCGCCGAAACTACAACGGCCTGTTCCTTCCTGGATTCCAGCGCATCGCGCCGCATTACCAGGCAGCGCCCATAGGGTTGCAGTACGTTGACCACTGCGTCGGCAACGTCGAGTTAGGCAAGATGAATGAGTGGGTGGGTTTCTACTCGCGCGTCCTTGGCTTCTTCAACCTTTTGTCATTCGACGACAAGGACATCTCGACCGAATACTCAGCACTGATGTCGAAGGTGATGTCCAACGGGAATGGAAGGATCAAGTTCCCCATCAATGAGCCGGCGGCAGGGAAGAAAAAGTCCCAGATCGACGAGTACCTGGAGTTCTACGGTGGACCTGGCGTGCAGCACATCGCCATTGCCACCAACGACATCATTGAGACCGTCACCGCTCTGCGCGATCGCGGGCTGGAGTTCCTGCACGTCCCGACCACGTACTATGACGACTTGCTCGATCGCGTCGGGAAGATCGATGAGGATTTGGATCCGTTGCGCGAGCTGGGCATCCTGGTAGACCGCGACGACGAGGGGTACTTGCTGCAGATATTCACAAAGCCCGTACAGGATCGCCCGACGCTGTTTTATGAGATCATTCAGCGCAAAGGCGCAAAGAGTTTTGGCAAAGGGAATTTCAAAGCGCTCTTTGAAGCGATTGAGCGGGAGCAGGCGTTACGCGGTAATCTCTAACTGGTAACTAGTCGTTAGCTCTTAGCTCTTAGGAATGTTCAGAGCCAAGAGCTAAGAGCTAAGAGCTATGCCAATCTACCACACGTTAGGCAACATACCCAGGAAGCGTCACACTGTTTTTCGGCGTCCCGACGGCGGATTGTACGCCGAAGAGCTGATGGGGCATGAAGGTTTTGTCGGCACATCGTCGCTGCTGTATCACACCCATCCGCCAACGACCGTCAAAACCGCGCGCAAGCTTCGCGACGTTAGGTGGGAGAAGGATGACGACACGTCGCTGCGTCACCGCCACTTCCTGACGCGGCTCGCTGCCAAGGGTGGCTCGCCGACGCTCGATCGCCTCCCGATCCTCTTCAACAACGACATCGCGATGCTGTATGTGGAGCCTGACGAGCAGGATCCGCATTTTTATCGCAACTCGATGGCCGATGAGGTCGTGTACATCGCCGAAGGGCAGGGGACGCTGGAGTCGGTGTTTGGCGACTTGCCGTATAGACAAGGCGACTATGTGATGATCCACCGGAACATCACACACCGCTGGCGACTCGATCCGGGTTCCGGCCCAACCAAGATGCTCGTCTTCGAGAGCCGGGGGCATGTACGGTGGCCGAAGCGCTACCGCAATGAGTTCGGTCAGTTACTCGAAGGTGCGCCGTACAGTGAGCGTGACATCCGGCGCCCCACCGAGCTCAAGACACACGACGAGCGCGGCGACTTTCGCGTGCTCGTTAAGCAGTATGACGCCGTCAATGAGCTGATTCTCGATCATCATCCGTTCGACGTGATCGGGTGGGATGGATACTTCTATCCCTGGATCTTCAACATCAACGACTTCGAGCCGATCGTCGGCCGCATCCATCAGCCGCCGCCGGTGCATCAGACCTTCCAGGGCGACGGATTCGTCATCTGCTCGTTCTGCCCGCGGCCGTATGACTTCGACCCGAACGCGCTGCCGGCACCGTACAACCACTCGAACGTGGACTCCGACGAAGTGTTGTTCTACGCCTCGAGTGAGTTCATGAGCCGCAAAGGCATCGAGTACGGATCTATCACACACCACCCCGACGGTTTGCCGCATGGTCCGCATCCTGGCCGCGCCGAAGCATCGATTGGGGCGAAGTACACGAACGAGTTGGCGGTGATGATGGATTCCTTCCGGCCGCTGTATGTCGCAAAGGCCGCGATGCCCATCGAGGACCCGAAATACCATCAGAGCTGGGTGGAGCAGCAGCACGCGCAGTTCAATCCGCCGACCAGCTGAGCCGCATCGGGCCGCGCTGCCTAACGCCCGTCGTCCGAGAGGCGCGTAGTGTCTGACACGCCGCAGCGGTCGTACGACAACATTCCCGATTTCGGGTTGCTGTACGACAGCGTGCCGGCGTACGCGGCGCGCCGCGACATGCCGTTTTATGTGCAGGAAGCGGCGCAGGTGCAGGGGCCCATCCTCGAGGTGGGTTGCGGCACGGGCCGCATAACGCTCGCCCTTGCTCGTGCAGGGCATACCGTCGTGGGCGTGGATGCGTCGGAAGTCATGCTCGCGCGTTGTCACACGAACCTGGAGCGCGAGGATGAATCCGTGCGCGACCGGGTGACGCTCTATCAAGCCGATGCGCGTGACTTGAACCTCGGTGCGACGTTTGGGCTGGCGATCGCGCCCTTCCGCGTGTTTCAGCACCTAACGCGAGCCGACGATCAGCTCCGCTTCCTCCACTCGGTGGCACGGCACCTTGGCCGCGGAGGACATTTTGCATTCGATGTGTTCAACCCCAATTTCGATGCACTCGTTAGGGTGGACGGCATCGAGCGGGAAGACACTCCGGAGCTCAAGCTTCCCGATGGACGATCGCTGCGGCGGGCAGCGCGCGTGTGTCGCGTGCGCTGGATCGAACAGGTCAGCGAAACGGAGCTGATTTACTATGTCGCGCCGCGTCCAGGCACGGCACCGCAGCGTTATGTGCAGGCCTTCGATATGCGTTGGTATCTGCGGGCAGAGCTGACACACTTGCTCGAGCGGACCGGATTCACCGTGCAGGCGATGTACGGAGATTTCGCGCGCTCGCCTTTGACGGATCGCTCCCCAGAGCAGGTGATCTGCGCGCGGAAGGTCACGACGCAAACGGCGCTCTGATCCACAGGCGTTACGCGATACTTCGCCGCCGCCTGTTCGCCTCCGCAAGTTGCGTCGCCAGGCGCTCCGCGACGATCGCGGCATGCACGCGAAGCTCCGGAACCGCGGTCGCTTCCCACCACCGCGCGCGCAGGAGCGGGCCCGTCACGTACAACACGCGCGAGGCGCGTCCGTCCGCGTCCACCGCGGCGTAATCATCCGTCACTTCAACGCCGAGTCCGAGAGGATCGGGGCGGATGAGGCCACGCTGGCGAAGATCGGCGACGAGCGGGTCGGGGATGCTCCGCACATCGCCGTTAGGTCCCGTGCAATTCACGACGGTACCGACCGTGACCACCTGTATGGCGTTACTGCCGCGCGGACGAAACGTGACGTCCACGCCGCCAGCACCAAGCCGCATGGACAAGACGCGCGCGGCACGGATCGTTAGGCGTCCTTCGGCGCGCAGTTGGTCCAGCCGGCCGACAAGCTCAGGGGCTGCCCGGTGCCGATGCACCTCCCAATACGGTCGCACGTGCCGCAGGAAACGCGCACGCTCGGCGAACGGCAGTGCTTCCCACAAACGCGGCGTCACGGGTCGCAGCGAGGCAACGACATCACGCCAGTCGACGCCGGCCGCCGCTACGTGTCGCACATGACGGCGAACGGCACGCAGGTAAGCGACCGCCGTCGGCTCGCAGGCAACCAACTTGGGGGGAAGGTGCGCATACGCGGGTGGCGCCGTGTTTTGCCTGTGTGCGATGGGAACAAGGCCACGCCGCGAAAGAGCAAGGAAGGCTGCTGCGGGAAACTGCGCCGCGAGATCGAGCACGACGTCGAGCATCGTTAGGCCCGTTCCGTACAGCAGCACAGGCGCATCGGACCGCACCCGTGACAGCGCGTCGCGCTCCCACGGGTCGCGAATATAGGCCGGCGACGCCAAGACATCTTCGTCCGCCATTTGCGGATGGACGGGGGCGTAGTTCCCTTGCGCGAGCACTACGCGATCAGCGATGAGCTGTTCGCCAGTCCCCAGGCCGATCACAGCACGCGAACCATCGCCGGTCGGCGCGATCGAAACGGCCTCAGCCGCGTTATGCGTTAGGGTGACACCCGGCGCGGCCCCCGCCCGCGCGCGTTCGAGTACGAACGCGAGGTATTCACCGTACAGTCGCCGCGCAGCGAAGCTCCCGCCGACGATCGCCGGATTGTGCGCCTTCGCAAACCGGACGAAATCATCTTCGTCGGTCGCAAACGCGCTCATGCGACCGGCAGGGACGTTCAGGACGTGCATCGACGATGTCGTGCCAAACGCGACGCCTCGCGCGAGCGGACCCGATCGGTTTATCAACACGATGCGGAGCGGTGCGCCGATTCCTCGCGTCAACAGGTGAGCAGTGACGACAGTCCCGGAGAAACCGGCACCAATTACAGCGATCGTATGTGAGTTGTTAGGCACGCGCGCTGAAGGCTTCAATGGCTCGCTTGGTGTACTCGGAAAGGACCAATTCTCCGCTGAGGGACGCGCGTTCAAAGAGCAACGTTTCCCAATGGTCCGTTCCAGACCAAAACGTCTTTTTCATCCGCGACATGGCGTCAGGGTTCGAGGCCGCGAGTCTGTTCGCCATCGCGGTAAGAACGGCATCCATAGCGTGTGGTGTATCGAAAACGCGCGAGAAAAGCCCATGCCGCTCACACCAGGCCGCGTCGCGCCACTCCGTGTCGATTGCCATCGCTGCCAATGCCCCTGGTCCGACGCGTCGCTCGATGACGGGCCCCACGATAAACGGCCCAATTCCGACGGCGAGCTCACTGAGCCGCACCGATACCGTCTCCACCGCAAACGAATAATCACACGCCGCGATGATACCGATGCCGCCGCCTGCCGCCTTGCCATGCACGCGACCCAGCACGAATTGGGGACAACGGATCATTGCAAGGATCAACCTGGCGAAGCCGCTGAAGAACTCCTTTCCCTGTGCCGCAGTCGTTATGGCTCGAAATTCGTCGAAGGACGCTCCCGCGCAGAATGTCGCGCTCCCTTCGCTCTGGAGGATGATCACCCTGACGTCATCGGTCTTGGCAAGCGCGTCGAACTCGCTTGCGAGGTCAGTCAGCAGTTGCCCAGGCAAGGCGTTGCTCTTGGGATGCGAGAACGTGACGCGCGCGACTCCATTCGTGATCTCAACGAACGCGTTGCCAGTGTCGGCCATCGACGACCTCTGCAAGTCAGTGTGACGGGCGGTGTTAACGTAGCAGCGCGCGCAGCCGTTGCAACGCGCGTGGTGCGCGAATAATCTCCGTTTGACCCTAATCGCCTGCACCGCATGAATCCGCCTCCCGCTCCGCAGCCCACCAACGAGCCGGCCGACAAGATCGCCGAGTTCGAGGCGCGTCTCGCGCGCGGTGAGACGATCGAGCCCAAGGACTGGATGCCGGAGCGCTACCGCAAACAGCTCATCCGGATGATGTCCCAACATGCCCATTCCGAGATCGTCGGGATGCTGCCCGAGGGCAACTGGATTACGCGCGCTCCCTCGCTGCGTCGCAAGATCACGCTCCTCGCCAAAGTGCAGGACGAGGCCGGCCACGGACTCTACATCTACTGCGGAACCGAGACGTTAGGCATCGGCCGCGAAGAGCTGGTGGATCAGTTGCTCACGGGAAAGGCGAAATACTCCAGCATCTTCAATTATCCGACGCTCACGTGGGCGGATATCGGTGTCATCGGCTGGTTCGTGGATGGCGCGGCGATCGTCAATCAAACGATGCTGGCCAAGACATCGTACGGCCCGTATGCGCGCGCGATGATCCGCATCTGCAAGGAAGAAAACTTCCACAAGCGCCAGGGTTACGAGATTTGCAGCGTCCTGTCGGCCGGGACCGAAGCACAACGCGAAATGCTGCAGGACGCTATAAACCGCTGGTGGTGGCCGTCCCTGATGATGTTCGGCCCGTCGGACAAGGATTCGCCCAACAGTGAAGAGTTGATCCGCTGGCGCGTCAAGCGCGAGAGCAACGATACGCTCCGTCAGCGATTCGTCGACCTAACGGTGCCGCAAGCGCGCGCGATCAACATGTCGCTCCCGGATCCCGATCTGCGTTACAACTCCGAGACGCAGCACTGGGAGTTCGGCGCTATCGACTGGGATGAGTTCTATCAGGTGATCAAAGGAAACGGGCCATGCAACCGTGAGCGTTTGCAGGCGCGCCGCGACGCGCATGAGGACGGGGCGTGGGTGCGCGAGGCCGCCGCGGCGTATGCGGTAAAACGCAGCGCAGCCGGAGCGGCGAGCGCCGCCTAACGCCGCGCTCCCCATGACAGCGAGCGACGGCGGCGCGCGGCCCGACACACAGTGGCCGCTATGGGAGGTCTTCACCCAGGAAGGCGAAGGGGCACCGCACGAACACGCGGGGAGCGTGCACGCTGTCGACGCGGAGCACGCGATTCAGAATGCACGTGACGTCTATGCGCGCCGCGGAAAAATCGTCAGCATCTGGGTCGTGCCGAGCGAGCAGATCGTCGCGTCGGCGCCCGGTGACGCCGGCCCGCTCTTCGAACCCGGGAACGACAAGGCGTACCGGCATCCGCAATTTTACAAAGTGCCGCGCGGCGTGCGTGTGGAGTAGCACGGCGTGAGCACTGAAAGCTGGGTTGCCGGAAAGCGGCCGGAGACGCCGACGTCGGGCGTCGCTTCCGATCCCCATTTCACATACCTTCTGCGCGTCGCGGACGACCGCCTCGTGCTCGGCCACCGGTTGTCGGAGTGGTGCGGCCACGCGCCAATCCTCGAAGAAGACATCGCGTTAGGCAACTTCGCGCTCGATTTCATCGGTCAGGCGTCTGCGTTGCTCAAGCATGCCGGCACTGTCGAGGCGAAAGGGCGGAACGAGGATGCGCTGGCCTATTTCCGCGACGCGATCGAGTTCCGGAACTGCTTGCTGGTGGAGTTGCCGCGCGGCGACTTCGCGGTGACCACTGTTCGGCAGCTGCTCTTCGACGCATACGACGTCCTCTTGCTCGAGCGCCTCAGCGCCAGCAGCGATGCGACGCTCGCCGGCATCGCCGCCAAGGCGCTCAAGGAGGCGCGCTATCATTTGCGGCACGCCGCCGAGTGGGTGCGCATGCTGGGCGACGGAACGCAGGAGAGCCATACCCGGGCGCAACGTGCGCTCGATGATCTGTGGCGTTTCACGCCGGAGCTGTTTCTGGCGGACGAGGTCGATCGGGCCGTGCTCGAGCGCGGCATCGGCCACGATCCCGAAGCTTTGCGGCAACCGTGGCTGGACACGGTGACCACGGTGATCACCGAGGCGACCCTGAAGGTGCCTAACGGCGATCAAACCACCGCAGGCGGGCGTGTCGGCAAGCACACCGAATTCCTCGGCCGCATGTTGTCCGACATGCAGAGTCTCGCCCGTGCGCATCCAGGGGCGACATGGTGACGCTCAGCGCCACCGCGATCTGGAGCTGGCTCGAGGATGTCAAGGATCCCGAGGTGCCGGTGTTGAGCGTCGTCGAGCTGGGGATCGTGCGCGACGTGCGTGTCGATGACGGAGTCGTGACTGTTACGATCACGCCTACGTATTCGGGCTGTCCTGCGATGCACGAAATCGAGCAGGAAATCGTCCGCGCGTTAGGCGAGCGCGGCGTCGAACGGGTGCAGCTGGAAACGGTTTACGCCCCGGCGTGGACGACCGACTGGATCAGCGAGGCCGCGAAGGAGAAGCTCGCCGCGTACGGCATTGCACCGCCTGGCCGCGTGAACGAGCAGCCAAACGTCATAGCGATCCGCTCGCGCCGGGCGGAGCGTGAAGCACACGTCCCATGTCCCTTCTGCGGTTCGCAGCAGACGGAGTTGCGGTCGCAATATGGCTCGACAGCCTGCAAGGCGATCCGGTTCTGCCGCTCCTGCCAGCAGCCGTTCGAGGAATTCAAACCACTCTAGCCTTACGGCTGCGCCGGCTGCGCGGCAGAGCGCCGGATAGCCATGCCAGGTGCGACGTTAGGCACGACCGCACCGGCGCGCACGACGGGCACGCCATTCACCAGCACGTACGGGATACCTTCCGGCGCCTGTTTGGGACGGTCAAAGGTAGCGCGGTCGATCACTTTACCCGGATCGAAGATCGCGATATCGGCGTCGCTGCCGACGGACAGGCGACCCTTCGTTCGCATCTGCGGCACCCATTTCTCGAGGCGCTGCGCGGGAACCAGCGTCATGCGCCGGAGCGCTTGCATGAGCGGCAGCTTCTTTTCTTCGCGCACGTATTTGCCGAGGACGCGCGCGTACGTGCCGGCACCGCGTGGATGCCCGGAGTTGTCGCCTAACGGAACGGCATCGCTCGCGATCGCAACGGTCGAATCGGCCAGCGCGGCGTCAATTGCCTCCTGCGGGATTACAAATGCGACGATAGGTCCGCCGCGGCGGCGGTGCTCGAGGAAGTTTTCCGGCGTCAGACGTTCCCCAGTCGCAACCCACATGATCTCGCGCTCGGTGATTCCGAGGCGTTGCTGCCATCCGGGATCGAAGATGGCCGCGCGGATGTCAGTCGATGCAGCTTCGTACGGGTAGAGCTCTGTCGTCACGTCGACGCCGCGCGCGCGGGCGCCGCGGATCATCTCGAGTGCAACGTCCGTCTGCCGGAGTCCGGTGCTCGTGACATGGACGATGTGGAGCGACGCTCCCGTCGACGCCGCGTCGGCGATCACCTCCTGTGTCGCATCGAGTGTCCCCTGATTGACAGAGAGGCTCGCGTGCCGGATGTGCACAAAGATCGTGGCGCCCTG
>DATFBW010000216.1:0-13042 GCA_035253645.1 Gemmatimonadaceae bacterium | reverse complement strand
ATTTCTCCGTGTTACCTCGACATTCGACAACATGAGTTCAGGAACGGTTGCGTGTCCTATTGTGGCCGCAGCTCCCAGAGCACGTTCACGATCACCCAGCGCCCATTCCACTTGGCGACGTGCAGATAGTCCACCCAGGTCGAGGCGTCGATACGTACGCTGGCCGTATTACCGAACACGTCGAGGATGCGCACCTCCTTTCGCTGCTCGGCGGGCGGCGTGTCTTTCCCACCGCCCCGTCTCGTGTTGAGCACGAGCGTCATAGCGCTCTGCTGACCCAAGCTGTTGCGACCGTTGCGTGGATCGACGTTCACGATGCGCTTCGCAAGCTCCGGGTGCAGCGCGCGTTCCATGCGCTCCCCGCTTCCTTCGTACCACCCTTCGATGTAGTCCAACGCCGCTTGTTTGATGGCGCCGCTGTCTGCGGCGGTTTGTGCCGACGTACGCGTCGCGGCGGCCGCGACAGCGAGTATGAGGATGTACGGACGCAGGATCTTCATTGCCTGGCTCCAAGGGAGGAGGATTCGCTGATACCTCGACGTTCGACAACATAACTTTGAAAAGGGTTTGGTGTCGAGTGTCGAGGTATCACGCTCCGCGCCTGGCACGCGGCCCGGGCGAAATCCCGTTCAAATCCACGAAATGGGGTTCAATACGGCCCGCGCGGCGAACTCTATGTTGATCCTCCCAGCGCAACTAAACCTGTCGGAGGACTTCATGCGTATCTCGTGTGCACAACTTGCTTGGGCGATGCCGCTCGCGCTCGCGGCCTGTGGATCGGAAAGCGGACCAACTGCTCCTCACCTTCCTCTTTCGGCGGTGTTCAATAGCGGAAGCGGCGTGGAAATTCGCGTCAGTGGCGCGGGGGTCGTGAACTTCAGCCTCGCCGGAGTTCCCAATGGCAAGTTCCAGTTCGTCGCCCATGCGCGGGCAGACGGCTCGGCGTGGGGGCACTTCTACCAGAGCCGCGAAACGGCTGCCGGTCTCGTCGAGTTTTCCGGAGAGGTAATCTGCCTAACGGTGGATCCGGCGTTTCCAGGCCGCGCGCGCATCGGCGGCATCGTCACCGAGAACAATTCCACGAACCCGCTGTTCCTGACGGTGAATCACGAAGTCGGCGCGCACGTGTGGTTCCGCGTGGAGGATGGCGGAGTGGGCGATCCTTCGCTCGATAAATCGACGACGTACGGATTCAAGCCGACGCTCGTGGATACGTCACCCCAGTACTGCGCCCTTCCCTTCGACGGGCTGCCATGGTGGAACCCGAACTCGATCATCCCCCTGCTCCAGGGGAATATCGACGTGACGTACTGAGCACCTAACGAGCTAGAGCAGCCGCCGCGTCCGGAAGCGGATGACCATCTCCGATCCGGCGCGGCGGATCGTTAGGGTGAAGCGTTCACCCAGGCGTCGTGACCTGCGGCGCACCTCGTCGAGGGAAGCCTTCGTCGCAGGCACGCCATCGACAGCGACGACGATGTCATTCTTTTGAAGGCCCGCTTCACCCGCCGGCGACGCTGCGACTACGTGCTCTACGATGAGCGACGCAGTATCGCCCATCGCACGCAGTTGCATCCCGCTCATGTCGGTCTCGAAAGGCTCACTCGTCCAGTCGTGCGGCTCGAGAATCATCCGCTGGCCTTTGTAATCGAAGTACACGGTGAACCGGCGCAAAATCTCGCCGCCGATATTCCCGTCGCCTTGCGCTGCGGATGAAAACACACCGGCCGAATCGCCGAACATGTAGACCACGGGCTTGTTCACCTCGGCGCCGCCAAGGTCAAACGCCGCGATGCGGCCCACATCGGCCATTGGGGATCCCCCGACTCCGCGCCCACCGGGGCGACGTATGCTGGGAGAGATGCGCTCGCGCAGCCTGTTCGTTTCGACAAACGGTTTGGCGAGCGACAGTGCCAAAGACGAACCAACATCGACGGTGAATTCGCCCGGGATACGCGCGCCGTCGTCGAGCACGAGCTCGCCGCGCGCGCGGATGAAGTTGTTGAGGATCGTTATGGGGACGACGGTGCCTTTGCCTTCATACTTGAACGACTCGCGATCGTAGAGCCGCATCTCACCCTGGCGGTAGTCGAGCGCGAGCACATAACGCGTGATGAAGTCACCGCCGAGGATGCCGTCCATCCGGTTGCCGCTCGCCGCGCGGAGCGCGGAGAAGTCGATCGCGAGCGGGATGGGAATGTTGAGCCCCGTGCCTGGCAGGACCACCGTATCCGCAGGCACCCGCGCGCCGCCAACCGATCCTGCGCCTGCACCGCGCACGCGGATGGGTGCCCCGAGCTGGACGCCTAACGCGCGTGCTTTTTCCAGATCCAGGATAGAGCTCCCTGCACCGGTATCGAGCACGAAGAGCAGCGCGGTATCTCGGCGACAGACCTGGAACGTGACGTGGTTGTTGCGCAGGTGGATCGGCACGACGACCGGAGCGTTTGGAGCCGGAGCAGACTCACTCGTTAGGCAGGGTCGCCCGGTCTCCTGCGCCTGAACAGCTGGCGGGAGGCCGCCGCAGCTCAGCACGACGGCGAGCAATGTTCGTCGCATTCCATATCCCATGTTTGTTCGTTACTCGTCAATAGGTCGCTTCATTAGGCCCCAACTTGCCGTTTTTGGTTGCCGTGACGGAACTCCGCGGGACTACGTCCCGTCTGTCGCCGGAAGAAACGCGTAAAATACGACGGATCTTCGAAGCCTAACGCGAGCCCGATCCGCGCGACCGTGTCGTCCGAATACATGAGGAGGCGCTTCGCCTCCACGCCGAGCCGCTCCTGGATCACGCCTTTCGCCGTCATGCCAAGGTGCTTGCGACATACAGCGTTCAAATGATTTGGCGTCAGCGCCAGCTCGCGCGCATACGGGGCGACCTCGTGCTCGCGCCGGGCTTTGACCGCGACCAGCTCCCGATACCGCAACGCAACGCGGTTCGGCACAAGCTCCTCGGCGGGATACTGCCGCGCGTGCAGCCGCGCGAGCGAGATCAGGAACTCATAGAGTCGCGCGCGGAGTATGTGCTCGCTGTCCTGGCGCAACGCGTGCAGCTCGCGGCGCATTGCGACGAGCAGACGCTGGAGCCGCGCGCGCTCGCGGCCAACGCGAACCGAGGCCGTCCCCACACGCGCGTGAAAGTATGAGAGGCGATGCAGAAAAAACGGATCGCTGAAGAACTCCTCCAGAAACTCGGCGGGGAAAAACAGACAGAGCCCGTCGAGCTCCTTGACGTCCCAGCGTCGTACCTGCCCCGGCGTCGTGCACAGCACAATGCCCGGCGCCACACGATAGCGTCGCTCGTCCAGCCAGTACCACCCGCGCCCACGCGTCACGAGCAGCAGATCGTAAAACGTTAGGTAGTGCGGCTCCGGACGCATGAACGTCGGCATGTCGTGGATCCAGGCCGAGTCGACGAGCACTTCGGGACCGTACTTCGTGCGGTGGAAGTCGATGCGTGTAGGGCGCGGACGATCGTTTTGCGGCACCGTTGAAAAGTACCAGCATCTCAGCGATTCGGTCATGTCGCGTGGCGAACGCGCACTGCACTCTGACCGGAAGCTCACATCACTCGAGGCGGTCTGAATGTTACGAACCTTCGCGGTTGCGTTTGCGCTTGTAGTTGAAGGGGCGCGCGCGTTGAACGCGCAGGCTCTCCCCTTTGACGCCGGCTGGCGGCTCACGGGCGAATTGACGCGGGTCGAGGAGTTTCGCGGGCGTCGCGCGCTCCGCATCCGCACAGGAACGGCCGTACGCGAAGGCGTGCGCATGCTCGATGGCACGCTCGATTTCGACGTCATGCTCTCACCGCACCGGTCGTTCGTCTACATCTACACACGCATGCAGGACGAGAACGAGCACGAGGAGATGTACCTCCGCTCGCACAAGTCCGAGCTGCCCGACGCGGTGCAGTACTCGCCGGTCTGGAACGGGGATAGCAACTGGCAGCTGTATCATGGGCCGGGTATGACGGCGGCCGTGCGCCTGCCGCATAACGAGTGGACGCACGTACGAGTGGTACTGCGCGGCCAGCGCGCGGCGCTTTTTATTGGGGATACGCTCAAGCCCGCGCTGGTCGTGCGCCTGCAGCGGGACCCCATGGCAGGCCACATCGCGTTAGGCGCGTTCGTCCCTCCCGGCACCCAACCTGATAAAGAGCCGTTCGCTGCGTTTGCCAACGTCCGCGTCCGTCCCGACGTGACCCCGTTCGATTTTGCGACGGTGCCGGAGCGGGACGTTTCCCTCCCAGAAGGGATGATCACGCGATGGCAGCTATCGGGGCCCTACGCGCCCCCGCGCGATCCCGCGGCGGCACTTTCATCCAGCACGCCCGCCGAGCGTGTTTCGTGGAAGACTTACGCGAGCGAGCCTAACGGTGTGCTCGTGATCGGGAGGCACGTCAAGCGCCCGGCGCCTAACTCGGCGATCGTCGCGAGGCTCGTCATCCGCGCCGAACGCGATACCGTGGCCCCCCTGCAGCTCGGGTTCAGCGATATCGTGACCGTGTACCTAACGGGCCGCGCGCTGATCTCGGCCGATGCACGATACAGTTTCGACGCACCGCGACAGGAGGGTCTGATCGGCTTGTCGCAGGCGACCATCTACCTCCCGCTGCGCCAAGGCGAAAACGAAGTGCTCATCCACCTCTCCGACAGCTTCGGTGGATGGGGCCTCATGGGACGGCTGGTCCCCGGGTATGGTGCCGCCGTCGTGCGTTAACCTCGCCGTTACTTCACAAAGGTCGGAATCCGCTCTGCCAGCCAGTCGCTGATAGTATTGAAATACGCGGGCGCGAAGCGCTGCAGCGAAGGCATCTCCGCGTTGTTACCCACTTTCGCTTCGAGATGGATGTGGTTGGCCTTGGGGATTGTCCGCAGGGTGTAATCGCGATGGCCAGCCTCCTTGAGCGCCGACTCCCAGGCGGCCTTGTTCTTTTCCGCAAGAACGTTGTTGTCCAGCTCTCCGAAAAGCGCGAGCGTCGGAGTCTGCAAGCGCCGTAGCGTTGGCGCAGGATCGTAGAAGTACATGCGGCGGATCTGGCCCCATACAGGATGATCTGGCGACGCCGGAAAGTCTCCCGGCGGAGGACCGATGCGCTTCGCGAGCTCTGCACGGGCGGCGCTGTACGCATCCCATCCTTTCCCGGTCCGCGCGTACTCGTGCTGCAAATGCATGATGTTCAGGATCTGATCGACTACTTCCGGCTTCATACCGCGCGCCGTCATTTCGTTGCGCGCGTGATCTCGCGTTGTTTCGGAAGCCGGGATGCCCGGGCCCGACACGCTGATGAGAAATGCGATTTTCGGTTCTTTCACTGCGGCAATCGGCATGATCCACCCAGCCTGACTGACGCCGAATAGCCCGATGTTCGTACCGTCGATATCCTTGCGCGCATTGAGATACTCGAACGCTGCGATAGCGTCGGACGCGAGGTCGTCAAACGTTGCGGTAGTCCAGTCGCCGGTCGATCCACCAACGCCGCGTTTATCGTACGCGAGAACGGCCAAGCCCCGCCGCACGAGGAAGCGCGCGACCGGGAGTATCTGCTCGCGTGTCGCCGGCCCTGAGCCGTGTACGAGAATGATTGCAGGATGCCGCGTTCCGCTCGTTGGCCGGATCAGCGTACCAGACAGCTGAACGGACCCGTTTGAGAAACGCACGTCCTCGTGCCGCTCGATGTCAACGCGCCGGGCGACGCGCGGCGCGGCGTCCCCACGCTGCCAGCTGAGCGACGCGATCCTCCCGGTGCTGTCCCGCTGAAACACGATGCGCGATTCGACGGGTTCCGCGACTGCCGCACGCTGACCCGTTAGGAATTGGTCGCGATCCTTTTGATACAACGTCCGAACATCGCCAGCTTCGTCGAACGCCACGAGCTGGTTCGACCCGGACAACTCATTCCAGAGTTGCAGGTAGACGTACGCGTTAGGCTGCCATTGATACACACCGGCATATTCGCGCAAGGCGGGCTCGTCTACGGCGCGCCGCTCAGCCGTCTGGGATCCGGCGCCGCAGGCGCTCGCGAAGAAGACCAGCGAGACCAATACGTGCGTGCGCGCTGCCCGCCATTCATGCTGTGGTGCATGCATGCTGCAAGCCTCGAAGCCGTTTCTTAACTCTACGCGCTCGCTTGCGTTGGAGTTCCGGCTGAGCTCGGGTTCGCGCTCACCGATTGGCACATAAGGAATGACGGCGAAGCCATTCGACCGCGCGTGCCAGCGCCGCATCGTGCAGGCCGTCAGACTGCGGGACTGCCTCATCCGGCGTTAGGCGCAGACCGTATTGCCGTCCAGTGCGATCCCTGCTGTACCCTATCGTGATGACCATCGTTGCGCCGTCGGGGAGTGGGTAACCGTTGTTGATGGAAGCAAATCCCCGAGTGCTATCGCCGAATGTGCGAACGTTAGGCCGACCGAGAAATCCGATGGCTGTCGCTTCACCCGAGCTCCCGGTCTCGCGCCCCAGGAGGACGGCGACCGGCGCATAACGCACCCGCGTCTCGTAAGGCGGTTGCGATCCCCGAGCCGCCCAGTTCGGGACGCTGTCCGGGCCGGCCCACGCATTCCCGCGCACGTAGCGCCAAGGCGTGTCTCGCTGGCCGCTGACTACGAATGCTCCAAAGATCGAATCGCCGAGCAGCGGTCCGACGCCGGCTAACATCGGCCACATGTTGCCGCCTTGATTCCTGCGCAAATCGACGACCCATCCGCACGCACCCGCAGTGTCCTGCTCCCGAATCAGGTTTTGCAATGAATCAACGAACGTGGGACGCGAGGTTCCGGGAAACCACGGCACGAGGACGTAACCGAAGCGCCCTTCGAGCAAACGCCCGGCAACCGCGGGCGGCCGGGGACGCGGCGCCGGTGGCGAGGATGAATCGTTAGGCGCGCGTGCTGGGCTCGGCGGTTCCGGCGTTTGCAGAAAGCTGTGACGATCGACCTGTTGCAGGGCCCACTGCAGGGCTGGCCACGTCTCTTGTGTGCGTTGCGCCCCCGCCGTGCGGGCGAGCACGGAGTCACGCAGACTCTTCCAGTCCACGCTGTCCCGCCGGAGCGCAACACGCCTGAGCGTGTCCAGCGCTGCATCGACATAACGAATTACCGAGTCCGCCGTGCGTGCGGGTTGCGCCTGCGCAACCGACGCGAACGACAGCGATGTTATCAGAACGCCGGACACGCGCGCAGCAATTAAAAGCCGGCTCATGCATTTCCCTCCCGGTATCTGAAATAAGGTGCGCGCGCACAAAACCAAGAGCGCCCACCGGATTCTCACACAATCACAGCGAGGACTGGACAGGCTGGTGCCCGCATGTCAAATTCTTGACACCCATGGCCAAGCCCTCCGTCCCCTCTCTCAGTCGCCGCGAGCGACAGATCCTCGACGTCATCTACGCGCGTGGCCGCGCCACCGCGGCCGACGTGACCGCCGAGCTGCCTGACGCGCCGACGTACACGACGGTGCGTGGGTTGCTGCGGATCCTCGAGGAGAAAGGCCACGTTAGGCACGAAGAGGACGCCGGGCGCTACGTTTACTCCCCAACGGCGCCGCGTGAGGCGGCAGGGACCTCCCAGCTCCAGCACGTCGTGCGCACTTTTTTCGACGGCTCCGCCGCCAAGGCCATGGCCGCTTTCCTCGGCTCCTCGAGCGAACTGAGTGAAGCAGAGGTGGCGCATCTGCGAAAGATCGTCGAAAGCGCGGAGAAGACTTCCAAGAACGCCAAACGCGGAGCGCGCAAATAGTGGAGCTGGAGCAACTGGGCACTCTCGCATTGTCGTGGGTGTTGCGCGGATCAGTCATCCTCGCCATCGCGCTGCTCGCCTCGCGATTACTCGCCCGGCGCTCGGCCGCGCTGCGCCATGCCGTGCTCGCTGCCGGGATGATCGCAGCTCTTGTCGCCCCGCCCTTCTCGGGCCTAGGACTCATGGCACTCATCCCGGCCGACGTGGCAACCTGGTTCAGCGACCCCGTACCGTCTGCTGCGATGCCTAACGCGACGCCGACGTTCCGCGCGCCCGTTATCGATTTGCTGCCGTCTGGCTCCTCGCTCCCCGCTCCTGACTCCACTTGGCCATCATTATGGAGCCTTGCAGTGCTGGCTTGGCTGTTAGGCGCTGCGCTCGTGCTGGCGCGCACAGCATTGGCGGCCATGGCTGCGGCGCAGCTGCGCCGCCAAAGTCGCCCGGTAATCGAAGCGCGTATCCGCGACCTCGTGAAGCGGGACATCGACCTGCGCGCGAGCGAGCGCATCGCAGCCCCTGCGACGTTAGGAATTCTGCGCCCGGTCGTCCTCCTGCCGGCGGATGCTGCCACCTGGGAGACTGGACGCCTTCGCGCAATTCTCGCGCACGAAGTGGCCCACGTCGAGCGGCAGGATTGCCTGACGACTTTGCTCGCCGAGGTGGTGGCTGCGATGTACTGGCCGAATCCGCTGGTATGGATCGCCAGACGGCAACTCGTCCTGGAACGCGAGCGTGCGTGCGATGATGTGGCGCTCCTCGCCGGCGCCGAACCAACGCAGTATGGCATGCTCCTGCTCGACGTGGCACGCGCCGCGTACGCGCGCCCGCCGCTTCCTGCCGCAGTCATCTCGATGGCGCGCCCGAAAGAGCTTGAATCGCGCCTCGTGTCGATCGTCCGCGGTGACGGCGTCGAACGCAGTGCACTGTCACGCCGCTCGCGCGCGCTGGTCATCTCTCTGACAGCGTTGTTAGGCACTGCTGCTGCGAGCCATGTCCAGTCGCAACCTCCGTCCCCACGCGCGCCGGAGCCCGACCGCCGTGGTGACTCACTCTCGGCGCCGTCAAGCGAACGCGTCCCGGTCACAGCCAATGTCGCGGAGCTGGAAGCGCGCGTACGCGGGTCGGCCCTCTGGTCGGGGCCTGACAGTCTGTTGGTGCGTGAGCTGGTGAGTCATCTCCCGCACGCTCCGACGTCGCCTGAGGATCTCGTGCGCGACCGTACGATCTGGGCGCTCTCTCAGGCGCGCGGCGACAAGCTCGTCGAGCCCCTGCTCCAAGCGTTAGGCGACGACGATTGGCGCGTGCGCGCCTACGCCGCGTGGACATTGGGAATGGCGCGGGAGCCGCGCGCGGTTCCGGCTTTGATCGCGGCGCTGGAACACCCCGTGTGGCGTCTCCGCGCGATGGCCGCGTCGGCGCTGGACGCAATCGGCGACCCGCGCGCTATCGACGCGATGTCGCGCGCGCTGAACGACGAAGCGTGGCAGGTCCGCATGCCGGCGGTGTCCTTCGTCGCTAGCCACGCGCAAGGGAAGACGGCTGCAGGTCTGCTGCAGCCGCTCCGAACGGACAGGCACATCGCCGTCCGCCTCGCCGTCCAGAAAGCTCTCCGTTAACCCACAACTATATAGATGTCCCATGACGCTGCTTTCTGATGTCAAAAAACTGACAGCTCTGCTCGTGCTAGCGGTGCCGCTCGGCGCGCAGCAGAGCCTAACGAGAAAGCCGGCTGGGTTCACGCCGGAGCTGGACGCATATATCGCCAAGGCGGTGCGTGACTGGGAGCTGCCGGGACTCGCGATCGCCGTCGTGCGCAACGATTCCCTGCTCGTGGCCAAAGGGTACGGCGTGCGCGAGATGGGGAAGCCGGATCCTGTGGATGGGAACACGCTCTTCGACGTCGCGTCCCTCACCAAATCGTTCACGGCAGCAGGCGCGGCGCTCCTCGTGGACGAGGGGAAGTTGCGCTGGGACGATTACGTCAGACAGCACTTGCCGAGCGTGCGGTTTCCCGATCCTTATCTCGACAAGCACGTGACGCTGCGCGACCTGCTCTCGCACCGCACGGGACTCAATCCCAGCAACTGGATCATCCGCTTCGTGGGCGAGGGGCGCGACCTCGAGCCCCTGCACCGCGTCGCGCACCTCAAGACCAGCGGCGAGTTCAGGGCGTCGTTCGTGTACTCGAACATCGGGTATACGACGGCCGGTGCGATGATCGCGGCGGTTGCGAAGATGCCGTGGGCGGAACTGATCCAGAAGCGGCTCATCGAACCGTTAGGCATGACCAGCTCGTACGTGAACGGCGGCATGCCGAAGTCTGGGAACGTTGCACGGCCGCACGCGGTGTTAGGCGGGAAGCAGCAACCGATCCGCGAGTCCAGCGACTTCGTGGACGGCCCCTCGGCGGGCGTGCGCTCGTCGGCGAGGGACATGGCGCGCTGGCTGCGCTTTCATATCAATCGCGGAGAGCTCGACGGGAAGCGGTTGCTGAGCGAGCGCGTGATGGAGGAGATGCATTCGCCGCAGCAGATCTTCGCGACAACGCCGGCGATGCGCCGCGCCCGCATGGTGGAAAACGGGTTTGGAGCGTACGGGTTGGGGTGGCAGGTGATGGACTATCGCGGCCACCGGATGTCGTGGCACAGCGGGAATGCCAACGGGATGCCGGTGTACATGGCGATCCTGCCTGACGAGAAGGTCGGCGTTGTGGTCCTGCTCAACTCCTGGATCGCGCCGGTCTTGCACGGAGCGATCGCGCAGAAGGTGTTCGATGTGTTGTTAGGCTACGAGGGCGGCGACTACGCGGGAGAGGCGCTGGCGAGCGCCAAACGCATGCGCGAGGCTGAGGAGCGCGGTGTGCGCGCGAACGCGGCGATGCTGGCGCTGCGAGGAGAGCCGGCGCGTCCGTTGAGCGAATATGCGGGAGTGTACGAGGACAGCTTGTACGGGCCCATCCGCTTGTGGATCGAGCAGGGTCGGTTGGCATTGCAGATGGGGCCGCGCGGGGAGATCGCGGACCTAACGCCGCACGGTGGAGATTCGATGCACGTGAAGTGGCGCGATCCGGTGTTCGCCGAGCTACTGTCGGCGCACGTCACGTTCGCGGAGGAGAAGGGGTCGCGGTCGCTGCGGATGCTGCTGGCGCGGGATACGGTGACGGCAGCAAGAAAAACGCGATAGGTAGTGGCGATCACACTGCATTATCGCAATCGTTCGATGCGCATCGTGGATCGGAGTTTCTATGCGAAGCACCTGGGTTGCGTGTGTTGTCTTGTGTTGTGCTTGCCGCACGGTGTTCAGCGCGATGGATTCGGAGCCTTTGCTGGTTGCTCGAATCACGGGCGACGTAGTCGTCAATTTTAAAGGCATCGCCATCTTCGAGGTAACACCGCGTCCTGCACCGATAAACCTCACGGTTTTTGCTCATCCCGTGCCGTACTCTGGTGAAACGGTGCTGGTCATTTGGAATGAAATGGATATGCCGCAGCCGGGCACGTACGAAGTCGGCCCGGCTCAGGCACATCCGGCCGCAAACAAGGGCTTTTACGCGTTGTACAGCGCGCCACGTCCTTTTTGGAAATCGTACGTCTCGCACAAAGGGCGCGTGACGATCCGTGAGCTGAATGCCAATCGTATCACAGGATCATTCCGGTTCGTCGCCAAGAGCTACTGTGAGCATCCTGGTATGGGAGACTGTACGCCGTCGATCGTGCGGCCGGGTGCGCCTGCAGTAGCCGTCGAAGGTACGTTCAGCGCTGTCAGGGCAAAACCGCAGTCCCAGGTCCCGCGTTAGGCAGCCCCGTCGGAATTGCTGGAACGGCGAGGTTGCCATTCGCCCACAGCGTACAGACCGGCGCAGGTCAGGGAATCGTACGCGACCATGGTGTAAACACGACGTTCCCCCGGAACCCTCCGATGCGCAGCATCCGCGCTGTCTTCCCACCCGCACAAATCTCACAGCGCCGTAAAATCCTGCTTCAGAGAGACGTTGCCGAGAATCGCCGTGACCGTGAGCGTCCCAGCGCTCGCGCTTCGGTCCACTGTGATTATGAACGACACGGTAGTCTGCCCAGCTGGGATAACAACCGCCGGCGGAAATGTCACGCCGGGAGGTTGCGTTCCCGACTTCGACGTAACCATAACTTTCACGACCGAGCCGGCGTTAGGCGCGGGCCCATCGATCACCACGCTTCCCTTCACGGTTTCACCTCGCCTAACGGTGTCAGGCGACGCGACCAGCTTGATCAGCACAGGTGGACGGACCTTCAGTGTCGCCGAGGCGTCGGCTACGGTCACCGTGACGGTCCGTAATACGCTTACCGGTCGCGTCGTCACCTTGAACGACGTGATCGTGGAGCCGGCCGGTACGCTCACCGTCGCTGGCGCAGAGGCAATCGACGTGTCGCTCACCTGAACGGTATAGACCGAGGGCCCGCTCGCGGCATCCTGCGCCAGCCGCAGAGTCGCCTCGGCACTTTGTCCGCCGATAACAACCGTCGGATTGATGCTCAATGTGTGCATGCCGAGCGCAACCACGCTCGTGCCGATGAGCGACATCACGCATTGCCAGTTGTTGCGCATGTGCAGTCTCCGAAGGTCTATGCGAGGCCAGCTGCCTAACGACGCCGGTACCGCTCTACGGGATCTTGATGTCCTGTTTCAGGGAAACCTTTCCAAGCGTGGCGGTCACTGTCACCGTGCCTGGGACAGCGTTCGAAGCCACCGTAATTGGGAACGAAATACTCTTTTGACCCGCAGGTATCGTCACAGATGCCGGCAGGGTTATCCCCGAGAGCACTCCGGGATCGGCCGCCGTTGCGCGCAGGGTCACGACGATTCCGCCGAAGGGTGCGTTCCTATCGAGCCCCAGGGCTGCCATGATGCTGGCGCCGATCTTCGCCGCCCCGGCAAGAAAGCTGATCAGCGACGTAGTGGGAAGAATTTCCAGAACTGCAGAAGTCCCTCCCGCGGTGACTGTTACGTACCGCTTTACAAATTCCGTCTCACGTGTCGTGATCGTGAACGACCCGGACGCCTCCAGCTGGCCGACGCTGACTGTCGATGGCGCCGTGGCATACTCCGTGTCGCCACTGAGTTGAATGCTGAAGCTCGTGTTCACACGTGGTCGTTGCGCCAGCGTTAGGGTGGCGTTCGCGCTGTGCCCACCTGTGATACTCGCCGGTTGGATCGCCAGGGTATTTACGGCGCCCCTCATGAGCGGCGCCGTGAGCACAAGCGCGAGCGAATACGTGAGGCGCATGGGGACTATCCGCGGGTCGAAGTTGCGCAGACGATGCATT
>DATFBW010000215.1:0-10853 GCA_035253645.1 Gemmatimonadaceae bacterium | reverse complement strand
CACGCGATGGAAACTCGGTTTTCAGGGAGCATCGGGGTCCGTTTCAGGATGAGCGGCGTGGAAAGATAATTGCAAATGCGTTAGGCGTCATGCAATTTGTCAGAGCATTGCGAGAACGGATACGGAACGGAGAGATCACGTGCAGCGTGCGACTTTGGCAACGCCCGCACGTGAAGATCGGCGGCCATTACTCTTTGCCTCCGGGACAAATTGTGGTGACATCTCTTTCCGAGATAAGCCTGGCCGACGTGACGCCAGAGCTCGCGCGGCGCTCAGGTTTTACGGGGCTCGTAGAGCTTCTAAAAATCGCCAAACACGGGCGCGGACGACGGGTTTTTCTCGTCGAGTTCCGTTATGAGAGACCAGCGGCGCGAAGATGACGCGGAAGCATCTATCTCTGTTATGGAGAATCACTCTCTTATGTCCGCTGGCAGCAACACACGCGCAGACCGACCCGGTGCGCGATTACGTCAATGCACAATTGCAATGGCGCTTGATACCCGGTCTGTCCATGGCGGTCGCGCGCGGAGGCCGCATAGTCAGAACTGAAGCGTTCGGCCTCGCGAATCGCGAGTCTGGTGACAGCGTGCGCGCCTCTACGATTTTTCAGCTCGGTTCTGTCGGAAAGCAGTTCACGGCAGCTGCGATCATGCTTCTCGTGCAGGACGGACGCATCAAGCTCGACGACTTGGTGAGTAAACACATACGTCCGACTCCTGCGTCCTGGCGCGACATCACGATCCGCCACCTGCTTACGCACACATCGGGGCTCGGCAACTACGTCGATGCAGTGGCCGACCTGAGCCGGGATTTCTCTGCCAGCGAGCTTATTGAGCTGGTCGCGTCACAACCGCTGCTATTCGCAACGGGAACCGCCTACCGATATAGCAACTCCGGCTATCTCTTACTCGGACTGATCGTAGAGGCCGTGAGCGGCAAACCTCTGGCTGACTATTTATCCGAGCGTGTTTTCACGCCGTTAGGCATGAACGCCACGGGCGTTGTCGGACGTGGCGCGTGGCCGGTCGCTCAAGCGGCACAAGGCTACCGTCTCGCTGAAGGCTCGCCTGTCAAGGCGGCCGTAGTATCGCGCTCGCTCAATAGCACAGGCGACGGCAGTGTGTACTCCACGTTGTCCGATCTCATTAAATGGGACGCTGCGCTCTACACAGATTTCCCTTTGACGAGCGCGAGCCGTAACGCGATGTGGCAGCCCGTTAGGCTGAATGATGGAACCCCACGTTCCTATGGATTTGGTTGGTCGATCGCCCGCGTGCGCGAGCGCCGCGTGGTCGAGCATGGTGGTCAATGGCAGGGGTTCGCAGCTCACATCGTTCGTTACCCTGACGACAGCGTCACGGTAGTTGTCCTGATGAATTTGACGGGCCTCGGCAACACCTCGGGGGTCATCGCGAATCGCATAGCTCGCTACTACATCCCTGCATTACGTGCTCAGGCTTGGCCACGGGAATCCACAACCGCATTGGATACCGCGACACTCAACAGCTATACAGGCAATTTTCAACTCGGCAACTCCCAGATCCGCATCTGGCGCGAAGATACGCGTCTATTCATTTCCGCTACCGGACGCGGGACAGCAAGGCTTATCCCTGCCTCGCGGACGGAGTTCTCGATCGCGGTTGAGCAGGTCCGCTTGCGGTTCCGATCACAACCAGGTCGCAAACCGGACCTATACGTGCGCGATGGGAGGGAGCGGCTGGCCACGCGCATCCGGTAGACACGTTCATTGCTCAACCGAAACTCATTACCTGAATCAGAATCAGCTGGCACTATGCGCCACCTCATGCATCGCTCTGCTCCTGCCGCACTGACGCTGGCAGTGCTAATCTCGTTAGGCGCCGTGCCGCGCCACGCCCAGAGCCAGATCCTCCATCTCGCCGAATTGAATACCGAGCAGATCCGCGCGCTGGATCGCAGCAAAACTGTCATCGTGATGCCCGGAGGGGTCCTCGAGGAGCACGGGCCGTATCTGCCATCATACGCGGATGGGTATTGGAACGAGCGCGTCGCCATGGACCTGGCGAAAGCGATCGCTGCACGCCCCGGGTGGACGGCCGTCATCTTCCCTGCGATACCACTCGGCGTCTACGGTGCCAACGTCATCGGCGGCAAGCTTTCGTTTCCCGGCACCTATGGAGTAAAGCCGGCGACCTTGCGCGCGGTATTCATGGACCTCGCGTGGGAGCTGGGTGAACAAGGGTTCCGCTGGATTTTCATAGTCCATGGCCATGGTGGCATCATGCACAACAGTGCGCTCGATGAGGCGGGCGACTACTTCCGGGATAGTTATGGCGGTCAGATGGTCCATCTTCTGGGCCTTCGAGCGGGTCCGAACGTCGCGGATTCGGTTGTTGCGGCGACAGCGACGAGCGCACAGCGTGCGGAGAATGGGTTCACCGTCCATGCAGGCCTCATTGAGCAGAGCACCATCATGGCGTTGCGTCCCGACCTTGTTCCCGCGTCGGTCGCGAATGCTCCATCGGTGACGGGGCGAGACTTCGCTGACCTTATGCGCATTGCTGCGAAGCCGGACTGGCCCGGATACTTTGGCGCACCACGCTTTGCGAATCCGGAGCTTGGGCGGCGCATCGTGGAAGCCGAAGGCGGGCACTACGTCGACATCGCGCTGAAGATCCTGGACGGGCTGGATCCCCGCGAAATACCGCGAACCGCTGACCAGCGAACGCAGAACCCGCTCATCGTGTCGGTGACACGCGCAGCCGTGGCGCGCGACTCCGTCGAGGAGCGCCGACGGCAGGAATGGCTCGCGCGGCGGGCGCGGCGTTAGGCGTTACGCTATGCAGCTCCATTTCAGCGACATCGAATTCGACCCGACCATGCTTCCGCGGCTCATCGCTGAGGTGAGTGTCGCGCGATGAATTGGCAAGCGATCCAGCTGTCGCTCGGGCTTTCTGCGCTCCTGGGACTGACAGGGTGCGAGGAGCCTGCTCCGGAACTCGTAGCGGCGGGCGACCTCGCGATCATCAATGCTTCAGTCCTCGATGTGCGCACCGGAGAGGTCTTGCCCAATCGCAGCGTGATCGTGCGCGGTGGGGTGATAAGCGCGGTCAAGAACACCACTGAGTCGTTGGGTCCGCAGGTGATCGACGCGCGAGGCCGGCTGCTCACGCCGGGCTTCGTCGATGCGCACCTGCATCTGTGCAACGTCTACTTTCCTCCGGCATGCACGAGCCCACGCGACGGGCAGCTGCGCCTAACGATGAACGCCCGGGCGCTGGCCGGGTATCGTCGCGACCTTGGCGCGCTCTATCTGCCATACGGCGTGACCACTGTCCGCGATGCTGGCAGCGATGAACGGTTTTTGCCGCTACTCCGCGAGCCGGCCTTTCAGGGTGGACTGATCGAAGCGGAGAAGTTAGGCATGCACGTCACCGGACACGTCGACTACAACGTCGTGACCGTGGAACGCGCGCTGGAGCTAGGCCTGCGCAACTTTGAGCACGTTCTGCCCTGGGTCCTATCGTCGCTGAATCAGCGGGATGTGAATGACATCTATGAGGACGTGGGACGCCGGACAAACGCCCGTTCGCGGGCCGGCTTCTTCTATCTTGCTGTACCGGAGCAATGGAACCGCGTGGGGCCTAACGACGAACGAGTCCTGCAGCTGATCGACAAGCTTGCCGCCGCAAAAGCATCCGTGACACCCACACTGCATATCTTCGCCCAGCGACTCGGCCTCACATGGTTCACATCACCGGCGCGCGATCCTAACGAAGACGCTTCCGGCTTCTCGGCGAGCGACCGCGCACGTGGAATCGCAGGGTATCGTGTCATGGCATCCTATGTCAAAACGGCCTATGACGCGGGTGTGCAGCTCAACATCGGAACGGACACGCCGGAGCCGGGCAAGTCTGTCCTGTCCGAGATGTTGCTGCTGCATGATGCGGGCATACCGATGTCTCAGGTATTTCGTATCGCGACATTGGACAGCGCACACGGAATAGGCCGTGGCGCCGAGTACGGCTCGATCGAACCGGGTAAACGGGCCAACCTGGTGTTGTTCGAGGGGAATCCATTGCGTGAGCCGAGGGATTTGTTGGGAGGCAAGACCGTGATCAAGGACGGCGTCGTTTACAACCCGCCCGTACGTTAGGCTTTGGAGCCCATGCGCATGCTCGCGTCACCAGCGTTTCAGGATTCGCAAACCGCTGTCTTGTGACAAATCCTTTGAACGGCCGCTACGCGAAGGAGTTCATTGCCGGCTGGGGCACAATGGACTTCAACGGGCACATGGCCAACACCGCGTACCTCGATCTCGCGGCGGACGTGCGCATGGCATTCTTCGCCGAGCACGGGTTCCCGCCGGGCGAATTCCGCCGGCTTGCGATTGGACCTGTGATCCAAAAAGAGGAGCTGGAGTATTTCCGCGAGGTCGGTCTCCACGATCGTGTAACCGTCACATACGCGGCTCTCGCGATGAGCCCTGACGGTGCGCGCTTCACAATCGAAAACGAGATCCTGTTGGCGACCGGGGAACGAGCGGCGGTCGTGCGCTCGACTGGAGGTTGGCTCGATCTGAAGCGGCGCAAGTTGGTCGTACCTCCCGCGGCGCTGCTCGCAGCCTTTTCGGCCGTTCCACGTGCGCCCGGCTTCGTCGAGCTCCCAATACGCCCGGGAACTCTTCGATATAGCGGCGCCGAGGACTGATCCGACGTTGTTGATCGCTGTCACGCGCGCGATCAGTCCGTCTTTCGCCAACGGCGAACGCACGCACATCGATCGGCAACCTATCGACCTGGCGGCAGCACATAAGGAGCATCGCGCCTACGAGGACGCGCTTCGCGAGCTTGGCGCGACGATTGTTCGCGCAGCCGATGCTCCCGATCAACCCGACGCCGTATTCGTCGAGGATACCGCGTTGGTGTTGGACGAAGTCGCTGTCATCACGCGACCTGGAGCGCGATCCCGGCGGCCGGAGACAACCGCAATCGCGGAGGTGCTCAGCACCCATCGGCAGCTCCTTCACCTTCAGGCTCCGGCGACGCTCGACGGCGGCGATGTCGTTAGGCTCGGCCGCGTCTTGTATGTCGGGGTGTCGTCGCGCACGAATACGGACGCCATAACGCAGCTGCGATCGCTCCTCGCGGCGTGGGAGTATCGCGTCGTGCCTGTCGAAGTAACGGGCTGCCTGCATCTTAAGAGCGCGGTCACTGCAATCGGAAAGAGTCGCTTGCTCATCAATCGTGCATGGACGGATCCAAGCGCCTTCGCTGCAACCGAGCTGATTGACGTTGCCGAGGGCGAATCGTTCGGCGCCAATGCGCTGCTCGTTAGGGACAGCGTGATCTACCCGGAGCACTTCGCGCGTACGGCGGAGCGACTGGAGCAGGCTGGCATCACTGTCATCCGCACACCTTGCCGCGAGATAGCGAAAGCCGAAGGCGCGGTGACGTGCTGCAGCCTCGTCTTCGAATCGAAGCAAGGGCTCGCGCCCCTAACGACCTGACGAACTGAGCGGTAGGTTGGCTCATGACAAGCGCTGTGGCCCTTCCCAAGGGTCGCCTGCTCCAGGTGCTGGGGCTCTGGTTCGGCATCGCCGCCATCATCGGCAACAGCATCGGCATCGGCATCATGCGCACGCCCAGCGAGGTCGCGCGGCACCTGCCGACGACAACCGGTTACCTCCTGGCTTGGATCGCGGGCGGCCTGTACGCCGCGTTAGGCGTCGCCTCGCTCGCGGAGCTCGGCGTGCGCATGCCCCGATCCGGGGGCCAATATGTCTTTGCGCGAACCGTCTTTGGACCTTACGCCGGTTTCGTCGTGGGCTGGTCTGACTGGTTCTCGAGCTGTGCCTCGGCGGCCGCCGTTTCGATGGCAGTCGCGGAATATGCAGGCGCCTTCGGCAGCACCGATGCGACCGCCGCTATGGTTCCAATAGCGTTAGGCATCGTTCTGTTGTTCACGGCCATCCTGTGGCGCGGCGTGCGGTCCAGCGATATCACGGTGCAGGTGATGACACTCGCCAAGGTCGTGGTTTTGGTTGGCGTACCATTACTGGCGTTTGCGATCGGCGCACGAGCGCCGCGCGAAGCAGCTACCGCCGGGGTGGGCGCGCTCACGGTCGGCGGCGTCATCCTGGCGATGCAGTCGGTGATCTATTCCTATGACGGCTGGACCGGCGTGTTGTACTTCTCCGGAGAAGTGAAGGACCCGGGCCGCGACATTCCACGATCGATGTTCGGCGGCGTCGCGTCGGTGTTCGCCATCTATATGCTGCTGGTTGCCTGCTTCGTATATGTGTTAGGCATCAGTGGTGTGGCCGCCAACAACTTTCCGGCGGGGCAGGTCGCCACTGCGGTCTTTGGCGCAACCGGCGGTACGATCATCCGCATCGTCGTCATCATTACGGGCCTGGGTGCCGTGCCCCCCATCGTCATGATGGCGTCGCGTGTATTGTACGCGATGAGTGTCGATGGGCTCTTTGCGCGCCGCGCCGCGGCGGTGAACGAAGGTGGCACGCCCACAATCACACTGGCACTGAGTGCGCTCCTAACGATTGGGTTCATCGTGAGTGGAACGTTCAGCCAGGTGATCGCCATCGCAGCGTTCTTCTTCGTGCTGCAATACGTGATGTCGTTCTCGGCGCTGTTCGTGCTTCGGCGCCGGGAGCCCGACCGGCCGAGTCCGTACCGCGCGATTGGTTACCCGGTAACGACCGCGATCTCGTGGTTAGGTGGGGTCGCCTTTCTGATCGGTGCCGTGGTGCAGGACCGGCGGAACAGCGCCATTGCGTTAGGCATCCTTGCCGTGAGCTACCCCGTTTACCGGATACTACGGCTCCCGCGCAACGTCAGTGTGTGAGCCGGTAGCGGCCTCACTCCGCGCGCAATGCCGCCAACGGATCGACGCGTGTCGCGCGCAACCCTGGTACCAGGCTCGCAACAAACGCGAAAAGCACAATGCACACCGCGGCAAGCGCATAGGCGAACGGCTCGCGCGCGGAAGTATCGAACAACAGGGGCTGCAGACGTCCGGCCAAGGCAAACGCCACCAGCGCACCGGCCGCCACTCCCGCAACTGCAAGACCAACGCCGCCTAACATCACTGAGCGCAGCATCACTCCGCGCGAAGCGCCTAACGCCGATCGGATACCGAGCTCACGAGTCCGCCGCCGCACGGAAAACGACAGCACCCCGTATACGCCAACGGCCGCGATCACCAAACTCAACACGCCGAAGGCAGTAAACATCACCGCGCCGAGGCGCCATGAACGTGCCTGTGGTGTAATCAGGTCTTCGTACGGCTCGATTCTCACATAGGGGAGACTCGGCCGCAATGCGAGCAACTCGCGCCGGATCGCGCCGATCATCGACTCGGGGCTCGCGCTCACGCGCACGAGCAACGCCTCCGGCACGACCACCGAGTCGGACGCGTCGATCGGTGTGAAGAAGAGCAGAAAGGGCTCTTCGCGGATCTTCTGTCGGTGAACGTCGCTCACGATCCCAATCACTGGTGCGCAGGGACGCCGGGAGACTTCGATGCACTGTTCCAGCGGATCGCGATTGGGCCACAGCGCGTTGGCCATGCGCTGGGTAAGGACGACAACGAGTGGCGCGCCCGCCCGGTCGTCGTTAGGCGCGATGTGACGCCCGCGCAGCAGACGCAACCCCAACGCCTCCATGCCGCCGGCGCCAACGCGCACCCAGTAAGGGCCACCGCCGGCAAGCCTGGGCAGGGTGTCGACGCCAGGCGCTCGCACCGAGATACCATAGTTCGACATGAACGGAGCGCCGAGGGCTGTCCCCGCCGCCTCGACGCCAGGAATGGTTCGCACCCGCTCGGCGGCCGCGCGGTAAAACGCCGCAATTTCATGGCGCGGTGTGGCGACGCGATTGAAGCTTGCGTCCACCTTTAGCAGCTGCTGTGGCTCGAGGCCCAGGTCGATCTGCTGCACGCGGTCGAGGCTGCGCAGAAAGAGGCCGGCTCCAACCAGCAAAACAGTCGTTAGGCTCACCTGCAGCAGCAGCAAGGACGCGAGCCAGCGCCGCGGCTGCCCAGTGCTGCCGCGACCCGCCCCGTGTAACTCCGCCGCAACGTCGCTACTCGTACCGCGCAGCAGTGGCAGAACGCCCGCCGCAACCGTCGCGAACAGTGTGGCGACGGCGGTGACGAGAAGCACACGCGTGTCGAGGGCATGCGCGTCCCAGCTCGTGCCAGGAAGGAGCGTTGCGCGCACGAAATCCGATGCCACGTACGCGAGGGCAAGGCCGACCGCGCAGCCCAGCAGCGCCACAACAAAGCTTTCCGTAAAGAACTGCCTAACGAGCCGCGACATATTGCCGCCCAGCGCACGCCGGACCGCGACTTCGGCACGGCGGCTGAGGCCGCGCGCGAGCACGAGCGAGGCTACGTTGGCGCAAGCGATCAGGAGGACGATGAGCGCCATGCCAAAGAGCCACGCGGCGACACGCCCGTTCTGACCGCCGCTGGACGGTTCGCGGCCCGGGATGAGCGAGCCGAGGCTGGCGACCGCCTTCGCTTCATACGGTCGCGAGTCGGCATGCCCCTCACGATAGGCGCGCGCAACATCCAAATTCGCCGCCGATTCGGCCATATCATGGCGTCGCCTCACAAAAACATCGAGGAACTGATAACCACGCTCTGAAGCGAAATTCACGGCGCCAGAAGCCCAAAACTGCGCGAGTGGAATGAACACATCGACGCGCTCCAGACGCGTGCCGGTAAATCCCTTCGGCGCGACGCCAATGACTTCAAACGGTCGGCCGTTCAAAGAGAGCGTCCGCCCGACAACGCGGGGATCGCTACCGAGCACCGACTGCCAGAAGCTGAAACCGAGGACGGCGACGGCTTGTCCGATCGGTAACCTATCTTCCGCTTCCGAATAGAACCGGCCTAACGCGGGCTTCACGCCCAACAGCTCGAAGTACTGTCCGCTTGCCCACAAAGCGCTGATCGAACGGCCTTCCAGGCCGACACCAAATGCAACCTCGTCTTCGACGCTCGCGGCGACATGGCTGAACGCGCGACCCCGATCGCGGATGTCGAAGAACGCGGGAACCGAGAGCGCAGGTGACGGCGGGAGGAAGCCGTCGAACCAGCGCGCGACCCGCACGCGGTGAACGAGGTCCGGCTCCACGATGTGCGACGGAGGTCGCAAGAGGAGCCGGTCCACGATGCCGAACATCGTGGCATTGGCGCCGAGGGCGAGCGCCAGCGTCAGGATGACGATGACCCCGAAACCAGGTGAGCGACGCAGGCCGCGGAGCGTTAGGCTGATGTCATTCACAAAGTCGCGCACGATGCCTCCAGCGGTGTGCGCCGGCGAACGCTTCAACCGTCGGCGCATTCTGCTCAACGTTCGCGTTGCCGTTAGGCTCGCCGTTCCGAACATATGTGCCTGGCGGCTGGCGGCGTGTTCCAGCTCGGCAACAAACGCCGCCGCGCTTTCGGGCCGCTGCTCGCGAGGAAGCGCCATCGCGCGTTCGAGGACGGCCGCGACGGCACCTGGGATTTCGGGGGCGAAATCCCGCAGCGGCGGGGGCGGTACGATGAAGCGGTTCGCAACGATTTCCTGTGTGCTCGTTCCGCCGAAGGGCGTGCGGCCGGCGAGCATCTCGTAAACCATGCAGCCCAGGCTGTAGACGTCTGACCGCGCGTCGAGGTTCGGGTCACCGGCGGCTTGTTCGGGGCTCACATACGCCGGTGTGCCCGCTGAGATATCGAGCTCCTTGCGCAACGTCCATTCGCCGACCTCGCTGTGCAACTTGCGCGCGATGCCGAAGTCCATGACCCAGGCGTGATCGCCATTCAGGAGGACGTTTTCAGGCTTCACGTCGCAATGCAGGAGACGTTCGCCATGCGCATGGTGCAACGCGTCAGCGACGCCGCGCGTTAGGCGAAGTGCGCTGGCCAGATCGAGCCGAACGTCACGTTGCAGACGCGCGCGCAGCGAGCCGCCCCGCACCAAAGGCATCACGTAGAACGGATGTCCGGCAGCGTCACCCGAATCGAGCAGCTGCAGGATGTTCTGATGGTGCAATTGCGCGATCGCGGAGATCTCGCGATGGAACTGCGTCAGCCCGATCCCGCTGACGGCCTCAGGTGAGATGACTTTGACGGCAACCGCGCGTCCATGCCTCACGTCACGCGCGAGGTACACGGCTCCCATACCGCCTTGCCCAATCTCAGTATCGATGATGTAGCGATCGGCGACGGCGCGGCGGAAATCGACGTCGGCGAGCGGGTCGATGCCTACTTCAACGTCGAACAGTTCCTCGAGCGGGACTTGCAGTGCATCGAGAATCAGGACGCGTGTTTTCGCCGAGGGGTAGGGATGCTTGCCGTTGACGATTTCGGACCAGTGGCCGCGCGAAAGGCCGACCTTGAGCGCCCAGTGGTTTTGGCTGAGGGAGCTCGCACCCAGTAGCTCGATGAGACGCTGCTGCTTGAGTCGGAGGCGCACAATCGCAGGACGGACACCGATAGTACCGCGCGGGTTGGGCCTCCATAACGCCCCGCGAGAAAAAAGTGTTCGAGAACGTTCGAAATCGGATCAGCGTCCACCCCTGAGCTTTGAGCTTTCAGTTCACAGCTCAAAGCTCGGGGGAAGACAGCATCTGCGTTAGGCCGCGCCTATTGCCGTTTGAGGATGTAGTAGCCGCCGCCGGCGTCGTAGCGCAGCTCCGTGATAGGCCCATTGTCGCCAGCCCTTCGGAAATGCAGGAACGTGTTCCCCTGCCGGAACGTCAGCCCATCGACCCACGCAACTGGACGCGCCTGTGCGCCATTCACCGAGATCGCGATCCCCTGCGGAACCTGCGTCACCTCGACAGTCATCTCACGGCCGCGCG
>DATFBW010000214.1:0-4767 GCA_035253645.1 Gemmatimonadaceae bacterium | reverse complement strand
CACTTCGACAACGAGATCGATATGGCCGGACTCAAGAGGGTGCCTGGTCTGAAGCGGGTGAACATCAAGCCGCAGTATGACGAATTCATCTTCCCGAACGGGAAGTCGATCCTGGTGTTAGCCGAAGGCCGGCTGCTGAATCTGGGATGTGCGACGGGCCATCCGAGTTTCGTGATGTCGGCGTCGTTTACGAATCAGGTACTGGCGCAGCTGGAGCTGCATCAGAATGCCGGCAAGTACGAAAGAAAAGTTTACGTGCTTCCCAAGCACCTCGATGAGAAAGTCGCTCGGCTCCATCTGCCGAAGCTTGGGGCGAAGCTGACGAGCCTAACGCCCGCTCAGGCGTCGTATATCGGCGTCAGGACCGAAGGGCCGTACAAGAGCGAACACTACAGGTACTAGGAGCGGGGAGCGGGGAGCGGGGAGCGAGGAGCGAAAACGGCAGCTCCTCGCTCCTTGCTCAGTTCTTTTGCAGCATCGGCTTCCCATTCTCAACAACGAACGTCGCAGCTGTTTCCACTCCTCCGCCAGGGCGAGTGACGAGGGGAACGATACGATAGTCGGCCGATAGGCGATCGCGCGTCACGTTGCACAGGACGTAGCCACGGCGTGCGTCGAAGTATTTCATGTGCGGATTGTACTGAAGTGTCCAGCGACCCCAATCGGTCATCGGCTGACCGTCGCCGCCCGACGAGATGGACGTACCGACCAGCTCAACGCCGACGGTGGGGTTCGTGGGTCTGCTCCAGTCTGCGCGCAAGTCCATTGCAATGTTGACGTGGATATCGCCTGTAAGCACGACGGGGTTTGAGGGCTTGCGCGTCGCCAGAAAGTCCAGAATTCGCTGGCGCTCGGCGACGTAACCGTTCCAGGTATCCAGTGGATACGTGTCCGCGGTCTCGTTAGGGCGGCGGATCATGTTGTCGCCCATAACAACCTGATTGGCGAGCAGGTTCCAACGCGCGGTCGAGCGACCGAGCCCTTCCAGCAGCCACTTTTCCTGCTCCTTGCCTAACAGTGTGCGGTTCGGGTCGAACGCTTCCGGACATCGCGGTTTGCGGCCGTCGGCGCACGGCTGATCGGACCGATACTGGCGCGAGTCGAGCACGTTGAACTCGGCGAGGTTGCCGTAGTGCACGCGCCGATAGACGCGCATCTCACGGCCGGAGGGCATCGACGTCCGGCGCAGGGGCAGGTGCTCGTAGTACGCCTGATAGGCGGCAGCTCTCCGTTTTAGGAATTGTTCAGGCGGGTCGTTGTTCTCCGAAATCGCGTTGGCGTAGTTGTTCTCGACCTCGTGGTCGTCCCAAGTGACGATGAACGGCGCGGATGCGTGCGCGTTCTGCAAGTCGCGATCGGATTTGTAGAGCGCAAAGCGGTTGCGATACTGCGCCAGCGTGATGATCTCCTCACCATCGTGGCGCCGGATGGGATTGGGGTTGTTGGTCGCGATGCCGTACTCGTAGATGTAGTCACCCAAGTGAACAACGAGATCTACGTTGTCGTTCACGAGATGCCGGTATGCAGTGAAGTAACCGTGCTCGTAGTGCTGGCATGATGCGAATGCGAAGCGCAGCGCAGAGTGCGCAGCGCCTAACACGGGGGCCGTAACAGCGCGCCCTACGGGGCTCACGTCGGCGCCGGCGATGAACCGATAGAAGTACTCGCGGGCGGGCGCGAGGCCCGCCACTTCAACGTGGACGGAATGTGCAAGGTCGGGGAGCGCGAGGACCTCACCACGTTGCACGACTTGCCGGAAGGAGTCATCGCTCGCGATCTCATAACGCACGGGAACCGGACGGGCCGGCATTCCTCCGCCACCAAGGTGATCTGGAGCCAGACGAGTCCAGGCTACGAACCCGTCGGGGAGCGGATCACCGGACGCCACGCCTAACGTGAACGGATACGCCCGCGTGTGCCACGCGCTGTCGTCCCGTCGTGCCGGAAGGTTCCCGAGGGCGACCAGTGCCGCTGCGCTACGCAGCGAGTCGGCGACGAACTCGCGACGAGTGGAAGGTGAGGTGAGATAGTGCTTGCGCATGTTTCAGCGTTGTCTCGTACGCCGCCACTCTTCGACGTGCGCGATGGCGCGTCTCAATCGTTCGACGGGGTCATGGCCGCTCACGATACGAAATGTCGCGCCGAAACGTGAGAGGTGGCGTTCAAACGCGTCGTGCATTTTGCCGCGGTGAGGTTGCGCGTCACGCACACCATCCGCAACCCACGGATGATCGATGTCGCAGAGCAGATACAAATCCGCAAGGCGATTTTGCGCAGCCTGCGTGATCCACGGATCTGCCGCGCCATAATAGTGCTCCGCGTACACTACCGTGTTCACGAGGTCAGTGTCGAGAAACAAGATCCCGTGTGCGCCTTTGACCGCTGCATCCTCGAGCGCCAAATGTCCCGCGGCGATCGGGGCGACGTCGGCTGCGGTAAGAGCGCCTCCCATCCTTTCGGCGTAGTCTCGAGCGAATTCGGGAACCCAAGTGGTGCCATAGTGCGATGCCAGGGCGCGAGCCAGCTCGGTTTTGCCGGTGGACTCGGAGCCGGTAACAACGACTCGCGTTAGGCCGCTTTGAGCGCGCTGCTCGGTTGTTGGCGTAGGTACGATCGGCGCCATGTAATTAACCCGAGTATGGCCAGAACGAGAAAGATCGCATACAACACGGATGTCGCGAAAAGGCCACGCGAGAGGAACATCGGCACGTAAATGACGTCAAGAACGATCCAGATGATCCAATTCTCCAGGATCTTGCGCGTCATCATCCACTGTGCTGCCAGGCTGGCGACGGTCAGCGCGGAGTCGAGGTACGGAAGCGCGGCGTTTGTACGCGTGGCGAGAAGGGAGCCAAGTATGTATGAGCCAACAACGACGAACACGGTTGTGATGAGCAGCGTGCGTAGCGTCGCGCGTGACACATGCAGCTCAGTGCGTTGGACACCACCGTGCAGCCAGTTATACCAGCCATATACGGACAGGACGAGGTAGACAACCTGCAGTCCCATGTCCGCATACAGGCGTGACTGAAAGAAGACGATCGTGTAGAGTGCGACGTTGACGATCGCTGTCGGCCAGCTCCAAACATTCTCGCGCGCGCTCAGAGAGACGGCGATCGCGCCAAACACGGCCGCGATGACTTCCAACATTGTCATGAAGCGGAAGTTCCATTGTGCGCGATGCAGGTGCAACGGCTTTCACTACCGAGGTGTGAAGTGCATCTTCGCCGTATGGTTAGCCGCCGCGATGTACTGCGATCGTGTGCTGCCGCCCTCGTGCCGGTGATCGCCGCGCGATTGCCGCGCGCAATTCAGTCACGTGCTTCGCGTGTAGTGGTGGTTGGCGCAGGCGCGTTTGGAGGCTGGACCGCGCTGCACCTCGCCAAACGAGGAGCGTCTGTCACGCTGATAGATGCGTGGGGCGCTGGAAATGTGCGGGCGAGCTCCGGAGGTGAGACGCGAGTCATCCGTGGCGCGTACAATGGCGAGCGGACGTATATCCGGATGGTCCGGCGCGCGTTCGACCTTTGGCACGAATACGAGCGCGCGTGGCAGCGATCGATCCTCCATCCGACCGGTGCGCTGTGGATGTTCGAGCGGGACGACGATGCATACCTCCGACGTTCCGCGCCCATCATGCGCGAGGAGAACCTAACGGCTGAAGAGTTGACACACGACGCTGCCGCCAAACGTTTTCCGCAGATCCGTTTTGATGGGCTGCGGCATATCTGGTGGGAGCGAGAGGCGGGGTTTCTGCTCGCGCGCGAATCCTGTGAGCTCGTACGTCAGGAATGCGTTAGGCTCGGTGTCGAATACGTCACGGCGCAAGCGCGGGGAGGGCCGCTGACGGGCGGCACCATGAGTCACGTGCCGTTAGGCGACGGAACTCGGCGCTCTGGTGACATATACGTATTCGCCTGCGGGCCCTGGTTGGGGACGCTCTTTCCTGATGTTGTCGGCGCGCGGGTGCGCGCGACAAAGCAGGACGTGATGTATTTCGGGCCGCCGCCCGGCGATCGCACCTTCGACGTTGGCTCGCTTCCCGTGTGGGTCAACTTCGGTGAGCGGCTGATCTATGGTATTCCGGGGAATGAGCGGCGCGGCTTCAAGATCGCGGATGATACGTTAGGCAGGGATGTCGATCCGACGACGTTCGAGCGCACGCTGGACTCGGAGAGCGTGTCGCGCGCGCGCGATCTTCTGCAACGCCGCTTTCCGGCAATGGCGCGCGCGCCGCTCGTACATTCGGAGATCTGCCAATACGAGTCGACGCCGGACGGCCACTACCTCATGGACTGGCATCCAGCCGCCACGAATGTTCTGCTGCTCGGTGGCGGTTCCGGCCACGGCTTCAAGATGGGACCCGCTATCGGCGAGATGGCGGCGAAGGTTGTGCTCGATCGGGAGGCGCCGCCATCGATGTTCAGTTACAAACGGCTCGGCGAGAGGAACTAGGAGCGAGGAGTCGGGGCTACTGACTCGGCCGCACGCGGATTATGCGATCGTCTTGCGGACCGGGGCTTCCACGGCCGTCGCGATTGCTCGTCGCCAGGTACACAACGCCGTCCGGTGCCACGAGGACGTCGCGCAGACGGCCGAACGTCCCATGGAAAAGCCGCTCCTGCGCAACGACGCGGCGACCGTCGGCCGAAAGCGTTAGGCGGTACAACGCCCGGCCTGCGAGGGTGGTGAAAAGCAGGCTTCCGGTCCAGGCAGGGATGCGGTTCGACAAATAGATATCGGCGCCGGCGGGGGGGATCGTAGGCG
>DATFBW010000213.1:0-4921 GCA_035253645.1 Gemmatimonadaceae bacterium | reverse complement strand
GGTCAGACCCTGTCTTGGTCCCACTTGACGCCACTATTCACATATGACATAATTCACGCGTGAATAATTCTGCTACCGAACAGCCAGCGGACTCCGCAGCGGGGCAGGTGCTCATTCGGCTCATCGAGTCGGGGCGCGTTCTCGAGAGCAGGATCGAAGGGGCGTTGGAGGAGGACGGGTTATCGCTATCGAAGCTCAACGTGCTGACCTTGTTGGCTGAGGCTGATGAATCGCTTGTCCTTAGCGAGCTTGCCAACCGGTTGCAGTGTGTGCGGTCGAACGTGACTCAGATGATGGATCGCCTTGAAGCCGAAGGGCTCGTTCGGCGGCTCTATGATGCTACTGATCGACGCACCATCAGAGCAGAATTAACACAGTTGGGTCGCACTAAGCAAAGAGATGGCAGCAGGAAGGTGGCAGAGGTCAATGCGGAAATCGCCAAGTCACTGTCGCCGGGCGATGTGGCCTCTCTCGCCCGCTTAGCGGGGGCAGTGAAGTAGTTTTTTTGGCAGTAAAGTTAACATGTCAATCATACAGGCTCGTTACTTTAATAGAGGATAAAACGATGACAGCAGTAGCACCCATTACAACAACCGGCACTTGGCAGATCGACTCTGCGCACACGACGGCGCAGTTCGCCGTCAGACACATGATGGTCGCAACCGTCAAAGGCTCCTTCAACGACGTCACGGGGACGGCGACGTACAACGCCGATGGCCACGTGGAGGTCGACGTTAGCATTCCCGTCGCGACAATCGATACTCGCAACGCGCAGCGCGACGCACACCTCCGGTCGCCGGATTTCTTCGACGCGGACAAGCATCCCACGATCTCGTTCAAAGGCAAGCGCATAGAAGGAAACGTCGACGGCAAGTTCCGCTTGATTGGTGACCTCACCATGCGTGGGGTGACGCGCGAGATTGCCTTGCACGTGACGCGGGAAGGTGCCGGTCCGGACCCGTATGGAAACGAACGCATGGGTTTCAGCGCGACCGCAAAAGTGAATCGGCACGATTTTGGCCTTCGTTGGAACATGGCCCTCGAGGCCGGTGGTGTGGTCGTCGGGGACGATGTCCAGATCTCGATCGACGTCGAGCTGGTACGGCCGCTGACCTAACGAGACTATGAACACGCCGAAGAATTCGTATCGGATCGCTCCTGGGACGGACATTGGCCATGTGCACCTCAGGGTGTCCGATCTGGAACGGGCACTTGCCTTCTATGTTGGCGTGCTGGGCTTCGAGCTCATGCAGCGTTATGGACCGCAAGCGGCGTTCGTTTCTGCCGGCGGCTACCATCACCACATCGGTCTCAACACATGGCAAAGCCTCGGCGGCGCACCAGCGCCGCCGGGGCACACCGGGTTGTATCACGTGGCGATCCGCTATCCTTCGCGTCAGGACCTGGCACGCGCCGTTAGGCAGCTGGTCGACGCCGGCGTGGAGATCCACGGCGCCTCGGATCACGGTGTGAGCGAGGCGATCTATCTTGCGGATCCCGACGAGAACGGGCTCGAGCTCTATCGCGATAGGCCGAGAGAAGATTGGCCGCGGAACGCGCAGGGGGAGCTCGAGATGACACTCAAACCCCTTGATGTCGAAGCTCTGCTCCGGGAGGCGAGCACCTAGCTCTTTCAGCTCTGAAACTAAAGCTGTGAGTTACCAGCTCTGGGTTTAAGAGCTTTCAGCTGGCTGACAGCGCTACTACTCGTGACTGGCTGCTCAGAGCTTTAGTTTCGCAGCTCGCAGCTTTCATGGAGCCCCCATGCGTGTGGTCGTCGCGCTGGTCGCCTTTATTGGCGTCGTGTCGGAGATAGCCGCGCAACCTCGTTTCACGATCACTTTTCCTAACGAGCGTTCGTCGCAACCGCTCGACGGCCGGCTCCTTCTTCTTATTTCGGCCGATACGAGTGGCGAGCCGCGCTTTCAGGTGAATTCGGGCCTCCGCACGGGCCTCGTGTTCGGTATCGACGTCGACGCCTGGCGGGCGGGACAACCACAAACGATCGACGCCTCGGCCTTCGGCTTTCCGATACGCTCGCTGAGTCAGGTGCCGCGGGGCACATATCGCGTCCAGGCTTTGCTCAATCGCTACGAGACGTTCAAACGGAGCGACGGCCACACCGTAAAGCTCCCGCCAGATAGAGGCGAAGGGCAGCAATGGAACCGCAAACCGGGGAACCTTTATTCGACGCCGCGGCCGATCGCCTTCGATCCCGCACGCGCCGAGGTGGTACGCCTAACGCTGGACCAGGAGATCGCGCCGATCCCCGAGTTCAAGGAAACCAAATACGTCAAGCATGTGCGCATCAAATCGGAGTTGCTCTCGAAGTTCTGGGGGCGCGACATGCACATCGCCGCCTTCGTGACTTTGCCCTGGGGCTTCGATGAGCACCCCAGCGCGCGTTATCCGCTCGTCATCAACCACGGCCACTTCGCGACTGCCCCGGATAACTGGCGTGAAACCCCACCCGATTCGAACCTAACGCCGGACTACAGCGAGCGCTTTTCGCTCGCGGGTTACAACCGCATTCAACAACAGGCGGCTTGGCAGTTCTATCAGGACTGGACCGGCAAAGGATTCCCGCGCGTGTTGCTCGTGCAGATCCAACACGCCACGCCATTCTACGACGACTCGTACGCGGTCAACTCGGCGAACAATGGACCGTATGGCGATGCCATCATGCGCGAGCTGGTACCGGAGATCGAGCGGCGATTCCGGGGCATCGGCCAGGGCTGGGCGCGCTTTACATACGGTGGCTCAACTGGCGGCTGGGAAGCGATGGCCGTGCAAATGTTTTACCCCGACGACTTCAACGGGGCGTGGGTTGCGTGCCCCGATCCGATCGATTTCCGGCACTACACGGTTCTCAACATCTACTCGGATACGAACGCGTATTACATGCCGAGCCGCTTCAAGCGGACCCCGCGTCCCGGGTTGCGTAACTACCTGGGGCACGTGAGCGCCACGCTCGAGGAGATGAACCATTGGGAGCTCGCGTTAGGCACCAAGACCCGCTCCGGCGACCAGTGGGATGTGTGGGAATCGGTGTACTCACCAGCTGGTGCCGACGGCTACCCCAAACCGATCTGGAACAAGCTCACGGGAAAGATCGACAAGAGCGTCGCCGAATACTGGAAGGAACACTACGACCTGTCGCACATCCTGCAGCGGGACTGGAAGACGTTAGGCCCCAAGCTGCGTGGCAAGCTGCGGATCTATGTCGGTGACATGGACAACTATTACTTGAACAACGCCGTGTACGAGGTCGAGAAGTTCTTGCGGGCCGCCGATCCGCCGGCCGATGCCGTCATCGATTATGGCGATCGCGACGAACACTGCTGGAACGGTGATCACACGCGCGCCAATGCGTACTCGCGACTGCGGTATCCCCAGATGGTATTGCCGTGGGCTGTCGAGCGCATGCTCACAACCGCGCCGCCGGGAGCGGATCTGCGCAGCTGGCGCTACTGACACGAGATACCGTTCGCGGCGTTAGGCTACTGAACCGCGAATTGCTTTATCATGCCGTGCGCCAGGTGCGGCTTGCCATCTTTTGTATCGGGAATAAAGCAAATGAAGCCGTATTCGCCCGGCGTTAGGTCCGCAATCACGTAATTGGTGATGCCGCGCGACTGTGCCATCGTCCCGCCCACGGGCGAGCCCGGTCGCGGCCCCTCGGGTTTGCGGGACCAGGTGACGTACTCCTCAATCGTTCGCCCAGGCTCCAGCTTGATCATGATCAGCTCGTGCGCTTGCTCACCGGCGTTATCCACTCGGATGACATGCTGCCCCGACGAAAGTGGCCCTGAAGGGGTAAAGGCATAGTCCGACAGCGTAATCGTTAGGTCCGCGTTCGGCGCTGCCGTAGCGACAGTTCCGGGAACGACAGTCAGTGGGCGCACCATCCCCTTGGCTACGTGCGGAGTCCCATCCGGCGCAGGGATGACGCAGATCATGACGTAGTTCCCAGGCGTCAGATCCACGACGTTCTCACTGAGCGGTTGGACACTCACGCTCGGACCTCCGTAGAAGGCGACCCAGTTCGGCGGCACCCTGCTTTTTTGGAAGTGTTCAAGTAATTCGCCCGCGACGTGGCCGCTGTCCATGCGGATGAGAAGCGCATGGTGTGACTCCGCGCCGTGATTCATGAGCGACACGCGGGTGAACCCCGCCGGTACTGTGTCTGGCGCGTCGAACGAGTACTCCTGCGCCATGATCATCAGGCTGTTCTGCACCGGCGTGGCCGCCGAGTCGTTCGGCGTCCTATCGGCGCTGCTACAGGCGGCGATGAGGAGCCATGCGAGAAGGAGAAGGGGCATACCGAAGTGTGCATGTCAGCCGCTTCGATCGCCAGCGGACGACGAGTTACCATCGACGAGGCAGCTGGGTTTGGGAGCGAGAGGCAAACCTTCGAGGTTCCCATGCTCCTCTCCATGTCGAGAATGATTGTAAGGGCGTCGCTCGTAGCCGCAGCGTCGGCGGTCGCGCTACGCGTCGATGCACAGCTGGTTACGCCCAAAACTGTTCCAGTGGCCCAGGGGGATCAGTTCCTGATCTTCCCGTCGGACAAGCTTGGCATGGGAGGCGTACGGATCGCAGTTGCGGACACGCTGGCAGACGGTTTCATCAACCCTGCAAAGCTTGCACGCCTCAAGACGGGACGTTTTTACGGTGCGCCGGTCTTCTACAACGTCTCCGACAACGCCGGCGGCGCACGCACCCTCCCCCTCGGCTCGTTAGGCACGATGGGACCGTGGGCGGGCGCGCTGACGATCGCGTTGCAGCAGCTCGACACGGGGAACGACGGTTTTGGCCTTCCAGAGCGCCTGAGCGATCGCTCGTCGACAAACGAGTATTTCTCGGGCGTCGTGGCCCGCCAGGTGAACGAGGGCCTCGCGTTCGGGACGAGCGTGTTCTA
>DATFBW010000212.1:0-17481 GCA_035253645.1 Gemmatimonadaceae bacterium | reverse complement strand
TCGGGCGGCACCCCACGCTCGGCGTTGAACCCGGAAATCGTTAGGCCGATCGAGCGTCGCAGCACATTGCTCCAGCGGATTATCGCAAACCCGTCCGCGTGTTGCAGGTCGCTGTTCGTGCGCAGTCCGTCGCGCGCTGATGGATCCGTCGCACCGTCGGGTAGAGAAAAGCCGTCGCGATCGCGGTACGCAAAGCCGCCCACAACAGAGAGCATACCACCACCGATGTCAGCGAAGCGTCTCGCGCCACCAAGTGTCGTAACGAACGAGGAATTGTCGTCAACACCTCCGCCGAGCCACCATTCGGCGCGCGGTGCCGATGGATCGTCCGCGTGCGAAACTTCGACGCTCCCGCCGAGAACGTTCGGTCCGTTGAGCAATGAGCCCAGTCCGCGAACGATGACGATGCGCTGTGTGCCCGTGACAGGTATGAGCGAAGGATCCGTACGATGATCCCACCCTAACGTGATAGGCACGCCGTCGAGTAACACGGCCGCCTGACGCGCATCGGAGCCCCGCACGGAAAGCTCCATTTCACCACGAGAGTTCTGCCGAACGTGTACGAACGGGGCCTCACGCAGCGCCTGCTCGAGCAGAGGTGCGGGTGACGTGCGAAGCTCGGTGGGCTTTACGATGACTGCACTTGCGCCACCGACAACCGCAGCGGCGCGCGAGGTCGTGATGCTCACCGGTCTCAGGCGGGCGGCAGAATCGGCCCGAAGCGTATCCCGGCGAGTGTCTTGCGCTACCAGTGTTATTGGCGCGAGAAGCGTGATGACTGCGATGGTCCGAAAGCCTGTCCCCATTGCCCGCTCCGCTGGCAGATTTCGCAAACCTGAACAATTCCTGAACGTAGGGGGGAGGCAGTGCTGTGGGCAAGGCGCCAGAAGCCCGGCAGCCGCCCCGGCCGCCATCCGAGCAGCGTTAGGCGGCCACCGGCAGACTCACGCGAAACTCTGTGTGTCCTGGACGCGAGCTCACCAGCTCGAGGCGTCCGCCGTGCATCTCGACGATGCGACGCGCAATCGCTAGCCCCAGGCCCGCGCCACTTGTCGTGCTCGCATCGGCACGCGCGCGCGACTTATCGACGCGAAAGAAGCGGTCAAAGATGCGGGCGTGCGCTTCGGCTGGGATGCCAGGGCCGGCGTCACTGACGTGGATGCCGTACCAACCGGTGTCCTTCGACATGCTTATTTCGACGGTTCCGCCGGCCGACGAGTGCTTGATCGCGTTGTCGAGCAGGTTCAAAAGGACTCGGCCTAACAAGTCTGCGTCCCCGCGGAACGGAGACTCGACCACGTCACCCATGTGTATCCGGACGCCGCGCCGATCTGCGATTGGTTGAACCGCACGAGCGGTATCATGGACAACATCTTCCAGATATAGATCCACGCGCTGACCGACAAGGTTTCCGGCGTCCGACCGCGCCAGGAGAAAGATGTCGTCGACGATGCGCGTCAGGCGGCGCGCTGCATCCTGCACAACCGCCATCGAGCGTCGGAATTCGTTTTGCGATCGCTGCTCATGCGCCAGCGTCACGTCGGTTTCCGCCTGAAGGATGGCGACCGGGGTCCGCAGTTCGTGCGACGCGTCGGCCATGAAGCGTCGCTGTTGCGAGAATGCGTTCTCGAGTCGATCAAGTAGTTGATTGAGAACGCGCGCGAGTGCGCCTAACTCGTCATCCGCGGCGACGGGGAGACGCTCGTGCAATGTGGTCGCTCCAATCTCCGCCGCGCGCGAGGCCATAGCGGTCACCGGTGCGAAACTGCGTTTGGCGAGGAAGTACCCACCCGCTGCGGCCACAGCGACAAGTAACGGGATCGCGAGCAGGAATAGCCGGCGGATGCGCTGGAGCGTCGAGCTCACTTCCATCAAGGGGTATACAGCAGCGAGGATGACGCGTTCGCCCCCGATGGCGCGAGCCTGTGCCGACACGCGGTACTTGCCATTTGATGTCGAAAGCGTTGTGACCCAGGGGAGCGGTGCTGTGCGTGCGCGCAACGTGGTCACGAGGGCGAGGGAGTCGGCCGACAGCGCGCGCTGGGTCAGGCCGCCGTTTTCCCGTAGTGGCGCGCTCATCGCGATCAGCGTGCTCGTACTGTCGAGGACGAGGACATCAAGCTCGCGGAAGCGCACTTCATTCAGCGTCGCGGCAATCGCGTCTCGCACTCCAGGAAACTGCCTGCGCTCTGCCTCGAGCTCGCGCGCAAACACCGCGAGCGCATCACGGTTGAAGGCGTCGGTGCGGCCCCATAGGGTGCGCTCGTACGCGATGTAGGAGATGAGCGCAAATGCCACCAGGGGCACGCTCAGCGCCAATACATACCACAGCGTCAGACTGGCTCGGACACTCCGCGGTCCGAAACGCCGCATCACGATTTGCGGCGTGCGTGCCTAACGGTACTCTTATCAATCTCGTTAGGTGCTGGCGGCTCCAGCATGTAGCCGATTCCGCGCAGTGTACGGAACAGCGCCACGTCTTCTCCGTCGTCGATCTTGCGCCGCAGGCGGCTCGCGTACACGTCGATGAGGTTGGCGCTCGTGAGTTGGCTGTCTTCCCACAGATCCGCGACTAGCTCGCCGCGACTCACAACCCGCCCCGCGTTGCGAGCCAGCAGGACGAGAAACGCGAATTCCTTTCCACTCAACTCGATGTTGCGTGTTTTGCGGCGCACGCGGCGTCGCTGAGTATCCACCACCAAGTCTGCGACGCGCAGCTCGTCGCCCAGCGCATCTTCGTTGCGGCGGATAAGGGCACGCAACCGCGCCAGCAACTCACCGAAGGCGAATGGCTTGGTGAGGTAATCGTCAGCGCCGGAATCGAGGCCGTGGATGCGCTGTTCAACTGAGTCGAGCGCGGTGAGCATGAGGATCGGGACGCGACTTCCCTGATCGCGAATCGAGCGACACACCGAAATGCCGTCACGTACAGGCATCAGGATGTCGAGCACGATGGCGTCGTAATGACTGCTGGACGCCATGCTGACTGCCTGGGCACCGTTTGACGCAACGTCGACGACATACGATGCTTCGCGCAAGCCGCGTGAGACTGTGGAGCGTAACTGTCGATCGTCTTCGGCAAAGAGGATGCGCATACCGAACGTGGCCGATTACATCGTTTCCTTTCCGCCTAACAACGCCTCCAACTGATCGATAAACCCGACCTGACCGGCGATAATGTACCGCCGCGCGTCACTCAGACTGAACCACGCTCCGCGATCCACTTCAGGGAATTGTTGAACTCTGCCTGAGCGCGGCGGCCATTCCATTGGGAAGGTCACACTCCGCAACTGCGCGGGGTCGCAATCCCCCCGTATCGCCCACGCGTGAATCACCTTTCCGCTCGGCTGCTTGAGCGGCTCGAGTTTGTGGAATTCGCCCTCGGCCGTGAAGCCTGTTTCCTCCGTCAATTCTCGTTTGGCCGCGTCGAGCATGTCTTCGCCGTCGTCCAGCTCACCCTTGGGAATCGTCCAAGACCCCAGATCCTTCGTCGCCCAATAGGGCCCACCTGGATGCACGAGAAACACTTCGGGCTCGCTGTGCTGCCGAAACATGAGCAATCCTGCACTGGTCTTTTTCGCCACTGTTGGTGTACCTCGAACTGCTATCGCCTCCAACTATATAGATAGATGTATGCCACGCGGCTGGGGGCATATACGTAAGGGCTGTAGCTTCACTGAGCTCGCGCCTGTCTGCCAATGGACCTCAAGGAGCAACTGCAAAAAACCGTCGGTGACGCCTACATCCTGGAGCGTGAGCTCGGTGGGGGAGGGATGTCCCGTGTTTTCGTTGCAGATGAGCGGCGGCTCGACCGTAAGGTCGTAATCAAGGTGCTGTCTCCGGAGCTCGCCGCCGACGTGAATGCCGAGCGGTTCGAGCGCGAGATCAAGCTCTCGGCGTCCCTGCAGCAGGCCAACATCGTGCCGATCCTGACGGCGGGCGACACGGCTGGTGTGCCGTTTTACACGATGCCGTTTGTCGAAGGCGAATCGCTCCGCGTGCGACTCGGCCGGGACGGGAGGCTCTCTGTCGACGACACAATCGCCGTGTTACGCGACATTGCCAAGGCGCTAGCCTACGCGCACGCGCATGGAGTCGTGCACCGCGATATCAAACCGGACAACGTATTGCTCTCCGGGGGCACAGCGGTCGTTACGGATTTCGGCATCGCGAAGGCCCTTTCAGAGGCACGCAGAGACCATGAGAGCGGGCTGCTGACGCAGGTCGGAACGTCGTTAGGCACCCCCGCGTACATGTCCCCGGAGCAGGCAGCAGGAGATCCGAACGCCGATCATCGCTCCGACATCTATTCGTTCGGATGTCTGGCGTACGAGCTTCTGGCGGGTCAATCGCCGTTTCACGGCCGCGCGCCCGCGCGGATGCTGGCGGCGCATCTGAGCGAGACGCCACCGCCTCTCGCTCAGCAACGGCCAGACATTCCGGCGACGCTCGAGCGTCTCGTCACGCAGTGCTTGCAGAAAGATCCTGCGCGACGGCCGCAATCTGCAGCCGATGTGCTGACCGCGCTCGACACCGTTACGAAGGAGGCGTCGACTCCTGCCAGCGCTCCGCTGCCGCTCACGCGTGTCCTCGTAAACTACGGAGTGGCAGTGCTTGCCGCAGCGATCGTGGCGCGGGCGTCCGTAATCGCGTTAGGCGTTCCCGATTGGGTGTTTACGGGGGCGCTGATCATCATGGCGTTGGGCCTGCCCGTTATGCTGTACGCATGGCACGCCAACCGGCAGCCGGGATCGCCTTTCACCTGGCGTCGCGTGCGTCTTGGCGCGATGAGTGTGCTGGGGGCGTTCGCGGGAGTCGTTGCCGTCATCATGATCCTGCGCGGTTTTGGAATCGGCCCCGTGGGATCGCTCCTCGCCGCCGGAGAGTTGGAGGATCGCGGCCGGCTCATCGTCACCGACTTTCCATCGCCCGATTCCTCGTTAGGTACGCTCGTGAACGAGGCGGTGCGAACGAACCTTGGCCAATCCCGGGTTTTCTCGATCATGCCGCCGGTGGCGATTGCCGCCGCGTTGCAGCGCATGCAGCGGCCGCCTTCGAGCCCTCTCACATTCGAGGTCGCGCGCGACATTGCGCAGCGCGAGGGGGTGATGGCGATCGTCGATGGTGCCGTTCGCGCGGTAGGTGGCGGCTACATCCTGTCGCTGCGGCTGGTATCGACGGACTCGGTGAAAGAGCTTGCGGCGTTTCAGGAAACCGCGGATAGTCCGCGCGAGATCCTGCAGGCGATCGACAAGCTCACACGCAAGCTGCGCGGCAAGATCGGCGAATCGCTGCGTGAAGTGCGGCAAAGTCCGCCCCTGGAAAAGGTGACGACCCCCTCGCTCGACGCGCTGCGCATCTACGCGGAGGCGAGTCGCGCGATCGACATGGGAGGGAGTCCGCTGGAAGCCGCGGAGCGGCTTCGCGAAGCGGTCCGCATCGACACTGCCTTCGCGATGGCGTACAGAAAGTTGGGCGTTGCCTTGAGTAACAGCGGACTTCCGCGAAGCAGCGTCGACAGCGCGCTCGAGGCTGCCTACCGCTATCGCGACCGCCTAACGGAGCGCGAACGACTGCTGGCCGAGGGAACGTACTTTCAGTTGAGCACGCGCCGCGACCGCCGCCGGGCTATTCGCGCGTATGAACAACTGCTCGCGCTGGATCCTAACGAGACGGGGGCCGCCAACAACCTCGGCACCATTCTGAGCGGAATGCGGGAGTTCGCGCGCGCCGAATCGGTATTCAAGTCGCGCATCGCCACTGGGCGCGCGACTTCTCAGCAATACACAAATCTGGTCGGTGCGCTCTTCAACGGCGGAAAAGTCGCGGAGGCTGAGCGGATTGCCAACGAGTATGCGCAACGCTTTCCGACGACGGCGCCGGCGACCACGATGCGCGTGAACTTCCTCTATGAGCGCGGACAGCTGGATTCGCTGAAAGCGTACCTGGAGATGATGTCGAAGCACCCGAACGGCATCGTCCGCATAAACGGCTTCTCAGGCCTAACGAACTACGCTCTCTTACGCGGAAGGATCGACGAAACGTGGCGTCTCAACACGCAGGCGCAGCGCGTGCAACAAGAGATTGCGCCGGGGCAGCCGCCAAACCCTTTGGTCGACTCCCTGCAGCGTTCGTGGGTCGACTTGATTGTGTTCGAGGATACCGCTCGCGCGGTTGCCCGCGTCGAATCGATGCTGCGCACCGTCGATCTGCGAACGATGCCTTTTGAACGGCGTCCATATCTGGGTATGGCGCAGTTCTTTGCCCATGCGGGTCTGCCGGCAAGAGCTCGCAGCATGGTAGAGCAGGATCGTGCCGAGGCACCCGACAGTACGTATCTGCGCGTGAGTGAACCGGGCCGTCGTGCCACGTTAGGCATCATCGCGATGGCCGAGCGGCGCTATCCCGAGGCGCTGCGCGAGCTCTGGCGCGCCGACACTACGTTCGACGGTCCCGAAGGTAATTGCGCGGTGTGTTTGTACGACGATATCGGTTGGGTGTGGAGCAAGATGGCGACACCGGGGGCGGCGGATTCCGCCATTTTCTATTTCGAGCGTTTCCTCGCGGCTCCACAGTTCGGGCGGCAGAACTTCGATGCCCTGCTCAAACCCCCCATCCTCAAGAAACTCGGAGAGCTCTACGAGTCGAAAGGAGACGTACCTAACGCGGCCCGGCAGTATCGTGAGTTCATCGCGCTGTGGGAGCGCGCCGACCCGAAGCTTCAGGAGAAGGTCTCGGAGGTGCGCTTCCGGCTGTCCCGTCTCTCGGACATCGAGGGCAAAAGTCGTTAGGAAACCTAGCGTAACCGGACGAGCAGTTGATCGCGGAGGCTCGTTATGCGCGCGAGCTGATCCTGCTGGATGGAGGCGCGCAGCAACTGCTCGTGCGCGTGGTTGACGAACCCCTCGGCGCTCTTGCGTGCGGCGGAATCGAGCACGGCCCCGGTGTTCATCCAATTCAGCAAATACGCGTACGAGAATTCCGCGATGCTCCCTTGAAGCGCATGAGGGGCGCGCAGGATCGCGAGCGACGCATCCCAGAACCGTTGCGCCGGCAGCGCGCGGTGTACCTGAGCCGTGTCTACCATTCGACGTAATGCCGTAAACGCCGCGAGGTGCAGCATCCCATCCGCTTGGAGGAACTGGCCCAGATAAGCGTTGTCCTCGTTGAAGCGTGTGGGAGCAAACGAATACGCGAGATAGAGCCAGCCCCAGACCATCGAGGCCGGATGCCCGCGTTCACGCTGATACACAGTGACCGCAGCCTGACCGGTGCTCCACCACAAGTCGGCGACTTCGATCGGAATGGATCCAGCACCCTGTCGAAGGAAGTGCTGTGCAGCAAGCGTGGACATCCAACGCCGCGCCTCGAAACACTCGCGAGCCCGGGGGTGAGTGCCAGCCTCTCCATAACACACCGAGGCTATAGTCGCAGAATTAGCCCGTTCAAAGCTGGCGATCGCCGAAAGCAAATTCGCCGTCGTGGATGCCGCGTAGTACCGCTCGATCGCCGCAGCCAACTCGCCGCTCGACGCGTTCAGCAACTCGTTTGTGAGCGGAACCTCCGGGAGCCAGTCGGTATCGTCGGATTCCGATGACCACTGAGGCAGCACCAGAGGGACATCCAACGCGCGCGTATTAATCGACCGCAACGCAGCAGGCGTTAGGTTCGCCGGCCAGTCTTTCGTCCCGAAGGTCGCCACCCAGAATGCCTGATCGTTCGCGAGCACTTGTGTTCCGGGCTGGAACGGTCTTGTGTCGCGGCCCACGCTGCGTACGCCGAGCGATTTGACATATGCTGCGATGTCGTTAGCGGTTTGCAGGTCGACATGCTTCAGCGCTCGCCGCACGATATCCGTCGATGCGAAACCAAAGTGCGCGAGGTCGAAAGCGTCTCGCGTTGCGTGACAGGTGGAACAGCTTGCCACAAATGCCGTGAGGCCGTGCGCGATGTCGGCGGGAGGTGTCACTTGAGTGGGGGTGTCGTCGCCGCCGCATGCCGCGGACAGCACGAGGATCCCACATTGCGCGGCTAGGCTGAGCGATCGTACACCGCGGTGAAGCGACATTCCGATGACCCCTTTTGGCTCGCGCTGAGAATAAGTGCCCGCCTGCAAAGGAGAGCAACCCCGGCTCAACGGCCCACAAAACGCGGACGTTACCATAACCCTAGCGTGGCGCCGAGCGGAGACGCACCCTTCCTCCATAACCCCTAAAACGCGAAGCAGGAGTCAGTGATGTCGCCTCGTCTATCCGTTTACATCTGGCCGGCCGCTTTAACTGTGCTTGCCGCACCATGCCTAACGGCTGGCGCGCAGGCACGAACCGTGGAGATGCCCCCGCCGGCGCCCAAGGTCACTCGACCACGGGTGACGGCTCCGCCGCTCACGGCGGCGGTCGACGCGGCGCATTTCAAAGGCCTCAAATACCGGATGGTGGGCCCCGCACGCGGCGGGCGTGTCACGACCGTGACGGGCGTGCCGCAGGAGCCCATGACCTTTTACTTCGGTTCCACAGGCGGCGGCGTTTGGAAGACGACGGATGCCGGCCAGATCTGGGTCAACGTCAGCGATGGCCAGATCGACGTCGCGTCGATGGGCGACATCGACGTCGCGGACTCGGACCCCAACATCGTGTACGTGGGGACCGGCTCGGATGGGCTCCGCTCGAATGTCTCGATCGGCAAAGGCGTTTGGAAATCGACGGATGCCGGGAAGACCTGGCGGCACGTCGGCCTAACGAATACGGGAAGCATCGGCGGCCTCGAGATTCACCCGACCAACCCGGACATCGTATTCGTGGCTGCGATTGGCAATCCGTTCAAACCGACGCCCGATCGAGGGCTGTATCGCACCCGCGATGGCGGCAAAACCTGGGACCGCGTGCTGGCGGTTACAGATAGCACCGGGGTCGTCGACGTTGAATTCCAGCCGGGCAATCCCGATGTGCTGTATGCGTCCACGTGGCGCGCGGAACGCAAGCCCTGGACAATTATCTCCGGGGCGCGTGAGGGTGGGCTCTTCAAGTCCACCGATGGCGGTACGACGTGGCGCAAGCTGACAAACGGCCTTCCTAACGAGTTGATCGGCAAGAGCAACATCGGCGTCACGCCGGCGGCGCCTAACGTCGTGTACTGGATGGTCGAGGCGAAACCCGGGATGGGCATGTATCGGTCCGACGACGCGGGCGAGACTTGGCAGCTCACGAGCAACTTCGGTCCCATGCTCACGCGGCCGTTCTACTACACGGGTCTCGCGGTCCATCCAAAAGACGCGAACACCCTGTGGACGATGAGCGAGGGGTACTACAAGTCGACTGATGGTGGAAAGACGTGGCGCTCACACAGCACGCCCCACGGCGACAACCATGATCTGTGGATCAATCCGAACAACCCGGACATCATGGTGCAGTCAAACGACGGCGGCGCGAATGTGACGCTGAACGGCGGCCGCACGTGGTCCACGCAATACAACCAGCCGACGGCCGAGATTTATCAGATCTATACGGACAACCAATTCCCGTATCGGCTGTACGGCGCTCAGCAGGACAACTCGACGCTCATCATTCCGAGCTTCCCGCTCTCGTCAGGCTCGCCGGACGATCCGATGCAGGAGTGGCGCGCGGGCCCCGGCTGCGAGACTGGGCCAATCTTCCCGCACCCGACGAAACCGGACACGGTATACGGCTCGTGCAAAGGGCAGTTCTCGCGCATGCGTATGTCGAGTGGTCAGGAACGGCAGTATTGGGTCGGGGCCCAGTCTCTGTACGGCAATCCGGGTAAAGATCTGATCTTCCGCTTCCAGCGCGTGTCGCCGATGGAAGTCTCGCCGCATAACGCGAACACACTCTACTATGGCTCGCAGTACGTGCATCGCACGCGCGACGAGGGTGTGACGTGGGAAAAGATTTCTCCGGACCTCACCTGGTTCCCGCCTGAGCGACAGCAGCGGGTGAGCGGCGAGCCCATCACGATCGATGTCACGGGCGAAGAGTACTACAGCACGCTGTACGCGATCCGCGAGTCCTTATTCGAACCTGGCGTGATCTGGGTGGGGTCGAACGACGGCCCATTCCACGTCACGCGCGACAATGGCCGCACGTGGACCAAGATCACGCCGGCCGAGCAGCCCCCGGGCTGCCGCGTGCAGAACATCGAGCCATCGCCGCATCGCGCCGCCTCGGCGTATTACGCCGTGCACTGCTACTTGTTAGGCGACTTCCGGCCGTTCATCTGGCGCACGGACGATTACGGAAAGTCATGGACCCTGCTGACACCGGGTGACAACGGGATTCCGAACGACCATCCCACGCGCGTAGTGCGCGAAGATCCGGATCGCCCTGGACTGCTCTATGCGGGGACCGAGTTCGCGATGTTCGTGTCGTTCGACAACGGGAAGCGGTGGCAACCGTTCCAGCTGAACCTGCCTAACGTGCCGATCACGGATATGAAGGTGCATCGCAAGGACCTGGTGATTTCCACGCAGGGACGCTCCTTCTGGATCCTCGACAACCTGACGCCGCTGCATCAGTTGGCGGATGCGGTGGTCAGTGCGCCGGCACACCTCTATGCGCCCCGTGACGCGATCCGGGTGCGCTATCAGGGAAGCTTCGGCGGCGTCGAGTCGAGCCGGACGTCTCCCGCCGACCCGCAGTATCCGCCGACTGGGGCGCAGATCGACTACTGGTTGGCCAGCGCACCTAACGGTGCCATTACCCTCGATATCATGGACGCGAGCGGTCGCGTGGTGCGCTCGTTCTCGAGCGAAGGGAGCGGTGAGCGGGCACAACCGCCGGCAGAGCCGGGGATGCGGCGTCCCGAGATGGTTCGGGTGGGAACGCCGGTCCTGCCGAAGAATGCGGGCCATAACCGATTCTTCTGGGATTATCGGCTCCCCGGCCCGTGGAGTACAAACGCGAATCAGAGCGGGCGGAACGGCCCGCTCGCCGTGCCTGGGCAGTATCGCGTGCGCCTAACGTCCGGCAGCTGGAACGCGACGCAACCACTCACGGTCCGCGTCGATCCGCGGGCGACCGCAGATGGCATCACCTTGGCGATATTGCACGAACAGCTCGAGCACAATCTGCGAACGCGGGACCTGGTGAGCGAAGTAAATCAGCTGGTGGCGCAGGTCGACGGCGCACGTCAACGCCTCGCCAACGCGAGCGGAGCCGCGGCCGACACGTTAGGTAAGCTCAACGCGCTCAGGGCCAAGCTGGTGACGCCGCCGATCCGGTACAGCAAGCCGGAGCTGCAGGCGCACATCCAGTACCTCTACAGCATGACGTTAGGCGCCGATCAGAAGGTCGGCCGCGATGCCGTCGAGCGTTACCGCGTCTTGCGTCTCGAGCTGGACGAGCGGGTCAAGGAAGCGCGCGCGATCCTCGGAACGGGCGGCATCAAGGCGCTGGATCAGCCATAAACAATTGGGGTCAGACTCCTTTGAAAACCAATGGAGTCTGACCCCAATCAACTGCGGCGGAAACCTACGGAGCGGGCCTCCCGCGTCCGAAGATCGTGAACAACAACCGGGTGCCGACTGGAAGTTCGACCGGGGTCTCCACGCCCGATGCGTCAATCTCCGGGACTTTGAGTGCCAGGAATGGATCGTACGATGCGCGTGGTCCGTTGCACGTAGAAGATGTACTAGGCAGAACGGTGCATCCGGTTGCGCGATCGTCGGCGATGCCGCGCCCAACCGCACGGAAGACGTTGAATCCCCGGAATGCGTTCAGGGTGACACTGTTCTGCGCGACTCCGGTCGCGTCGGTGAGCGTCGGCCCCGCCGGCACCGTCCCAAGCACCGTTGCACCGTCGTTAGGCGGCGTCACGGCCTGCCACCCTACTCGCGCATTCATGACGGGCGCTCCGAACAAGTCGGTGACTTTTGCTCGCAGCACGATCACGTCTCCCGCGTTCGCAGTCTGCGACGCGTCGGTAGCCACGACATACTCGAACTTGGCGGGCAGTGCGAGCTTGAACAGGCTGTTGAGGAACGGGCTCTCACCGCCGCCCCCACGATCGATCATCGTCGCCGCCGCGAACAGCGGCTTGGGCGTTATCCATTGCAGCATCCGTTCGCCCAACCCTCGCGCGTACTCGAAAAGGCCGCTCCGTGCCGTACTGGCGACTCCCGACGTCGGCGTGGTGCACTGCCACGCCTCCGGAAGCGCCTGAATCCGCGTCAAATCTTCGCTGATGTGATGCAGCGCTAGCTGATGCTCTTGCGAATGCGAAAGTCCAAAGCTCGATGGATCGAGGTTGTCACACAACGAAATAATCGCGGGCGTGCCTAACGTGCCCGTGAAGGGCGTCTCTGTCCGCAAACACGGCCCATACGTCGGAATGCCTAACGTGTTCACGACTGCCGCATCTTCGGCCGCCGTGCACGGCTCGAACGCGAGGGCAAAGTTGGTCGCGTTCTGCCCAGGCACGAACAACTGAGCCGATGGCGCGGCGGCGCCGGTAAGCTGCGCTTCGAGGTTGGCGTTCTGCCCAGCGGAGATGAACTGCATGCCGCAGTTCCTGGCGCTTGGGCAGAACACGAACTGCTCGAGACGGACCTTCACCGGAATCGTTTGACCAAACTTGATGAAGCAGATCGGCTGGCTGGTGGTACAGGCCGAGACGAACGGCGAGTTGCCGACGTCGCGCCAGGTAAAAAGCCAGCGCGGATCCAGCGTGTTCCGGTCCGCCAGGTTCGTAAAGGCGACGCCCCAAATCTCGACGCGATACTGTTTGGCGGTATTCAGCTGATTCGTTTGCCAACTGGCGGTATAGAACTCGCTTCCAGAATTGAAGCTCATCACCAACCCAGTCGCCACTCCGGTGGTCGCCAGCGTCACGTCGACAACACAACCCGCTAGGCCGGGCGTACCGTTCGTTTCGCAGATGCGCACGTACGGCTGAAGGAGCGCATGCGCACCGCCGACGTCGAAATTGACGTCACCAGGCTGCGGATTTGTTGCCAAAGGAGTTCCCCAAAACGCTTCAGGGTTGCCGCCTGAGCGTCCATCGGAGATGTCGAGTAAAGGATTCAAAGAGCTCGGCGGAATCACACCGCTCGGGACGGAATCCTGACAAGAGATCACCACCACCAACCCAAGAAGCCCCAAAAGTTGTCTGCGCATTGTGTGTCCGCCCTGTTTTTGCGGGTGACGAGCGCGATCCGGAGGGATCAAACGCTCAAGAGGAGAGAACGACGAGGAGGGAGAAGCGAACCGCTGTGATTGATAACTGCGAGGAGGGTAGGCAAAGACCGCTGTGGTACGCGGCTGCCACGCGAAGCGTTGGAGTTACAGTGCGTTAGGCAGGGCCACGGCGTGCGACGATCGATTGGAAACCGGCTTTATCCTTCAGTGGGCGCCACCACCAATGTAGGTCACGACCCACCACGGTGAACTCATGTGTGGGATGCAGTACGACGTAATTCTTGAGAAGTTCTATTGCCTCGTCATGATCTCCCAGGAGGATGTGGACGATCGCCGAATAGCCGACGAGGTCCTGCTCGGGATCGATTTCACGGGTTGATTGCACGCTCTTCAGCACATTCCGTGAGCTATCGGCCTGGCCGGCATGAGCGAGGGCACCCGCCACGATGAGCCGCGCAAACTGCGCCTCGAATGGTCGTCGCTGCGCTGGCGCCAACCGTTCTGCATCAGCAGCGAGCTTCCAAGCGCGATCGATATCGGGCTTTTTGCCCGGTGCGATCATCATCCAGAGCTGGCACTCCGCAAACAGGTAGTTCTGCGGGAATCGACGCGCGCCCTCGAGACACCAATTCTCTGCGTGGTCGAACTGCTCCAAGTCGTAATGCGTCCAGAAGAGTTGGCGCAGATTGATGTGCTGATTGCGCAGAAACGCATCTGCTTCGTATGCCTGACGAGCGACGATCAGCGCCGAGACGTTATCCTTGCGGTCGTAATGCACCTGACTGAGCGCAAAGAGCGCTTCTGCCTGCGTGCCGTCTGCTTTCGTCGCCGCTTCGAGGTCCGCTTGCGCGGAATCCAGCAAGCGCGCGCGCGCCGCCGGATCCGCCGAAAGGTTGAGTATGTACTGCGTTCTGTACGCGCGCCCGCGCAACGACAGCGCAGCGGCATATTCGCGGTCCAGCGTTAGGGCGTGCGTCGTTCGCTGTACAACAGTGTCCAACAACGCCTGACGCGCATGAATATCGCGCTCCATGCTCGCGCGCTCGTACGCGAGCTGAGCGCGCAGGGTCACCGCTTCGGGCCACTTGTCGTCCAGGCGTTGCGCGAGCTGAGCCAACGAGTCGGCGCGAGCGTATTTGACGATCGCCGAATCCAGCGCTCCGCCATCACGACTCGCGACAGCATCTTTCCGCACGCGTTCGGCGCGCTGCACAAGCGCCCAGGCGTCGACGTTCGCTGTCCCCGCGCGACTCTCCCTGACGCGAACCTCTTCTCTCAGCTGTTCGCGCAAAAGCAACGCGACCTCGCGCACCACGGAATCACGGACGGCGAGCAGGCGAGTAGCCGGCAGCGTAAACGTGCGCCTGTCCATGTCGCTGCCGCTGTTCCCTTCGATCAACCAGGTGGTGACCCGAAGGCTGTTGCCGTCGGGCTCGACGCTTCCATGGACGAGCGTCCCGGTGCCTAACGCGCGCGCGATGCTGTCCTTGGAAAGAGCCGAATTCCGAAACTCCGCGGCGCCGTTGCGTGAGACGACATCGAGCGTGCTTACAGTCGACAGCTCGCTGATCAGGCCTTCCGTCAATGCGTCTGCGACGTGGCCGAGAGAGCTATCGCGGCTCAGATCGTTGAAATAGAGAACGCCAATCGATCGGCGATCCAGCATACCGGTCGCTGCGTTCGCCGGCGATGTGCCGCCGGCGATGATCCTCCATGCGATCAACGCTGCTGCCACGACGGCGGCTCCAATGCCTGACGCGAGCATCATATTGCGCCGGCGCCGAACGCGTCTCCGCGCGAGTGTGCTTTGTGTAGCTCGCAGCGTCGGATGTCTGCGCGTGATTTTGGGGGACAGATCCAGACATTCCTGGAGCGCGTCGGCGAACTCACCCGAGTTTTCGAACCGATCCACCGGCGACTTTGCGAGCGCCTGGAAAACCGTTTCTTCGACCTCGTCCGGGATGGTGTTGCGAATCACCGTCATCGAGGGCGGCATCTCCATCGCCTGACGAGCCATGACCGCGACCGCCGTCGGTCCCGTGAACGGCGGATGCCCGGCGAGCATCTCGTACGTCACGCACGCCAGGCTATAGACGTCGCTGCGTCCGTCGATTTGCTTCTCGGCAGCGACCTGCTCGGGACTCATGTACGCCGCCGTCCCCAGCGTCATGCCCGTCTGCGTGAGGGCTTGCCCCTCTGCCATGCTGCTCACGGCACGCGCAATCCCAAAGTCGGCGACGACGGCGTTCCCGCCCTCCAGCAGGATGTTCTCAGGTTTGATGTCGCGGTGGACAACGCCCTGTTTGTGGGCGTAGTCCAACGCACGCGCCACTTCGATCGAGAGCCTCAGCGCTTCGGGGATCGTGAGCTGTTTTTCGCGATCGAGCCGCGCGCGGAGACTTTCACCGGCGACGTACGGCATGACGTAATACAGCCGTCCTTCCGCAGAGCCCGAGTCGTAGACCGGCAGAATGTGAGGGTGACTCAAGTGCCCAGCGATTTCGATCTCGCGATTGAAGCGCTCTGGCCCCATTGCCATCGCCAGGTCTGGAATGAGGACTTTGATCGCCACCTCGCGTTGCAGCTTGAGATCGCGAGCGAGGTAGACGACTGCCATGCCCCCGCGACCAAGCTCGCGCACGATCTGATAGCGATCTTTTAGCGCTTCCTGCAGGTCTGTGGGGATTTCGCTCACCGAGGGACCCGCTGCGGTGGGAGAGTGATCCAGGAGGGCAGCTTTTACCATAATGACCGGGCACCACTATGCCAGATTCGTGACAAACGATCCGGTTGAGCCCGAAAAGAGGGTGCACCTCTTCGGACAGGCTCGCCCTCATTGCGACGGCGGGCGGGTCGGATGCTCGCCCGGACGCCTAACGAGGATCGTGCTGCCGCAGACCATCTGAAAGAAGCCGCCGCTGGCGCGGCGACGTGAACCGGCCATTAGACTACCGAGCGGAGCAGGATCGTGCTAGGTACACGCATAAAACAGTGGGGGCCCGGTATTTACCCAGGCCCCCACTCACGCATCTCCTAACGACTCAGCCCGCTACGCCGAGCCCTTCTATGGCCTCGGACGCGCCGTTGTGCGCAGCGGCGTCGCGGGCGGGGCGTCCGGTCTCTAGCAGCGTCTTGAGACGCGCGAGATCGTCGTCCATCTGGCGCTTCGGATCCTTCTTGAAGAGCGCGGCGATCGCATGCCCGATGTACCCTGCCGGTGGATTGTATTGCAGCTCTACATGCACCCGCGTCGAGCCGTCCTCGTTGGGTTGGAAACGAATGCGACCGGCCTGCCGCACCGGTTCACCTTCGACGCTCTTCCAGGCCACGAGCTCGTTAGGTATGAAGCGCGTGACCACCGCATCCCACGCGACTGTGCTTCCAGCCGGTCCGTCCACTTCCCAGTGTGTGCGCGTCCCGATCGAATTCTTGTCCCCGTAAACGCGTACTTCGCGCACATGGCTCATCCACTGCGGAAACTTGTCCCAGTCGGTCAGATTTGAGAACACCTTGTCGACTGGCGCGGCGATATTCACAGTCTTCTGGATGCGGATCGCATTGCGGCCTCCGCGGACGCCGACGACGCGCGTCAGCTCGCGGTTGCTGAGTCCTCGCGTGAGCAGCGCGAGGCCCGCCAGGCCTAACGCGCTGCCGAAGCGGTCGTGGCGCCGCGCGGCGTAAAACGCGAGCGCACCGCCCGCAACACTCGTTAGGAGCCGAGCGGCGGGGGACCAGTTCTCCTGCCTGAGCTCGAATTCGTCACCTTTCTTGCGTACGCCCCCCTGCAGCGACGGAATGCCGTCCGCCGTTTCGAACGTCACGAGCGCGTTGTTCACCTGGGTGACCCCACGCACCTTCTCGACCTCTTTGATGATCTGATCGACTTCCGAGGCAAGGATGTCTCCGCTCAGAGTCACCTCGCCACCGTCCGCTGTGACCTCGATAGCCGACGGATGCGAAATGGTGCGGCCCAGTACCGCACGCACGCGTTGGACCAGGACGTCGTCGTCAGCCTCGTCAGTGGAGCCTAACGCGCGGACTTCGGCAGCGATGCCGCGTGCACGATTGGCGAAGTCGCGCGACGTGGTACCGGCCGCTTCGCTCGCCACGCGCGCGGCGTGCGTCAGCTGATCGCGGAGAAGCCCACGGCGTCGTGCACCACGGGCCGGGTCGAGGTAATACATGAGCGCGGCGCCGATGCCGATGCCGCCTAACAGCGCCGACGCGCCTGGCCGGGGTTGTGATCTCGTGACGATGAGCTTCATGGGCGCATACTCCTGCATGGGGCCGCTTCGCGCGGGTGAGGTTATCGTTCGTGTTCGTGTATCCGGTT
>DATFBW010000211.1:0-11007 GCA_035253645.1 Gemmatimonadaceae bacterium | reverse complement strand
CGTTAGGCCGTATGAAGACGAGCGCGTGTTGTGCGTGGCGAATCTGTCGCGGTTTGCGCAACCCGTGTCGCTGGAGCTCGAACATTGGGCAGGAGTGACACCCGTGGAAATGCTCGGGTACGTCGATTTTCCCAAGATCGGCACGGCGCCGTACTGCCTATCCCTTGGACCGTACGGATTCTTTTGGTTTGAGCTGCATTAACAGCAGCCCACCGCGTCGCCAGATACGAACAAAACAGCGTTAGTGGGTTCCAAACGGAGGCGAAAAGGGTCGAATCCTCGAGGGCCGTCGAGTCTTGACGCCCTTTTGTGGCCAAACGTCCAACACAGTTCTTTTCATAACCGGTAACGCAGTTGCAGTTTTAGACTGCTGAAGCCCCTGCGTCTTTTTCACTATGCGACTCGTAGTTCCTTTCTGTCTGTTTCTCCTGAGCGCGTCCGCTCCCCTCGCGCAGGACACTGCCGTTGCGGCTCCGCCCGGTACTGCTGTTTCCAAGGGCGTCTATACCACGAGCCAGGCGGATCGCGGCGAAAAGTTCTTCGCAAAGGTCTGCGTGGAGTGTCACGAGACCATCGAGTTCAGCGGCAGCCAGTTCGACAAGGAATGGCTCGGAAAGACAGCCTTCGACTTCTTCGATCTCGTCAAGACGACGATGCCGGATGACAAGCCAGGCACGCTCAATCGCCCGGACATCCTCGACGTGATGGCGTACATCTTCAAGCTCAACACGTATCCGGCCGGTCAGGCGGACCTGCCTGACGATGACGAGAAGTTGAAGCTGATCCAGATCGACGCGCGGCCCACCCCGCCATCGGCACAGTCCGCGAGCCGCGCGCGCCGCTAGGATGATGCGCCGGCTGACGCTTGCTGTCGTCGTAGCGTCAACGCTTCAGGCGCAGGATACAACGCGTTACACCGTGGACGCCGTCCAATACGCGACGATTCCTTTTCGCGTTTCCGGTCTCATCGCGGGCGCAGACACTTCGCGCCGGCTGGAGATCTCGATGGCCGTGTGGCTCGTGCGCGGAGGGGGGCGCAACATCCTGATCGACGCAGGGTTCCACAGACAACGCTTCGTCGAGCGGTGGAAGCCTAACGATTTCGTGACGCCAGCGGAAGCCGTTAGGCGGGCCGGTGTGGCACCCGAGCAGATCACGGACATCGTCGTCACGCACGTCCACTGGGATCACGCCGATGGGATCGATCTCTTCCGTAACGCGCGGGTGTGGATCCAGGAGGACGAGTACAGTTACTACGTGACGCCGACGGGAACCGTCAAAGAACGCGGGATCGAGCCTGAAGTCGCCACGATGCTGCACGATCTGGAGAGCCAGGGCCGTTTGCGGTTGATCGCGGGCGATGCGAAAGAGTTCTTACCGGGGATCACGGCGTACACGGGCGGCCGCCACACATTCCAATCCCAGTACGTCGGCGTGCGCACGGCTGCAGGGACCGTGGTCATCGCGTCGGACAACCTCTATCTGTACGAGAACCTCGACAGACGAGCACCGATCGCCCAGACGTTCGATTCGACCGCCAACCTTCGGGCGCAAGACCGTATGCGCACCATTGCCAGTGACGTTAGGCTGATCGTCCCCGGTCACGACCCAGCGGTATTCCAGCGGTTTGCGCGGCCCGGAGAACGCGTCGCGCGCATCAAATAAACTCCCCCGTTTATGCGCACCTTCACACTGCTCGTCATCGGCGTCGCCCAGGCAGCCGCTGCGCAGAATCCTCCGTCGGCCCGCGTCGACTCCATCTTCGCGCAGTACGATCGCAACGACTCGCCAGGCTGCGCACTCGGCGTCTTCAAGAATGGGCAGATCGCCTACAGCCGCGGCTATGGGATGGCGAACCTCGAGCTTGGTGTACCGATCACGCCTGATCATGTGTTTTACGTGGGGTCCGTGTCCAAGCAGTTCACGGCGATGGGGATCGCGCTGCTTGCCAAGGACGGCCGTCTCTCGCTCGATGACGACGTGCGCAAGCACATCCCGGAGCTGCCTGACCTGGGTAAGCGCATAACGGTCCGTAACCTCGTACATCACACCAGTGGTTTGCGCGAGAAATGGGACCTGTTTGCGATGGCCGGCAAGCTCGATGGTGACGTGGTCACGCAGAACGATGTGCTCGAGCTGATAAAGCGCACCAAGGATCTCAACTTCGCGCCTGGCGAGGAGCACCTCTACAACAATACGGCGTACGATTTGTTGTCCACGATCATCACGCGCGTGAGCGGCAAGCCGCACCGCGAGTTCGCCCAGGAGCGCATGTTCGGTCCGCTGGGGATGAACAACACTCGTTATGTAGACGACCGTACTCTGGTGCTTCCGCGCCGCGCCGACGCTTATGCGCCGCGCCGTGGAGGCGGTTTCAGCACCGCGAATGTGAGTCACGTCGAAACCACTGGCTCGGGTGGCGTGCATTCGACAATCGGCGATCTGTTGCGCTGGGACGAGAGCTTCTACACAGGCGCGCTTGGCGGTCCTGATCTCATCGCGCTGGTGCAAACGCCAGGTGCGCTGAATAACGGTGAGAAACTGAGCTATGCCTTCGGGCTCACCGTCGATCAGTACGGCGGGCGGCGGCGCGTGCAGCATGGCGGCGCGTTAGGCGGCTATCGCGCGATGCTGATGCGCTTCCCGGATGAGCACTTCTCCGTGGCGCTGTTATGCAATATCGGCAGCGCGAATACCGGGATGCTCGCCGAGCGTGTGACGGATCTCTATGTGCCCAAGGCAGCGGCAGCGACGGCGGCGAGCAATGGTAGCGCGGTACCCCTGAGTGAGGATCCCGGCCGGTACGCGGGCTTTTATCTCAACCTGAAGTCAGAGAATACGGTGCGTCTCGTTGCGCGAAACGGAGTCCTGGCGATCGACGGCGGTCCCGTGCTCACACATGAAGGTGCGCATCAGTTCAAGCTCGACGCGCAGCAGCTATCGATGCGTTTCGACGTCCCGCAAACCGGTCCCGCGCAGCGCGTCCGTGTGAAACGGGCGGCAGCCAGTGAAAATGTGTTTGACCGTATGCCCGAAGTGCCGGCCAAGGGTGCACCGTTAGGCGACTATGCCGGGATCTATCGCAGTGCAGAGGCCAATACCGCCTGGCGGATCGTGCAACGCGAGGGCCGCTTGACGATCTTGCCCGAGCACGGGACCGAAGGAATCGCGCTGACGCCCGTGTTCGCCGACGGCTTTACGGGGTCGGGGTGGCTTCTCCGCTTTCACCGGGATGGCGCGGGCGGTGACGTCGATCGCCTGACGGTGACAACGGGACGCAGTCGGCGTGTAGTGTTTCTGCGCGAGCGCGAACGGTAGAAGCAAACCGCGGACGCACCTCTGCCTAACGCTTGCCTGAGGCAGGCGCAAGATCGAGCAGCGCCGCGACAACCATCCCGACAACGGCCCAGAGCGTCCAGACGCCGCCGAAGAAGTGCTGCACTGCCGTATACCAGAGCAGCGACGTTGGTGCGAAGATGAAGCCCAGGATGGGCCAGACCAGCGAATCGAACATTCCCACAAACCAGTTCGTGAAGAAATACAGCGCCAGTATGACGATACGCGGCGCGATGAGCGCGATGACAGCGACAAAACAGGGCATCGCCTAACCAGAGTTCGCGGCTGGTTGTGCCAGCGTAGCCTTGAAGACGCGGGCCGCTTTCTTCATCTCCTCCATCGTGCCGATCGACACCCGCGTGTGTGTTGGGAGTGTGGTGAACTGGCGCCCGACCGCGACGAGCTTCTTTACGCATTCCAGCTTGAACTCTTTGGAATCGCGCTTGATGTCGACCAGCATGAAGTTCGCCTCGCACTGGCCGACCTTGTATCCAGCATCCTCGAAGAACTTCCGCGTGAACGCGCGGGCGACGCGGTTGCGCTGCTGCTCCTTGGCGATGTGCTCCGTGTCGCCTACTGTGGCGGCCGCCGCGACCAACGCCAGCTGATTGATGTTGGATCCCAGCATCCACGGAGAGATCTTCGCCAGCGTGGCCGGTTGCGCGATCGCATAACCGACTCGCAGTCCTGCCATGCCGAAGACCTTCGAGAATGTGCGCGTCACGACCACTCGCGGATTCGCCAATGCAAGTGGAATCGCCGTCGCATAACTCGGCTCATCGACGTACTCGTGATAAGCCTCGTCGATCAGGATCGTCGTCTCCGGCGATTGGGAGTTGACGCGCTCGACGAACGATAAAACGTCGGCCTTGCCGTGAACCGTTGCTGTCGGGTTGTTCGGGTTACAGAAGAAGACGAGCCCGGCGCCGCGTGCGGCGCTCGTGATCGCATCGAGGTCGATGTGGAGCGTCGACGTGACCTTGGGCGCGGCGACGGGAACGCCGATGAACTTTGCCCAGTTCGCCGGCGCCTCGAACGTAGGCTCGGGGGAAACGAGACCGCGATCTTTCGTGGTGAATCCGTTCACCGCCGCACGAAGCAGCTCACCCGATCCACAGCCGAGCAAAACGTTCTCGGCTTTGATGCCGTGAACTTTTGCAATTGCATCGGCGAGGTCGTCTTCGCTCTTTACGGGATAGCGATTGGACTCGGTGATGTGACGTCGAATCGTGCTGTAAACTCGAGCGCCCGGCCCGTTAGGGTTCTCGTTGCTGTCGAGCCGCGTCATCCCCGGGCGCGACGCGAGCAGGCGATCTGCGCGACGCTGCGACACGCCCTGCGCGAGGAGCGCCTCGTGCCCGCGCCAGCTGATGTGCGGGGTGGCAATGAGGCCGGCGCCACCGGCGCCGAGCGTGACGAGGAAGGAGCGGCGCGAGACAGCCATAGTCACTCCGGACAGGAGGGTGCCTATCGAAGTTAGCGCCGCTCCTGACTGCTAGGAACGTCTGCGATCGCCGCGATCGCCCTGACCGGACGGCACATTTTTCTTCGCCGCCTTGCGAACGTCTTGGCGTAAGGAGCGGCTCACGTCGTCTTGCTCCGTGAATTTGCCCTCGTCGTCTCGTCGCGCGTAGCGTTTGCTGCCGCGCGGCTCGATCGATTCTCGGTTCTTGGACGAACCGGATTTATTGCTGCGATTGCTTGCCATGATGTCCTCCTGTTGGTGGCAAGAGGGCATGCAAGAACCATGCGGTGTGCCTAACGCGAGCTACATGCCGCAGCGCGCTAGCGGAGCACCAGCTCCCGCACCTGATACGCAACTTCATCGTCCACCGTATCGGCATCCCAATCGATCGAAATGACAATCGGGTGACCGAGCGTGGGATCGTAGCGCACGACCAACGAGGCAGCGCGCTGAGCGATCGCATCAGCGATCAACCTGAAGAGCCCCTCAACAGACGGAAAGAGCTCGATAGAGCCCGAGGCGACCGCAGTCCCCGTTCGCGTGTACGTGCGTGACTCCACAACGCGGTTGCGCACGCTTACGACGACGGGACCGGTCATTTCAGGCGTGCATTCGCAGGACCGGGAGATCGTGATGGCATACGACGTAGGCCCGCTATCGGCCCAGCGGCGGCGTGCGGCCTCCAGCTCGCTGTCCGGTGACGTCGCATCGACACAGCCCAGAACGGGACCGATTACGAGGGCAAGAGCTGCAGAAAGGCGGACAAGTCCAGTCATGACAACACTTGGGTGATGCTCCTTTCGGTTCAACTCGGACATCCCGGTCCGCGTCACCGACTGAGACGAAAACGACGGGAGAGGCGCTCTAAAGGGCTATTAGGGGACAACTGAGTGCAAATCGTGACGGGACATGGCTTTAAATCGTTTCCTTCCGATGCGAGCCCCGTCCCCCACGCCAACCGGCACTCCTTTGCGACCCACGCCCGCGGCCCCCATTCCTTCGGTCGGCGCCACACCGGATGCACTCGCCCGCTCCCTCGCCGGCCAGTACATCCACGAACAGATCGAGGAGCGGGCCGAAGCCGCGCGCCGCAACCGGGCGCGACGTCCGTGGCGCCAGTTCCTCGCCACCGCCATCATCGTCGCGTGCGGTGCGGTCTGGCTCGTCCCCTCGTTAGGGACGCGGCCCGTTCCCGCAATTTCCACGGCGCGCATGGACGCCTCGGTGCGCCTAACGCTTTTCCTGGCCAGTCAGAAGGTCCGTGAGTACGAGCAACGGAACCGGCGGCTGCCGGCCACGGCGACTCAAAGCGGCATTACGGACCAGCGTATCGAATATCGCCTAACGAGCAAAGATGCATTCATGCTGAGCATGACGCAGGATGGTCGTCGCTGGGAGCTTCCGTCCAGCATGGCGGATAGCATCTACATGCGCGATGCCCTGGCAGGTCTGGGAATCTCCAAATGAGACGCTTCCGCCGCGGCTTCACGATCATCGAAGTCCTCGCCGTCCTTGCGATCATAGGGATCCTGGCTCGCTTCGCGATGCCACGCCTCTGGGAGCTCCGGCGCCGAGCGACTGCGTCTGCCGTCATCGGGGACATGCAGGTCGTTCGCCACGCTGCAATCAATCACTATCAGGACGGGGACCTCTGGCCGCCGGACTATGGCGTCGGCGTTACGCCTACGGAGCTCGTGAAGTACCTGCCTAACACGTTCTCGTTCACCCGTGACGGATACAAACTGGATTTCGAGCGCTGGACGGTCGGCGCGACCACGGTAATCGGCATCACAGTCGTCTCGGCGGACGCGAAACTTGCGCCGCTGGTGGCATCTATGGTCGGGCCAAGCATGCTCGCGTTTTCATCCGGAACCAGCTACACGTTCCTGCTCGTGGGGCTTGGCGGGACGATTTAGCTTCGTATCCCGTCGCTGCTCAATCGACGACGTCTTCGAAGCGCAGGGATTCCTTGTAAAAGTAGAGATCGGCGTAGCCTAACGCGCCGTGCCGATTCTTCAGCACGTGCAGCTCCGCTGCCCCCTGCACGTCGCGCAAGTCAGAATACATCTCCTCGCGGAAAAGTCCGAGCACGACATCGGCATGCTGCTTGAGCGCGCCTAACGCGCCGAAATCGTCGAGCCGGGGACGCGGATCGGGGCGGTCCCGAGTCGCCGCCCGCAAGCTGCTGACCGCAAGGACCGCGACAGACCGACGCAGCGCTAGTGCCTTGAGCTCGCGCGCCATCCGAGCCAACTGTTCGTCCATCGCGTCCTGCGCGACAAGGAGCCACTGCACGGGATCGACCACGACGAGCTGCAGCCCCAGGTGCTCGATCAGGATGTCACTCAACCCGGTGACGCCACCCTCAGGGATGGTGCGGATGACTGGCGCCTGCGTGCGCAGCTTTGCCGCAGCCGCGGCAATCTGACTGCGCGCCGCATCGTCGAGCTTGCCGCTATGCACCTGGTCGAACCTTAAGCGCGTCTCGATCGCCAAGGCACGATCGTAAACACGCTCGGCTGACATCTCACCTGTGAGATAAGCCGCCTGTCCGCCGTTCTCGCCGATGCGGAGAAGGATGCCGAGCGCCAACGCGCTCTTCCCTGCGCCCGCTTCGCCACCCAGGACCACCAGATCGCCACGCCGGATGCCGCCGCCTAACAACGTATCCACGCTCGGAAAGCCCGTCGGCACCGAGTCGTCGGGGACGCCGCCGTTGGCGACAGCCGAAAGGTACGCGCCGGCGTCGAACGGATGCGGATCGGCCTTCTCGTTAGGCTCGCTGTGTGGATCGGGCTGCGCGATCATGCGGTCGCGGTGTGATCTCCCCGCTCGGCGAACCGCAGCAGGGTGCGCAGCTCGCCACTGGCGGCGCGATCGAGGACCGGCGCTGCCACCTCGATGAGCTCCTCGAGCCCTGCGGCGAGCGCCTGACGATCGTCCGTAGCGCTTGCGTCGACAACGCGCTGGACGGCGAGCCGCGCGCGTGCAGGTAGCGCGAGCGTGCCGAACCAGATCCGCGCGGCGACGATGCGTGCCTGGCGTTGCCCTTTGGGCAGGGCTGCGGGACCGAGTGCCGCCATCGCAAAACGCGCGGCCTGTAACGTCGCCAGGGCTATTTCGCGCTCCCCCCCGATCCCGAGCCGAGCGGCGCGTTGCGCGATTGAGCGGAATGCAAACTCCGCGGGGTACACGGCATAGGGCGGAAGCTGCGGCGTCGCCACGCGCGCAATCTAGGGGAAGCCAAGCACTCGGCAACATTTTGGCAAAGGACTACATTCGACTAATGCCCCCTGTTGCTCGAAGCAGCGCTCCACGTCCGCGCACCGTGCTGTGGGTCGATGACGAAGTCGAGATGCTCGAGCCACACCGCATTTTTTTGGCGGACAAAGGCTATGAAGTTCACGTGGCGACGAACGCAGATGACGCCGTCGAGCTACTACGCCGGCAGCAATTCGACCTCGTGCTCCTGGATGAGCAGATGCCGGGGAAGCGTGGGCTTGAAGCCTATCGTGAGGTGCGTGAGTTAGCGCCGGGTCTTCCGGTCGTAATGGTCACAAAAAGCGAGGACGACACGACGCTGCGCGACGCGCTTGGTGCCGATATCCGTGATTACCTCGTAAAACCAGTCAACCCTCGTCAGGTGCTTTCGGTCGTAACGAAGATCCTTGAAGGACCAGCGTTACGCCAACAAGCAACCGCGCGTGCCTTCGTAGAGCGGTTTCGTACACTGGAGAACGAGCGCACGCGCGATCTGAACTGGCGTGGCTGGGTCGATCGTTTCGACGAATTGATGCACTGGGACATCGAGCTTACGCAGGCCGGTGAACGCGGTCTATATGACTCACTGCGTGGCATGTATCCGGCCATGCATCGCGACTTTGCCGTCTTCATGCAGCGCGAGTATCCGCGCTGGTTGCAGAACCTGGAGGGTGACCGACCGCCACTTTCCATAGACGTTGTGGGAGAATTTCTCCTCCCGGCGATGCGACGGAGCCGCGCGGTGTTGTTCATCGTGGTCGACTGCCTAAGGCTGGATCAGTGGCACGTTCTCCAGCGCAGCCTAACGTCGATGTTCGAGGTGGAGACGTCGCACTACTTCGCCATTCTGCCCACGGCGACGCCCTATGCGCGCAACGCGCTGTTCAGCGGCCTTTTCCCAGGTGAAATCGCGGCGCGGTTCCCCGATTGGTGGGGCTCGGCCGATCGTGACGACGAGACGCTCAACGCCTACGAGCGCTCGCTGCTGGAGGCGCACCTCAGCGAGTTAGGCGAGAAGGCGCCAGTACGGTATTACAAGGTCTCGACGCCCTCGGACTCGGACGATCTGGAGCGCCATCTGTCGAGTGCCATCGCGTCCGATGGCGTCACCGCCTTCGTCTTCAACTTCATCGATTTGTTGACGCATGGGCGCAGTGAGTCGGCGATCCTGTATGAAGTGGCGCGCGACGAGGTCGCGCTGCGCCAACTGACGCAGCAGTGGTTCCAGCGCTCCGCGCTGTTATCGGTCCTTCGGGAGGCTGCGCGGCGCCGTATGCCGGTGCTCCTAACGAGTGATCACGGCTCCATCCACTGCCAGACGCCTGCCACCGTCTTCGCGAAGCGCGACGCAACGGCCAATCTGCGGTACAAGTTCGGGGAAGATTTGCGGGCGGAGCGGGCAGAGCATGCGCTGCTTTTTCCTAACGAGGACCTCTTGCGCTTGCCGCGACGGGGTTTGGGGAGCAATACGCTGCTCGCCGTGGGCGACACGTTCTTCGTGTATCCCACGAAGTTGCGCGAATATCAGAGCCGTTACCGTGGCTCTTTCCTGCATGGCGGCGTAACCCCGGAGGAATGCATCGTCCCGCTCGCGCTTTTGACGCCCAGATGATTTACCGCCGTCTGCTCGCCTTTGTGCGGCCGCAGACGTGGCGCATGGTCGCTGTAGTGGCGGCGAACATCATGGCAGCGCTGCTCGATGTGCTGTCGTTCACGCTGCTCATCCCGTTCCTCGATCGTGTTTTCGGCACCGCGACAAACCCCGGGCCGATTTCGGCCGTGCAGCGGTGGCTCATCGGCTGGTTTCACGATCCGAGCGATGCCTTCGCCTCTCTGACGAATATCATCGTCGTCATTTTGGTCGCCGTCGTGGTGAAAAACGTGCTGGTGTGGATCAGCGGACAATTGAGCGCGCAGCTACAGGAGTTCGTGACACGCGATCTGCGCAACGCGTTTTACGGCCACGTGCAGCGTTTGCCGTTAGGCTACTTCACGAGCACACGTGCCGGACAGACGCTCGCCCGCGTATTCAGCGATACGCAGCAGACCAAGCAAGTGATGACGGAAGCCGTGACACGCTCGGTGCAGAGCATTGCCGTGGTCATCACGACGATCGCGGTGTGCTTCGTGATCTCCTGGCGCCTAACGCTCCTCGCACTGGTCGTCGCGCCGATTCTCATCGCCTTGCTCTTTCCGCTGCTGCGCAAGCTCCGCAAGGGGCATCGCAGGCTGGGCGACCAGTATGGCGAAATGACGAGCGTGGTGCAGGAAGCGATCACGGGCATGCGGCTCGTCAAATCGTTTCGCGGTGAAGCATACGAAGAGCGGCGCTTTTTTGACGCAAGCGCTCGTTATGCACAAGGGATGGTCCGGGTGCAACGCCTGGCGTTCCTGGCGCAGCCGATTACGGAAACCGTGGGCACGGCGATCGCCGTCGTTATCCTCGGCTTCGGTGCCCGGGAGGTGCTCGTCACACAATCGCTGTCCGGCTCCGAGCTGATCGCGTTCCTGTTACTCGTGCTGCGCATGCTGCAACCGCTCAAGCAGCTCTCGCAGATTCCGACAGTCGCACAACAGTCACTTGCCGCCGCTGAGCGGCTCTTCGAAGTCATGGATCGTCCGACGGAGGCGATGCTGGACCGAGGGACGCGCGACGTCAGCTCCCTGGAACGCGAGATCGCGTTCGAGCACGTGACGTTCGCGTACGAGGCGGAGCCCGTTTTGCGCGACCTCTCTTTTACAGTGCGCAAAGGCGAAGTCGTGGCTCTTGTCGGTCCTAGCGGAGCGGGGAAGAGCACCTTGGTGGATCTCATCCCTCGCTTCTATGAGCCGACAGCGGGCCGTATAACGATCGACGGAATCGACACGCGCGACATCTCGCTCAGCTCCCTGCGCGCGCTCACGGGGATCGTGAGCCAGGACACTGTGCTGTTCAACGATACGGT
>DATFBW010000210.1:0-10335 GCA_035253645.1 Gemmatimonadaceae bacterium | reverse complement strand
CGCGCTCTACTTCGCGTCGAACCGCCGTGGGGGTCATGGCGCTGCCGATATGTACGTGGCGACACGCGCATCGCGCGACGCTCCGTGGACGCGCGCGGTGAATCTTGGGCCGGTACTCAACACGGACGCATTCGAAGCGTTTCCTACACCCAGCGCCGACGGCCTAACGCTGTATTTCAACCGCTCCGCGACGTTCGACAGCCAGGACTCCGATATTTGGGTGACCACACGCGGCAGCGTGAATGACACGTGGGGCGCACCACAGAAAGTCGCAGCCACATTCAATTCGCCGCGCGCCGAGTTTTCCCCGTCGGTGACGGCCGACGGAAACACGATGTACTTCGCGTCGGAGCGCGATGGAGCCGTGGAACTGTGGGTTGCGAGGCGTGCGAGTCCCCACCAGGAATGGGGCGCGCCGGAAAAGATCGGCGGAGAAGTCAACGTCGCACGGAGCATGACTCTGGCGCCGTTCATCTCCAGCAACGAACTATCGTTGTATTTCATGTCGGCGCGGCAAGATTCCGCCGTTGCGGCGATCTGCACGCCCCAGACGTGCTTCGACCGTGTAGACCTGTACGTCGCCTCGCGGCGGTGTCGCTGAGTCGTTAGGCTCTTATCGGGCGACGCCGCGGCGCCTGGCCGTTGGCGCTCAGGGCCTTTGTGCGACCTTTGGCGTGTAGGGCACCAGCGTCGACTCGATCAGCCCGTCGCCGAACGTAACCGTTAGGCCGACGTACCTGATGCGCGGTGGCAGGTCGGCGAAGGGAAGGACCGCACTGGGATTCCCCTGATCGACCGGACGACCACGTAAGACCTGTTGTACCGAATCAGCCAGAAAGACGCGCGCCTGGCGAATGGGACGAGTGCTGCCTAACCACGTGACGCGGACGCCGCTGTCGTTTACATCCTCGATGTGCAAAACGCGGCTCGCGTCATTGGCACGCTCCGGTGTGTCAGCTGCAGCGTCGAGAGATGCTGGAGACCAGATCTTACCGAGCGCCGGGAGCCAGAACTGGGTGTACACTGCGCCAGCCGAGCGGCCGACTCGTGACCGTGCCGACCTGCCCGAGTAGCCGTCGTAGACCCAGGCATAGCTATACCTGCTGTAACCGTATCGGCCGCCATAGGAATACCCACGATACCCATAGTCGTCATGCCCGCCGGACGGAGCGTTGTACGGTTGCAACGATCCCATCCTGATCGGCGGCAGCGCGGACTCGCGTCTTGTCGCAGGCACGCGCATTTCGCCACCCATCTGCTGTGGCCTGCGGACCATTTGCCCCTGAGCAGCACAGGGCACAGCTAGCGCGACGGCGACGCCTAACGCGGGTAAGGCACGAAGGGGGATCATACGCGCTCCCGGAGCAAGTTCAACGCCTCGACTAGCGAGTGACCGACGAAGGGAAATTCTTGCCGCCAGGATAGTACACGGGCTAGGGCGCCGCTATCACACCCGTGACCAACTCGCATCCCCGGACGACGAGTTGCGGAAATACTCGTTAGGAAGCTGGCACGCGGAACGGCGCGCTGACGGCCCTGACAGTGGTGGCTGGTCCCGGCGTGGAATCAGCTCGCTCCGGCACCAGGCTCACGACGAACCGATACGTTCCGGTACTCAAGTCCCCAGGGACATCTGTCTCCACGGATTGGGTTGCACCCGGGATGAGCAACCGCAGCTCCATTGTGCAGATGCGCGCCGGCTCAGGATGCAGAACCCAACCGCTCGGCGTCTCCCGCTCCACGGAGCGGTTCGCGCAAGGGTTGTAACCCAGCGTATCGGATCGCTGGCTCCGAATGGTCATGATGGCCGTTCCGCCGGGCGCATATGCGCCCTTATCAAGCGACAGTGTAACCCCACCGGTGTCAGCCGCTGGCGTCCCGCTGGCGTCACCCGCAGAGGCTGGCGAATTAGGGCTATCGCTTTGAGACGTCGTATCGTTCCCCTGCGCTGTAGGTTGGCATGCCAGCGCAACCAACAAAGTGATCACTTTGGCTGGACTTCGCATTTTGTACTCCTTTGTTTCGTCGTCGCGCAAGGACCATGCGCGCCCGATTCATCCGACAACCGGTGTCAAGGCTTCTTTGCGGCCTCCAACAGCCTCACCGCATCCTGATCGCCGCGCCGGCGGGCTGTGTCGATCGGCAGCACGCCGCGTGTACTCGCGATACTCGCATCCGCGCCTAACGTGAGCAGCGCCTCGAGCGCGTCGACAGCGCCTGCCTCGGCAGCATGATGGAGCGGGGTAAACCCCGTCCGGTTGGCCAGATTTATCGATGCGCCACGTGCGACGAGGAACCGAACAGCCGCGACTCGATTGTTGATCGCTGCGTAATTGAGCGCGCGACGGTTCCCCTGCCCATCGAGTGAATCGATGGCCGCTCCATTGGCCAGCGCTTCCGTAAGCGCAAGCGTGTCGCCCGTGATCGCAGCGATCCATAACTTGCTTTGGGCGTTAGGCCGCACCGCGACTTCGACGCGCGTGAGCATCGAGTCCAATGCCGCACGTTCGAAGACACGCCCCCCCTGCACCACCGCATGGATTCGGCGCGTGTTCGCGATGTCCGTCAGCGGATTCGCGTCCAATACAACGAAGTCGGCGTAGCGGCCGGTCTGTATCGTGCCAAAGTCCTGCGTCTTGTCCACGAATTTGGCAGACGTTAGGGTCGCGGCGCGCAACGCTTCCGCGGGTGAAAGACCGGCCTTTACGAGCTCGCCCAGCTCGTCATGCACGCTCGATCCGGGGAATACGAACGAATCACCCGCATCGGTGCCGAGGATGACTGGAACGCCCGCGCGATAGGCGTCGTGCGTAAGCGTTAGGCCCTTACGATAGAAGTCCATGTAGCTCTTGCGCCCGGCGTCCGACGGATCCGATGCCACCATTCCATTCGCATCGGCGAGCCAGGCCATCTGACGTGTCCCGGGGATGTACTTCATGCGCGCGTCACCCCGATATGCTGCGTCGTGCGCATACGCATCCATCCGCCGAGTGACGTGAGTTGGCGTGATGTAGGTGCCGTTTCGCGCAAACGTCTGAAATACCTCGGTGCACATCCGCGGATCGTATTCATCGACCATGCGACGCCGAAGCGCTGTCGATGGACGTAGCAGTCCTTTACGCATCGAGTCCGCGCCAGGGAAGCAGTTGAACAGAAAGATGCGCGAGTGCTCGATGCTCTTCTGCCCCGCGTTCGACAGCTCGATCGCCGAGAAGGGCGTAGGCTCGTGGCCTGCGAACGGAAGGTTGAGGCGACGCGCCTCCTCCGTCAGCCCGAGGTAACCGTCGCGCGAAACGTTGTTGTAGATCTTGATGAAGTCGTAGCCGCTCTCCTTGAAGTACCGCGCGAGGTCGCGGCCCTCTTCGCGCGTGCGTGCCTTGTAGAACTGTGGGAGTGTATCGGCGATTCCGGCTTCACCGTTCACAGCCCAAGTGGCCAAAGCCAGGATGCGCGGACCAATGAGCGCACCGGCAGCGATTCCACTCTGCATCTGACGGGCTCTCGTTAGGATTGCGCGGTCCTGTGGCATTCCCATCACACGGATGCCCGTGACGCCGTGCGCCGTGAAGAGCGGCAGCTCGAGCGTGACCGGATCGCTCGTCCCGCCGAGGTGCGCGTGCATGTCCCACAGGCCGGGGATGAGATACTTCCCACTCCCATCTATCGTGCGCGCGCCGGTGCCCTGGGTGGCGGCCTGCCTAACGGCAACGATACGATCGCCTTTTATGTAAACCGTTTGATCTGCGATCAGTCGTCCGCGTTCGACGTCGACGACGTATATTCGCGTGATGAAGAGGTCGGCGCTGTCGAGCGCAGCACGCTGGCCCGAGGCAGTTGGCGCCACGACGGTCATGGCGAAGAAAGTGGCGCGGGCGAAGTCCAAGAATCGCATAGGGGGTTTTGGTTGCGTGGGCTGTACGAGCGACGTACGGACGGCTTGGGAGAGCGTGTTTCAAGAGTCGCCGCATACTAGCGCGCCCGATGACGGGATCGGCTAGTAAAATACCACATACGAAGGGCGGCCCCGCGACGGTCGCGGCGGAAAGTGGCCTCGAGGCGCATGCGCGGGACTGAGCTGCCACCGCCAGTAGCCCTGACGACCGTTCCTCTGGCCGATTCGCACCGGCGGCTCGTCACGTCCAGAGCTAGATTCCGGCTGCTCGAGCTTGACTCGGCAAGGAGCCTAACCATTCCAACGGCGCCTGTCATTCGGCCGGCAACGCGCGCAGATCTGCCGGCGATCGGCCGGCTGGCGGCCCTTCTCGTTAGGCTGCATCACGAGCTCGATCCGGCACGCTTCATCGCGGCGACGCCGGAGACGGCGAGCGGCTACGGCGCATACATCGGTTCGCAGCTCACAAAGCCGGACATCATCGTCCTGGTCGCGGAGCTGGACGAGCAGGTCGTCGGCTACACGTTCGCCGGCGTTGAAGGATTCGATTACATGTCGCTGCGCGGGCCGGCGGGCGTGCTGCACGACATCGTCGTCGATCCTGGACATCGCGGCCAGGGCATCGGCCGCATGCTGCTCGATGCCACGGTTGCCGAGCTTACGACGCGCGGCGCTCCGCGCTTCGTTTTGTGGACAGGAGAAGGGAACGAATCCGCTCAGCGCCTGTTCGCGAGCGCGGGTTTCCGGCGCACGATGATCGAGATGACGCGCGAAATCGGCGGTACCCAGTGAAATACGCAGCGGCGTCGTTGTCGCGCGAAACTCCGTGCGGCATATTCGGCGCGCCCACCTTCGGCAGGTTTCTCTTGGGAGCCGCCTCATGAAACACGTTTTCGCACTCGCCACGGCTGTTTTCGCATTCACGGCCTGCAACCCGGCTCCCGAGGCGAGTGAGCTCATCACGGATCTGGAGCAGACCGCCGCGAGCCAGAGCGTCGTCAATCACTACTTCTTTACTTCGGTGACACCGAAGCTGCGGACGTGCTGGAGTCAGCTTCAGGGTGAGGGCACGGTGGACCTCGCGTTGCGATACACGAAATCGGATTCGGGATGGATGTTCGAGCGCGTCGAGCCACTTACATCAACATTGCCTAACGAGCAGGTTGCTGCGGCGCAGGCATGTATGCAAGAGGCAGCGACTGGCTCGTCGTTCGCGCTCGAGGAACCACGTGGCGGCAAGTCCTTCGAGAAGTTTGTCGTTAAATGGAGGTGGCTCGTTCCACTGCCCGAAGAAAAATCTCAGGAGATGGCACGCCGCCTGAACAACACGGACCCGCCGAAAGGTTGCGCAAAGTGCATCGCGAACTATCCGGCGCGCTGCGTATGGTCGGAAACCGGAAAGGAAGAAGACTGCAGGGTCGAGGCTCCCAATTCCTGCTCGACCACAGGGACCAAGTGCCTGAGCGGGCTTTACGGGAGAGCCGGAAGCGGCATCATCATCTTTTGACGCGCGCAATGGTGGGTCCTTGCCTCGAGTGCCACTTTCCCGTTTGCAACTCGTTAGGCGCCACGGCGAGCGTTCGCCGAGCCGGATGTGGTGATGGGTCGAACCGGGAGGGACTATGACGTGGATTCAGCGGGCGCGACGTGAAGGCCTCGCCGCACTGGCAGCAACACTCGCCCTAACGTGCGGCGGCGGCGACGATGGCCCGAGTGGAAGCGCGGGTTCGATCCAGATCGGCCTGAATCCAACAACGCTCCCCGTAACGCAGGGAGGGAGCGGCTCCACCGTGATCTTGCTGACGCGCATCGGAGGCGTGAGCTCAGCCGTCTCACTCGCGATCAGTGGATTACCGGCAGGCGTCACCGCAACCATTACTCCCACGCAACTTTCAGGGGCGACAGCGTCCGCGGGGCTGGACGTGAGTGTGGCCGCTTCGGTTGCAACGGGAAGTTACACGGGAACGGTCACGGCGACGTCGCAGGGCGTGAATGCGGCGACAGCTACGTTACAACTCACCGTCACCGCAGCGCCTAACTACACTCTCTCGGTTGCTCCATCCGCGGTCACAGTAGCTCCCGGTTCAAGCGGCAACGCGACAGTCAACATCACGCGTACGAACTTCACGGGCGCCGTCGCGCTGGCGTTGCTCAACCCTCCTGCCGGCATCACCGCCACCTTCACACCTTCGTCGTCCACGACGAACGCCTCGGCGCTCGTAATAGGTGTCGCGGCGAACGTCGCGCCTGCCGAGTACGTGCTTACAGTTCAGGGAACGGCGACTGGTGTTCCCGCAAAAACAACGACCGTCTCTGTGACGGTGACCGCACCGCCGACTGGATATGCGATCAATGTGAACACAGCATCGCTCAGCGTGGCGCAAGGTTCGAGCGGCACAGTGAACCTCACGCTCGCGAGAGTGAACTTCAGCGGAAACATCACGCTTGCATTTGAGAATGCGCCCGCCGGTGTCACCGGGACACTCGTTCCGTCGAGCACGACAGGCAACAGTTCGGTGCTCACGGTGAATGTCGGCGCGGCTGCCGCCGTCGGCATATACCAGGTCACGATGCGTGGGACGGCGACGGGTCTCAGCGATCGTGTCGCAACGATTCAGTTGACCGTCACGGCTCCTGCGGGAAGCGGGAACGTCGAATTCCAGTACTGCTCTGGGTCCGTCGCTCCGGTGTTCTTTGCGTATCAGAATGGGACGGCCGCCTGGCAGGCCGTAACCGGGACGACTTCGGGTGGTGTGGCGCGCTTCGCGTTCACTCTCACGCAGGGGCGCGGCGGGGTTCTCATAGTCTTCCGTGAAACGACCGGGAGCCCGGACATCGCCGCTCGTCGCCTAACGAGCAGCGCTCGGAATAGCGCGCGTGAGCTGTCGTTACGGGATAAACTGCGTGCGCGCGCGGGGAGCGTGGCAGCCTTCGCGCAACGGCGCAGCCGAGCCGACGTCTATCACACTGAGCTGCTGTATGGATCGACAGCGGAGCTCGCACAGGATGGTCTCGATGCGTGCGGGCAAACACAGGGAGCGACGAAGACGATCACTGGTACGGTGGCGGGCATACCGAACGGCGCTATCGGCATCCTCTCGTTAGGCAACACGACCGAGACGTTCATTGGCGGCCAGAATACCAATCCGGTGACTTTTGCAGATGTGCCTCCGGGGCTGGTCGATTTTGTCGGAACGCGAATGCTCACCTTGGGTGGCAGTCCGCCTGACCGGGCCGTGGTGTTCCGTAACCTCAACATCCCGGACGGAGGTTCATTTCCTTCCACGATCGATTTCAACGGGTCCGCTTCGTCCGTGCCGGGAACGGCAACCGTAGCGGTCACCGGTGGCGGAACCGACAACCTCGAGGTGTTCACCACCGTGGTGACGCCTAACGGCGAGGCGCTGTTCTGGTTCGATCTGACGCCCAGTCAAAACAGCAACCGCTTGTGGGCGGGCCTGAATCCGACGGTCGCGACGAGCGCCGATTTTCACGGCATTTTTGTATTTGCGAACGCGCCGAACAATCTGGACGACTTCCGCGTGACGCTGAAGTACGTCGGTCCTGTCACGAACCAAACTGCCGCCATGGGTCCCACCGTCACGCTGCCAACATCGTCCCAGGTGGCCGCTGGCACGTATCCTCGATTCCGCTTCCAGGGCACGCTGCCCGCGGTGTACGACAAGGGAGCGAGAGTTGAATTGATAGAATCCTCGGGTGGGGGGAACGGATACAGCATCCTGGCGACGGGCGCGTATCTCGCTGCCGCAGGGAACGCATCGGCATACGACTTAACGATGCCGGATGTCGCAGGTCTCACAGGGTTCCCAATTGCATCCCGACTGACCGCGGGCACGAATGATTTGGCGCTGACCGGCCTCACATTTACAGGACCTGGCATCTTCGGTCTCCAGCCCAACGTCGGCGGTGAGTTCAAGGCGTCAATTCGAGTCATGACAATCCAGGTGCCGTAGCATAGGCCGCGTCGTATGAAACTCGAGCCTAACGTGTTCGACGTATGGGCCTTTCGGCGGACGCCTGAAGGGGTCGTCTTTCTTTTGCTCTACACGTCCGTTGAGAAGGCGCAGAAATATTTCAACGGCGGCAGGTTCTGGCAGATCCCGAGCGACTCGGTGCGCGACGAGGAGTCGATCACGGACGCAATCGCGCGCGACCTGGAGCAGCATGGATTGCGCCCAGCATCGATCTGGGCCGGCGAACACGCGTACCTCATCTACAACCGGCGGTTCGCGTCGATGCAAGCGATTGGTGTCTACGCTGCGGAAGTCACGGATGTACACGTACGGCTCGATCCATCGGAACATTCGGATTACGGATGGTTCTCATTCGAGCAGTGCCTCGAGCGCGTGCATTATCGCGGTCTCAAGGATGGACTACGATCGGTGCACGAATACGTGACCGGCACGACTCGTCCGGCAAAAGAGCTGTGCCTGTACGATTCCCGCGATTCGCAGCGTACGCCGACTATCCCTCGTTAGGTGATGCGGGTCTGTAGTCGCGTACAGCCGCGCGACCAGTCCCCTTGATCAGTGCGGGTGGGGATGCCGCTGATAGTGCTGCTTCAGTAAATCCTTCCCGTAGTCGTTTCCGTTCGGCGTGCGCACGACGACGTGGATGTGCTGGCGGATCGGCTGCTGGCCGTAGATGTGTCTGAGGCCCGCGGGCCGCTGGTGATCGAATTCGATCAGTATCACCGGGCTGTGGATCCTGTAATAGAAGACAGCATCCTTGTCGGTCGCCCCGATCCACGCGAAGTACGTGGAATCAATGTGCTCCTGCACCTCCGACATGCGCACCTTCGCGTGCCCTTCACGCATGTTGTTGACGAAGAGGCCGATCAACCGAACCAGGCGCTCCTTCTGCGCAGGTGAAAACGAGCGCGCCGGAGCTCCGGCATAGTCCAGCACGACGTTGTCGCGGAACGCTTCGGTGAGGTTGTTGTTGCCTGTTTTGGATACTTCGATGATCGCCGCACGCCGCTGCGCCTCAGCGAGCGACGCAATCATCGCCAGCCCTTCGTTCTGCTCCTCTTGCAGGATCGCCGTCCCCCGATATTTGCCCGATTCCGCCATCACCGGTTCGGACCCGACGAACATCGGCGTCATCACAACCTGATCGCCTAACACGAAGTAATTGATGATCACGTGATGCCCGTCGAGCTGCCAACCCCACGGCTCGGTCTCCGACGGCTGGCCCATCACCGTGATCCAGTAGAGCCACTCGCCATACTCGACGAAGTTATTGTTGTTGAGCTCACCTAACGTGTGGTTGAGCCGCATGATGTCGCGCGTGAGCTTGAGCCCCTTCGCGCTGAGCGACGCGCCGAGCATGCCTAACGCCGCTTCACGCTGGGCGTCGGACATGTCCTTGAAGCCCATCCCCTGGCGCACGTAGAAGTGCTGGTTCATCCACTTGCGCCACTCCGGGTCATCCACCGGATATGTCGTCTGCGAAAGCTGGGGGGGCGTGAGTGACGCGAGGAACTTCCGCGCGGCAGCAGCCACAGGAGCCGTCGATACTCCCGTCGAGCGCAATGGGAATAGGCCCGCGCGCACAGTCCCCTTTGTCGTTATCCCTTTGAACGGCTCGGCGAGCCCGCGCGTCTCGGCCGCGAGCGACTGGCGTTGGAAGCGCGCCGTTAGGGAGTCTTGCTGCGCTCTGCCGACCGCCGGCTGAAACAGGCCCCCGCACAGGCACATGGCGGTAAGAACGGAATGGATTCGCATGCGTCGCAACCTACGCAATGGCCGTGGAAGTGCCATCTTAGGCAGCGAGTGGTAGGATCGTCAGCTCCTTCATGGCCGTCCGGCCCGGCAATAATCATGACCCGTGCTCTCGTAACTATCGCCGCAAGTCTGTCGCTCGCGTGCGCCTCCGCGTCTCCTCCAGCCGCGAGCAACACGTACGTCATCGTCCACGGTGCGTGGGGCGGCGGCTGGGACTGGCAACACGTGGATTCCATCCTCACAGCGCAAGGGCAGCGCGTCTACCGTGTGACGCTCACGGGGCTCGGTGAGCGGGTGCACCTGGCAACACCTAACGTCGGCCTAACGACACACATGAACGATGTCGTGAATACGGTCAACTTCGAGCAGCTGCAAGACGTCGTGCTGGTTGGACATAGTTATGGCGGCATGGTGATCACAGGCGTCGCGGATCGCATTGCGGACCGCGTGCGCGCCCTCATTTATGTCGATGCTTTCCTTCCCGAATCAGGCGAGAGCGTCATGGGCCTCATTGGCCCACAGGCTGGCGCCTTCTTCGCTCAGAACACGACAGACGGCATGATCGTCCCGCCCTGGGTGACGTCCAATGCTGCAATCCCGAAGGATGTCCCGCACCCGCTCAAGACTTTCACCGATACACTCGTCCTAGCGAATCCCGCAGCGCGGAGCATCAAGGCGAGTTACATCCTGACAGTC
>DATFBW010000209.1:0-20484 GCA_035253645.1 Gemmatimonadaceae bacterium | reverse complement strand
GGACTGCGACCTCATCATCGAGGCGATCATCGAACAAACGGACCCAAAGCAGGCCCTCTACGAGCGCGTCGAAGAAGTGATGCCCCGCCATGCGATCAATGCTTCGAGTACATCCGGCATCCCTATCGGCTCGCTCGCGAGAGGAAGGAGCGCCGGTTTCCGCAACCGGTTCCTCGGAACGCACTTCTTCAATCCGCCGCGCTATCTCCACCTGCTCGAAATAATCCCGACTGGCGACACCTCGCAGGAAGTGATTGGCGCGGTTCGGGAGTTTGCCGAGCGTGTGTTAGGCAAAGGTGTCGTCATCGCCAAGGATGTTCCCGGGTTCATCGCAAACCGGTTGGGGATCTACGGTTGGATCCGGGCGATGCGCCTCCTCGAGCAATACAACCTAACGATCGACGAAGTGGACGCGCTCACGGGCACGCTCATCGGCCGTGCCAATTCGGCGACATTCCGGACCGCGGACATATCGGGGCTGGATGTCATCGCGCACGTCACGGAAGGACTGAGCGCGACCACCGGCGAAGATTTTCAGCTGCCGTATTGGGTCACCTCCTTGGTCAAGGCAGGCAAGTTCGGCGTAAAGACCGGTGTCGGGTTCTATCGCCGGGAGGGCAAGGCAATTTTCACGCTCGACTGGAAAACGGGCGAATACAAACCGCAACAGGTTCCGGAGCTCAACGAGCTGGCGCATCTGGCCGACAAACCTTTGCCTGAACGCCTCGCCGCAATCGTGCGTGCCGGTGGCAAATACGCGGATTATCTGCGCTCGCTGTTCGTGGAGATGAGTCACTACAGCATCACGAAAGCACCTGAGATCGCGCACGACATCGTGTCTGTAGACCGAGCGATGGAATGGGGCTTCGGCTGGGAGAGCGGCCCATTCCGCCAGATGGACGCGTTAGGCATGCAGTTCCTGCGTGCGCAGTTCAAGGAGCGCGGGCTCGGCGAGCCTCCCCTGTTGGCTGTCGCGCAAGAAGGCTTTTACCGCGAGTTGGCCAGCGGGCCGCGCCAGCTCACGCTCGCGGGGACGTACGTGCCGATCGATCCCGTCCCCGATCAAATCGAATTGGGACTTATACGTCGCTTTACGGGTGCGATCGCCGAAAATGACGAGGGCGCTCTGCTCGATGTCGGCAACGGTGTGGTGCTCCTCGAGTTTCGCGGCAAGATGAACGCGATCGGCGAAGGGGTCCTGCGCCTGCTCGACAGTGCCGAGGAGAAAATCCGCACCAGTGAGTCGGCGGGCCTCGTCATCGGCAACACAGATCCCAGAGTGTTTTCGGCCGGCGCCAATCTGTTGCCCGTCGCGCGACAGGCGGCCGCCGGCGAATGGGACAAACTCGATGCAGCCGTGCGCGCGTTTCAAAATGCGAGCACGCGTCTGCGACAGCTTCCCTTCCCCGTCGTCGTGGCGCCCTTCGGCCTCACGTTAGGCGGAGGCGCCGAGTTCGCCCTGCACGCGACACAGGTTCAGGCCCATGCCGAGCTGTATATCGGTCTCGTCGAGGTTGGCGTGGGGCTCATTCCAGCAGGCGGCGGCACCAAAGAGTTGTTGCGACGATTCGTGCAAGAGTTGAGCGCGTATGAAAACCCCGACCTCTTCGACGGCGTCCAGCGTGCTTTCAAGCTCATTTCGATGGCAACGACTTCGACGAGCGCTTCCGAAGCACGGCGCCTGGGCTTTTTGCGCGACCGGGATCGCGTGTCCATGAATCGCGATCGCCTGCTGCACGATGCGAAACAGCGCGTGCTCTCACTGGCAGAAGATCACGTCGCGGAACGACCGGGCACGGTGCGCGTCCTCGGCAAGGAAGCGTTAGGCAACCTGCATTATGGCGTGTGGGCCATGCGCGAAGCCAACTACATCACAGATCACGAAGTGACGATCGGCCGCAAGCTGGCGTACGTGCTGGCGGGCGGAGATGGGCCGCCGCGTGAAGTGTCCGAACAGGATCTGCTGGATTTCGAGCGCGAGGCCTTTTTGTCGCTATTGGGCACTAAACAGACCCAAGAGCGCATTCAGCATATGCTCAAGACAGGAAAACCACTTCGGAACTAAAACAGCTCATAGCTCTTTAACTCGAAGCTGACCGATGCGAGTTGAAGACCTTTGAGCCAAAAGGGAGCGAATATGGATGCAGTAATTGTGAGCGCCGTAAGAACGGCCATCGGCCGCGGGAAAGCCGACGGGGCGCTCGCGGGCATTACCCCCATCGATCTCTCAGCGCTCGTTATGCAGGAAGCCGTCAAACGCGCGAACATCGACCCCAGAACGATCGATGACGTGCTCTGGGGGTGTGCGATGCCCGAAGGATCTCAGGGACTCAACATGGCGCGCCTCGCGGTCCTGCGTGCGCGGCTCCCCGTCGATGTCCCGGCCGCAACGATCAATCGCTTTTGCTCATCGGGGCTGCAAACCGTCGCGATGGCGGCACAGTCGATCATGAGCGGTATGGCCGACGTCGTTCTCGCCGGTGGCGTCGAGATGATGAGCCAGGTGCCGATGTCTGGTTTTCATGCGCGCCTGCATCCTGAAATGACGGAAGCGATGATCGCGATGGGCTTTACAGCCGAGCGTGTAGCCGAGCGCTGGAAGATCTCGCGCGAGGAACAGGATGCGTATGCGCTGGAAAGCCATCGTAAGGCAGCGCGCGCTATCGAATGCGGAGCGTTCACCGAGCAGATTGCGCCGGTGCCGGTCGAACGGGTCACATGGACCAGCACAAAGAAGAACGTCGAGTCAGGGCTGCACGCGCGCGACGAAACCGTGCGAGCAGACACGAGTCTCGAGCGGCTCGCTAAGCTGCCACCCGCCTTCAAGGCGGGAGGCACAGTGACGGCAGGAAACTCCTCTCCTTATTCGGATGGTGCCGCGGCGCTCGTCGTCATGAGCGCCGACCGCGCGAAGACTGAGGGTCTTCAACCTCTGGCGCGCTTCGTGTCCTTCGGCGTCGCGGGTGTAGAACCGGACGTCATGGGCATCGGCCCGGTAAAGGCAGTACCCAAGGCGCTCGCGCGCGCCGGGCTCAAAATGGCTGATATGCAGCTGATCGAGTTCAACGAGGCCTTCGCATCGCAGGCATTGGCTGTCATCCGCGACCTTGAGATGCCCATCGAGCGCGTGAACGTGAACGGCGGCGCGATCGCGTTAGGACATCCGTTAGGCGCTACCGGCGCCAAGCTCACGACACAGCTCGTCGCCGAGCTCGGAAAGCGGGGCGGAGGTTATGGCCTGGTTACGATGTGTATTGGCGGTGGGATGGGAGCGGCCGGAGTGCTGGAAGTAGCTGGCTCTTAGCCCTTAGCTCTTTGCTCTTAGCTGCTAGGAGCTAAGAGCTAACGACTGCGAGCTACGCCCGATATCCTCCATCCACGAGAAACACACCGCCCGTACAGAATTTCGCGTGGTCCGAGGCGAGGAACAGAGCTGTAAACGCAACGTCGTTAGGCTCACCGAGGCGCGCCAATGGCGTGCGCTCGAGCACGTGCGTCATGATGGTTTCGTCCTTCCAGAGAGCCGCGCTGAAATCGGTCCTGATAAAACCCGGACAGATGGCGTTCGCGCGTATTCCGTGCGGACCCAACTCGATCGCCATCACTTTCGTTAGGGAAACCAGCGCCGCTTTGCTTACGCTGTAGACTCCGAGCCCCGGCTCCGGAGCTACGGCGCCGATGCTCGACATATTGATGATCACCCCGCGCTTGCGTTCGATCATGCCCGGCACAAGCCGCCGAGTCAGCTCGAACGGCGCCTTGATGTTCACGGCGACGATCTTGTCGAACGCTTCTGGCGTAACGTCCGTGAAGGAACCGTAGACCGGATTCACGCCCGCGTTGTTCACCAGGATATCGACCCCTCCATAACGAGAGAGCGCCGCGTCAGCGATTGCCGCCAACTCTTCGGGCCGACTCACGTTTCCCGCCAACGGCTCGGCAGCTCCTCCGTCGCCGCGCACCTCTGCGACCGTGCGTTCGACGGCGTCGACTTTTCGACTGTTCACGAGGACGCGAGCACCAGCACGTGCAAACGCGCGAGTGATGGCCAGTCCGATGCCGCGTGTCCCACCCGTAATGAGCGCAGTCTGTCCATCGAGACGGTAGCGCGGAGGATCAGGCGCGGTCATTTGGGCAATGTGACGCGATGGCGAACCCGGCGGGAGTGCCGAGTAGCGGACGCCTTGCTAGAATTCGGCATGACATCGACTGCGACGCCGAGCATGACCGGCGAAAAGATTCAACTGGTGGACGGCGTGCTGCGCGTTCCCACCCACCCCATCATCCCATTCATCGAAGGCGACGGGACCGGGCCGGATATCTGGCGCGCGTCCCAGCTTGTCTTCGACGCAGCCGTCGCCAAGGCGTACCGTGGCGAACGCGCGCTCATTTGGCGCGAGGTGTTCGCAGGCGACAAAGCCAACGCCCAGGTCGGCACCTACCTGCCGGAGGAAACGCTCGCGGCGATCAACGAGCATCTCGTCGCGATCAAAGGCCCGTTAGGCACGCCGGTGGGTGGCGGGATGCGATCGCTCAACGTGGCCTTGCGGCAGCAGCTCGATCTCTACGCATGCGTGCGCCCGGTTCGCTACTTCAAGGGCGTGCCTTCTCCCGTCAGAGCACCCGAGCACGTCGACATGGTGATCTTCCGGGAGAATACGGAGGACATCTACGCCGGCGTGGAGTGGGCCGCGCAAACGCCTGAAGCCGCGAAGCTCATCGGCTTCCTGCGGGAGGAGCTTGCCGTCAAGAAGATCAGATTCCCGGAAACCAGCGCGATCGGCATCAAGCCGATCTCGCGCGACGGCACGGAGCGGCTCGTACGCGCCGCGTTGCAGCATGCGCTGCGCTACAACCTGCCCAGCGTGACGCTGGTGCACAAAGGAAACATCATGAAGTTCACGGAAGGGGCATTCCGTGACTGGGGGTTTGCGCTCGCCAAGAGCGAATTCGGCGGTGTGGAGATCGACGGCGGGCCCTGGTTACGCCTGCCTAACGGGACGGTCATCAAGGACGCGATCGCCGATGCCTTCCTGCAGCAGATCCTGACCCGCCCCAAGGAATACAGCGTCATCGCCACGCCCAACCTCAATGGCGACTACATCTCGGATGCGCTCGCGGCACAGGTGGGTGGGATCGGCATCGCACCGGGAGCGAACATCAACTACGTCACGGGACACGCGGTCTTCGAAGCGACGCACGGTACCGCGCCAAAATACGCCGGCCTCGATCGCGTCAACCCGGGCTCCGTGATTCTGTCAGGCGAGATGATGTTCCGTTACATGGGCTGGGATGAGGCCGCGGATCTCATCGTTTCGTCGCTCGAGCGCACTATCGCCGATCGGATCGTCACGTACGATTTCGAGCGGATGATGCAGGGCGCGACCCTAACGACGACGAGCGGCTTCGCCAAGGCGATGGCTGCGCGCATGTAACAACCAGGGCTGGGGTTAGCGATAGCCAGCGGCTTGCATCGCGAACAGTTCCCCATAAAGCCCGCCGCGCTCGACCAGTTGCGAGTGCGTTCCTTCTTCGACGATCTCTCCTTCTTTGAGCACGAGGATGCGGTCAGCCATTCGCACGGTCGAGAAACGGTGCGAGATCAGCACGGCAGTGCGCCCACGCATCAGCTCCGAAAAGCGCAGGAAGACATCGTATTCGGCACGCGCATCCAGCGCTGCGGTCGGCTCGTCGAGGATGAAGACTTGCGCGTTGCGCATATACGCGCGCGCGAGCGCAACCTTCTGCCACTCACCTCCCGACAGCTCGATGCCTTCATCGAAACGCCGGCCTAACATCTGCCGCCAGCGCAAAGGGAGCTTGGGGAGTAATGAGATGGCCAGCGACTTCTCCGAAGCCACCTGCATCGCTTCGGGTGCGTCGCCGTTAGACCCCGGCTCATCAAGGTACATGTGCGTGTCGCGGATCTCGCCGACGCCGATGTTTTCGTCGAAGCGAAAGTCATAACGTACAAAGTCCTGAAAGATCACGCCGATCGCTTGTCGCAACGATGCGACGTCGTAGTCGCGCAGGTCGATGCCGTCGAGCAGGATGCGCCCTTCCGTCGGATCGTAGAGTCGCGCGAGGAGTTTCGTTAGGGTGGTCTTGCCCGCGCCGTTCTCGCCCACGAGTGCAATGCGCTCACCGGGACGCAAGCGAAAGCTCGCATTGCGCACAGCCCAGCGATCGCTCCCCGGGTACTGGAAGCCGACCCCCTCGAAGACAAAGCCTTCACGCATCGGCCGCGGCACGGCACGCGCGCCTGGCTTGGATGCGATTGTCGGCTGCATCTCGAAAAAGACGAAGAGGTCGCGCAGGTAGAGACTTTCATCATAGATGCTGCCGAGGGTACCGAGCAGGCCCTGCACCACGTCCCGGCCGCGGGCGAAGGACATCGCCAGAAACGTGAGCGAGCCTAACGTGATCGAGCCGGCGATCGTCCGCGCGATGATCAGGATGTAAGCGCCGTAATAGCCGGCCGTGCTGATGAACGACAACCCCGAGCTCACTAGTGCCTTGCGAATCGCCAGGTTGCGGTTCTCCGCGTGCCATTTGTCGGAGAGCCGGCGAAACCGCTCCGTGAGCCACGGCGCCAGTCCGAAGAGCTGCACTTCCTTGGCCGTATCGTCGCTCGCCCCGACGAACCGGAGATAGTCCAGCTGCCGCCGTTGCTGTGTCCAGCGGAACATCAAGGAGTACTGCAGGGCCGAAAAGCGAACTTCGCCGAGAAAGCTCGGCAACACCGCCACAACAAGGAGCAGCATCAACCACGGATTGAACGCCAGCAAGGCAATGCTGATCGTGACGAGTGTGATCGAACCCTCCGCCATGCCTAACAACTGAGCGATGAGCCCGATCCGCCCCGCGGACGATCGTCGGGCGCGCTCCAGATGGTCGTAGAAACTCGGATCTTCGAACTTGGCCAGATCCAGCCGGGCGGCGTGCTCCATCAGGCGAACGCTCACGCGATTGCTGAAGAGGTCCGAGAGGAGCCCATCGACAAGGCGCGATGCGCGCGACAGCAATTCGCCGAACACAACGAGCGCGATTTCGAGGAGAACAAGGGGGACGACCGAACGCCAATCCGCACCCGTTTCGCGCGCGGTGACCACGCCATCGATGATGAGCTTGCCGACCCACAGCACCGCAACCGGGATGACTCCGCGAACGAGACGGAGCGCCGCCATCGCCACGGTAAGCCCGCGGTGCGTCTCCCACACCAGCCGGAAGAGCGGCGGGACGTACCGAAGCGCCGCGAGGCGCTCGCGCCAACTAGGAAGCTTTTCTTCGATCCTGCGCGGCATAGCCCATAAACTAAAAGACGTAAAGCACGCACTCAGACATACTTGACTGAGTCAACTATTAATGTATAGTCGAGGCGCAACCTGGAGGTTCGCATGGAAAGCGCCCTGGACTCGTGCATCGCGGAAGTGCGCCGCTTCAACCGGTTTTATACACAGCGGATAGGCGCTCTGGGCGACGGACACCTCGCCACCAACTTCTCGCTGACCGAGGCACGTGTCCTGTATGAGCTTGCCCATCGTAACGCGCCGACCGCATCGGAGCTCGGGCGGGAGCTGGGGCTCGACGCGGGCTATCTCAGTCGCATCCTGCGGCGCTTCGCGCAGCTCGGCATCGTTAGGCGCGCGCGCGCGCCGCGCGATGCACGGAGCGTGCATCTGCACCTTACCAGGAAGGGGGCGCGCGCGTTCGCGCCGCTCGACGCCCGGGCGCGCGCATCCGTGTCGGAAATACTCGAGCCCCTCGGCCAGAGACGGCAGGAGTCGCTCCTCACGGCGTTGCGTCACGTCGAACGTCTTTTGAATGGCGGGGAGCGTGCTCAGCCGACGGTCACGCTGCGACCGCACCGGCCCGGCGATATGGGCTGGATCACGTATCGTCACGGGGCCCTCTATTGGCAGGAGTATTCCTTCGACGAGACTTTCGAGGCGCTCGTTGCCGAAATTGTCGCCAAGTTCATCCACGACTTCGATCCTAAACGCGAGCGGTGTTGGATCGCCGAAGCGGACGGCGAGATCGTGGGATCGGTATTCATCGTGAAGCAGTCGGACGACGTGGCGAAGCTGCGGCTTCTGCTGGTGGAGCCTAACGCGCGCGGTCTGGGCGTCGGCTCACGCCTCGTCGACGAATGCACGCGTTTCGCGCGCGAGGTTGGTTACAAACGAATCACGTTGTGGACGCAGAGCATCCTGCACGCGGCGCGCCGCATCTACGAGCGCGCGGGCTACAAGCTCGTGAAAGAGGAGCCGCACCACTCCTTTGGGCACGACCTCGTTGCTCAGACGTGGGAGCTCGACCTGACAGATTGAGTTGTCGGCTGGAAGCTGACAGCTGACAGCTTCCGTTGCTCGGGCCCTTAGGGTACTACCCTCGGCACAACCTGCACTTGCACGTACGACGCGTTAGACCCACTGCGATACACGCGGTGAGTCGCCGCGCGAAAATCGCTCTCCTTCGCCTCGAAGATGTTGGGGACAAAGGTCTGCGGGTTGCGGTCGATCAGCGGAAACCAGCTGCTCTGGACATGCACCATGATCCGGTGGCCTTTCCTGAACGTATAGGCTTGCGTGTGCAGATCGATCGTGTAGTCGGTCACCTTGTTAGGCACGACGGCCTTGGGTTTCTCGAAGCTCTCGCGATAGCGCCCGCGAAACACCTCGTTGGCGACCATGAACTGATACCCGCTCATGCGCGGCGCTTCTTCGATCTCGTCGGGGTAAACGTCGATCAGCTTGACGATCCAGTCGGCGTCGCTCCCGGTCGTTGAGGCGAACAGCTTGACGAGGATGTCGCCCGCGATCGTCACGTCTTCCTCGAGAGGGGGCGTCACCCAACTCAGCACGTCCGGGCGGTTGTGCACAAAACGCTGGTCCTCCGTGAGCCAAACGCTCCACGACGATCCCCGCCGATCGTAAGTCTGTTGGATGGGCCGCTGCCGGTATGGCACTGGCTTCGCCGGATCCGAAACGAAGGCATCGAAGGCGGGCGTTTGGGCTCTCGCGGGAGCCTGATCCATGGAGAGAGTCCCGTTAGGCCCGAAGTACAGCTTCTTCGTCGCGACTCCCGTTTTGGGCGGCCACGAGTCGTAGCGCTTCCAGACATTGCTCCCGGCCTCGAAGACCAGTGCCTCGGGGAGATCGAGCTTCCCCTTGCCGTGCAGGTAGTAGGCGAAAAACGGCGCTTGAACCTTTGTACGATAGTACTCCGATGTGTTGCTTCCCCACGCGATGCGGCCTAACGAATCGCCACGCAGTCGCTGCCAGCCGCCGTGGTTCCACGGGCCGACGACGAGGAAGTTCTGGTTGTTCCTGTCGTGCCGCTCGAGGTCGCGATAGATCGTAATGGGCCCGTAGAAATCTTCCTGGTCCCACCAGCCCGCCACGTGCAGCGTCGGCACGGTAACCGAATTCAGATATGGCCGCAGTCCCATGCGTTGCCAGAACGCGTCATAGTCCGGGTGCTTGACGAAGTCGTTCCACGTCGGCATCCGACCCTTGAAGAAGCGGTCGTTGACATTGCGTAATGGTCCCACTTTGAGGTACCAGTCGTACGTGTCGTACATGTCCATGTCGAAGTCCTGCACGTCCTTTCCGGCTTCCATCATGGCGACATACTCGAATCCATAACTCAGGCGGAACGCGCCGTTGTGCCGAAAATCGTCGCCTAACCATTGATCGGCAGGCGAGGCCTGCGGGGAGGCAGCTTTGAGCGCCGGATGCGGCTCCAGCAGCGCATCGACGGTGAGCAGTCCTGGATACGAGATGCCAAAGATGCCGACACGCCCGTTGTTGTTAGGCACGTTCTTGACCAGCCAGTCGGTCGTATCCCATGCATCGGATCCTTCGTCCACCGACTTCGGATCGCTCTTGTTCTGGCGTGGCGCCCGCATCATGACGAACTCGCCTTCGCTCTTGAACTTTCCGCGGCTGTCCTGGAACACGAAGATGTACCCGTCGCCCAGGAGCTCGGGGTAGGAGGCAGCGACGCGCGCGGAGCTGTAGCCGTCGATGCCGTACGGCGTGCGAATCATGAGAATCGGGAGCGGCCCGCTTGCCTGACGAGGCGTGAAGATGCGCGTGTGGAGCTTGATGCCATCGCGCATCGCGATCATCACCGCTCGCGAATTGAAGACGGAGTCGCTGGACGCGAGGGTCTGCGCGCCAGCCGGTAGCGTCGCGACGAGAGCGACGAGACACGAGGTGCGAGATACGAGCCTAACGAAGGTCATCGACATCGTCTCCCCTGCAAAGTGGCTCGGAGCTGAACAACTCACAACTGCAAGACTCAAAGCTTTGGTTCCGCAGCTGACAGCTGTGAAACTAAAGCCGTGAGCTACGAGCGATCAGTTCACGAGCTGTGAGCGTTAGATGCAGGCAACGCATTGGATTTCGAGCGCATATCCATAATGCAGATCTTTCACCGGCACCACGGCGCGGGCGGGCTTGTTTGGCCCCATGACGCGGATGTACGTGGCATTGACCTCACCCCAATGCTCGATGTCGGAAACGTAGATTGTCATGGACAGCACGCGATCGAGCCCGGTTCCCGCTGCCTGCAGAATCGCTTCGACGTTGCGCAGCGTTTGTTCCGTCTGCTGCTGAACGGAGCCGGGACGATGTTCCTTCTGTCCCGGGACGATTGGCAGCTGACCGGCGACGAAGACGAACCCGTTGTGCGTGACCGCCTGAGAGTAATGGCCGGCCGGAATGGGAGCTGCGTCAGTTTGAATGAGGTTCATTTATCTACTCTAGGTCTTAGCTCTTAGGTCGTAGCTCTTAAGCTCAGTTGTCAGCTGTAAGTATTTCGCCGGTACACTCACCAAAGCCAATGCGCCGGTATCCCGGGCGCTCACAGAACCCCCGCAGCGTCACGACATCGCCATCCTCCAAAAAGCGTCTGGTTTCGCCCGACGCAAGAGTCACGGGCTCGCTTCCGCGCCAGGTGAGCTCGAGGAGACATCCGCGCGCCTCGCGACTTGCACCCGACACAGTGCCGCTGCCTAACAAGTCTCCCGGGCGCAAATTACAACCGTTGCTCGTATGGTGCGCGATGAGCTGGGCGGCGGTCCAGTACATCGTCGTGAAACGCGACTGCGAGAGCCGCTGCGGTGCCATGCCTCGCGCGCGCATGTCACGCGACTGGAGATAGACCTCGAGCGTTATGTCAAACGCCCCCTGCTCTCGATCCTTGGGATCGTCGAGATACGGCAACGGCTGTGGGTCATCTCCCGGACGCTCGCGGGCCGGAGCGCGAAATGGCGCCAACGCTTCGCACGTCACGATCCACGGCGATACCGACGTCGCGCTACTCTTCGAGAGGAAGGGACCTAACGGCTGGTACTCCCAAACCTGGATGTCTCGCGCAGACCAGTCATTGAGGAGGCATAGACCAAAGATGTGCGAGCCCGCGTCATGGATTCCAATCGGCGTACCGAGCGAGTTCCCCTGCCCGACGAATAGACCGATTTCGAGCTCGTAGTCCAGTCGCTGCGACGGTGAGAAACTCGGCGCGTTCACCTGCTCGCTGTGGATCTGGCCACGCGGCCGGCGCACTGGCGTCCCGCTCGGGACGATCGATGATGCCCGACCGTGGTAGCCGATCGGCACCCACTTGTAGTTAGGCAGGAGCGGATTGTCGGGCCGCATCATGGACCCCACGTTCGTTGCGTGGTCGATGGATGCGTAGAAATCAGTGTAGTCACCGATGTGGGCGGGGAGTTGCATGACGGCGTCGCGTTGTGCAACCAGGAGATGGTCCGCCACGGCCGCTGCGCGGTTTCCGCGCTCGGTGTCAGCCCGTACCAGCTCGCTCAACTGCCGACGCAGGGCCGACGATGCGCCCGGGCCTAACGACATGAGCACGTTGAGCGCATCGCCGCAGGCCGCGGCGATGCGCGCCGCTTCCCCATCCAGCAGCTCGAGACGGCGCGCCTCCATGAGATCGACGATCATCGTCCCGATCGCCACCCCGGAGCGCCCTTCGGAGCTTCCCGCGTGTCGGAAGACGCCAAGGGGAAGATTCTGCGGTGGAAAGTCGGTCGCGGGGTCGTTGGCGCTATCAATCCACGATGTGAGGCCGGGATCGTGGGTGTGATCGATCATATGCGTGCGAACGCCGTGTGCAGCTCCGCCATGGGCTCACGAAAGGAACACGAGCCGAAGCTCGAGATGAGCGCGCGCGCAGCACGCAGATCGTCGCTCGTTAGGTGTACCTCGCGCCAGGTGAGACCGTCGTCGCGCAGATCGAAGGCGCGTGCAGCACGTTCGTCGAGCACCTCTTCGATGATGCGCGTCGGCGCGCCGAGCCGCGCCAGCGCGGAAGCGACGAAGATGTTGAGGAACCCGAACATCGTCCCCTGGGGGCTTCCCGCCGCATACGTGAGCGCGTATTCGCCCCGCACGAGGTGGTGCAGTCCCGCCGTCGCCTTGAATGGGATGTTCGCGCGGGCGCACGCCGTCATGAAGCGCGCGACCTGTTCGCTGGGCGGAAAGGCGTCGGCGGTCACCCCGCCTGTCCGGATTTTAGCGCGCCCGCCTAACGAGCCGACCGCGGGGAGCAAATCGGCGAGGTCTGCAGTAGCCGGCAGCTCGACATACACCTCCGCGGCAAGTCGCGTCAGCGGGGCGAGCGCCGCGATGGCCTCGCGTGACGCGCCCTTTGTCTCTATTGCCTCGACAGTAAACGACGACTGTGAGCCGACGAAGCGAGAGATGGCCGGGGCGTCGCCACTTGCTGCCAGCAGGGACAACGGCCAAACATCGGCCGTCGAGTCACGTCGCGCGGCGACCAGTGAATCGAGCGCCTCGACACCCACCACAAAACGGCCAAGCGCCCATGCGTCCTGTCCCCAACGTTGCTCGCCGTATTCGCGCACAGCCGCCGGCATCGCGAGCCCGGCGGGTGGAAAGAGCCCCGCGTAATCGACCGCACCTGCGAAGAGAAACGCCAGTGGACCTTGCACGCTGGACGCCGGGGCGGCAGCCATCGTTAGGCAGCCTTCGCCCGCTTACGCTTGCGGCGCGACTTCGGCGCGTGACGCGCTGCCGCGTGCCGCTTCCGCCGGGGCTTCTTGGGCGGGGCGAGGATAGTGCCGCGACAGTTTGCGGCACCGCAGTGGCAGACATACAACTGCTCGTCTTCCTCGGTCGTGTCGGCGTCGCGCTCATAGGCGTAATCGTACGCGAGCTCCTCGCCGGGTTTGATGTCCCGAATGGCCTCGATGTAAATGTGATCCTTGACGATCACCGCCTCGCAGTTCGGATCGCAGGAGTGGTTGATAAACCGGGCGTCGTTGCCCTCAACCGCCGCGTCCACGCACACACGACTGTTCAGGGTGAACAGGAAGGTGTGATGCCGCTTCATCGTGGCGTCATCATAGCGCCGGTCGGCCTCTTTCCAGCTGATGCGTTCCCCGGTGTACTCGATGATCCGTTCGCCTTTGGGAATCCGGCGCGTGGCAAACGCCCCTTGTCCCTGAATCTTGGACCGCCGCAGCTCGAAGGGCGGCGTTCCCAACACGGTCTTGTTATGCATAACGACTATCGTGCTGCCAGTGCCGACGCCGCGCGCTTGGCGAACCTCTCGGTCAGAAATTGACCACGCTTCGTATTCGTCGCGACCCATTCCGCGTTCTGCAACGCGATAGGATTCACTTCGTTGCGGAACCGCTCGAGATAGGGCCGTACTTTTGCGAAGAGATATAGCCCTTCGCCGCAGCTCTCGAGCATAAACTCGCCGTGCAAAACGCCATGCTTGACCATGCCGTACACCATCTCCCAATACGTGGAAACCTGACGATAGGCAGCGTTCAACGGGTGCGACTCGCTCGTAACGGCGACCCAATCCTCGTAACTGCCTGGCAAGAACTTGGTGGAAATATCGTGGCGCGATTGACGCATCACAGGGTCACGTCGCAGCTCGTATAGCTTGAGCACGAGCTCGGCGTCATGATGGTCGGGAGCGTCTTTCGGAGTGAACATGTCGATAAGTGAGTGTTAGGCCAACGCTGGTAGATCGTGCGGAAGCGGGCAGCGCGGAAGATGAGCGCCGCACAAATTGATTTCTAGTAAGCTCAGCCTGTGGCTGAGCATGGACCGCCGCGGCGGCCGCCGCTGTATTACAAGTTGCACCTACATTCCAGTGTCCTGGGGAGGGTGAAATGAGGAAGAGCATGCGGGTCTTGTTCGCGCTGACTTTGGCCGCGGGGGCCCTTGGTGTGAATGGCTGCGGCGGTGCACGACAGGGACCGCGCGGGTCGGACCCGGCGACGATGCTGCAGGTGGATAATCAGAGCTTTCTGGACATGAATATCTACCTGATCACGAGCGGCGGAGCGCGCATCAGAATGGGGACTGCCGGTGGGAACTCCACCACGAATTTGCGCATCCCGGCGACCTATATTTTCGGTGGCTCGGAGCTTCGCTTTCAGGCCGATCCGATTGGATCCAATCGACAGCCGGTCTCGCAAAGCATAACGGTATTCCCTGGGGATACGGTACGGCTCATCATACCGCCGGGGACCTAACGCCACCGACAGCTCTTTAACTCATAGTTGGCAACGCACAGCTTTGGTGTCACAGCTGAGAGCCTTTAAAACAAAAGCTGTGAGCGACCAGCTCTCAGTCGTTCAGCTATGAAGGCGAAAAGAAAAAGGGCGCGACTATCGTCGCGCCCTTTTGCTTGCTGCCGCAGCCGCTAACGCCTAACGATTGGCATCTCGAGCGGCAGGATGATCCCGCCACGCGGGCGGCGCCGCGGGGGGCAGTGCCCCGGACCAACCGGGCCACCGCGGATCACAACGCCGATCGCCTCACCGATGATCGTCCCGAGCACCTCACCACGGCTGGGCCCTTCAGCACGACCTTCCGCGTCACCACTCGGAGCGGGCGTGGCGGGCGTCGCGGCGGGCCGCGAGACGACGCTGGGAACCGCAGAGACATCCCTGGGCTCGGGCGTTGGCACCGGCGTCTGAACGATCTCCTCGGCGGGTTCAGGCGCAGGCGTCGAGATCTCAGCCTCGGGCACCTCCGCCACCGCTGGCGGGTTGTACACACGTCGCGGCGCCCGCGCACGAGTCGGTGCGGCCGACGGTAGCTGCTCTACCGCGGTCACGAACCGAGTCGGCTGATAATCCTGGACCTTGGCGGCCAGTTCGATGCTCGACGTTTGCGCCGCGTCCAGATCGCGCAGGAGCTCATCGTTCGGCTGCGCACCGCCATTGCCGCACGACGCTCCAATGAGCGCGATGGCGGAAACCAGAGCTATTCGATGAAGTGTTCGCACCGGTGCTACCTCCTAGGCTTACGACCGCACGTTGCCGCGGCGTGTAATCTGCCGAGCGTTGCACGTTGCATACACTGCGCCAAGTATTTGTGCCTTAAAGACGTATGACAACCCCTCATTTCGTCCCACAACAATGACAAGTGCCTGTCTCCGCCCGATGACACTGGCGTTTCTCATTGCGACAATCGCCACGTGCAGTCAAACCCCAGCTGAGGCGGATTTGTCTCCGGAGGAGCGCGCGCAGATCGCAGAAGCGATCGAGACGCGTCTGAAATCCGCGTACAACCTGACTCAGACTGACGTAGCGACGAGCATGATGAGCGTCTATCCGAAAGGCGGAGCGGTGATATCAGCGGCGGGGGGGCGCGTGACCGCTTCGCGCGATACGCTCGAGGCAGGTGTGCGGTCGTTCTGGGAAACGACCGGGAAGTTCATGAAGAGCCCACGCTGGGAGTGGGGGCCGATGCACGTCGATGTGCTATCGCGCGACGCGGCCATCCTCACGACGACTTACGTGGTCCCGCACCTCACACCGGAGAACGAGCCCCATATCATCGGCGGAGCGTGGACGTCGTTATGGAAGAAAGTGGACGGGGAGTGGGTGATCGTCCGCGAGCACTTGTCGGACATGCCGCGTGCGGCTGCGGAGCGGATGGAGGGGACGATGAAACACTAACACCTAGGGGTTTGGGGTTGGGGGTTAGGGGTTAGCTTCGGTGAGTATGTCTCGCACGGGCTAGGATGTGTGAGACGTCTGCTCGCGTTAGGCAAACCCCTAACCCTAACCCCCAACCCCTAGGTGTTAGATCACCACCCGTGATTGGCCCTGGCCGTGGTGATGTGCGCGGTATGATGGCGCGAGTGCCAGCTGTAGAGCGCGAGGATCAGATCCACAGTCATCCGGCCGTTCTCGGGATGGTAGATCGCGCGGCTGAACTCCGCAGCGCCTAACGAGCGCAGGAGCGTCACCCAGCGCTTGTGCAGGCCGTCGAGGATGCCGAGCGAAACGTCTATCGTTAGGCCGTTGGCGTCCGGAAAGTTCGCCCAGCGCGCCTCGTCATATGCTTTGATCGCGGGCTCGTCCTCCGCCAACGCGAACTTCGTGCGGATGTACGCATGCATGTGGCTGTCGGGGACGTGATGGACGACTTGGCGAATAGTCCAGCCACCATCGCGATACGGCGTATCGAGCTGTGCATCGTTCAATCCGGCCACGGCCGCGCGCATCGCCGTCGGGAGGTGCGCGAGGTGTGCGATGCTTTGTTCGCGGAATGCGTCGTCGTACGTGGCAGGTGGCTCGAAGCGGCCTATTGGATAGCGGGCGTCGGTCATGTGTGGGCTAAGGGAGCAAGGAGCAAGGAGCGAACGGCGGAAGTAAGTTTACCGCCAATTCGCGCCCGTCGTGATGGCCGGCGTCTTTGCAGCAGCACGGAGAATTCATGGAATGGATGACTGATCCCGACATCTGGATCGGCCTACTCACGTTGACGGCGCTCGAGATCGTCCTCGGCATCGACAACATCATCTTCATCTCGATTCTCGCCGGGCGTTTGCCCCGCGCGGAGCAACCGAGGGCGCGCAAGCTTGGTCTGGCTGGTGCGTTCGTCACGCGAGTCCTCCTCCTGCTGAGCATCGCGTGGCTCGTCCGCCTGACGCGCCCGCTCTTTACCGTTTTCAACCACGGATACTCCGGACGAGATCTCATCCTGCTCGCCGGCGGCCTGTTCCTCATCGGCAAGGCGACCTACGAAATCCACGGCAAGCTGGAAGGGGAAGAAGGAACCACGGAGGAGCGCGCCAGGGCTCGCTCGTTATGGACTGTCGTGACGCAAATCATGATCATCGACATCGTATTCTCGCTCGACTCTGTCATCACCGCCGTCGGGATGGTGGATAACGTCACGATCATGATTGTCGCGAACGTGATCGCGCTCGGGATCATGCTCGCCTCGTCGGGTCCGATTGCGCGCTTCGTGGACCTGCATCCGACAATCAAGATGCTCGCGCTCGCCTTCCTCGTGCTCATCGGCACCAACCTGGTCGCCGAGGCGTTAGGCACGCATATCCCCAAGGGGTATACGTACTTCGCAATGTTCTTCTCGTTCGCCGTCGAGATGCTGAATCTGCGGATGCGCGCGCGGGCCGCCAAGGCCTTGACCTTGCGCGACACACCTCACGAATCGATGCCTAACGAGCCAGCTCCTGGAGGGCCTCCCCCGTAACGCGAAAGACCGTCCAGTCGTTCATCGGTCTGGCGCCGAGTGACGTGTAGAACTTGATCGCCGGCGCGTTCCAATCGAGGACCGCCCACTCGAAGCGGGCACAGTTGCGCTCCACGGCAAGGCGCGCGAGATGGCGTAGCAGCTCGCCGCCCACTCCCTGGCCGCGGTGTTCCGGGAGGACGAAGAGGTCTTCGAGGTAAATGCCGGGCCGCGCGGCAAATGTAGAAAAGTTGTGAAAAAAGAGGGCGAACCCCACCGGCGTGTCACCGATCCTGGCAATCACGCATTCCGCATAACGCGGACTGCCGAAGAGTGCGCTTCGCAGCCTTTCTTCCGTCGCTTCGCACTCATCGAGTAGGCGCTCGTATTCCGCGAGCCCGAAGATCATGGCCTTAATCGTGGGGAGGTCGGCGGCGGTTGCAGCGCGGATTGAGAGTGCCTCGGCCATGTCAGTGTCCTTGGGTGCGAAGGCAAGACCGTAATCAACTATGACCCAAAGCTTGAGTTGAAAGCTTCGAGTTGAAGAGCGTTGCGCTCAAAGCTAAATCACTCGAAGCTGATCGCTCACAGCTTTAGTTTCCAAGCTCACCGTGCTTACGAGAGATGGTTTCATGACCAGGCCGCAGCGCGCGATTCGCACCTTTGTTCAGGCTCTTATTCTCACGCTGCTCGTTTCAGCCGCTGCCGTCGGTCAGACAGCAGCGACCTACTATCCGGGCCCCGGATCAGCGTGGCAGCGAAAGCGCCCTGCGGATGTTGGGATGGACTCCACGGCATTGGCTGCAGCGGTCGCATTCGCGCAGAAGAATGAGATCGGCTTTCTCAAAGACATGGCAGCGCAAGTGCGCGAACAAACGAAGAACGAGCCGTATCCCGACGTACTCGGACCTACGCGCGATCGCACAGGACAAAACGGCATCGTCATTCGGCACGGATACATCGTTGCCGAGTGGGGCGATACTGAAAAAGTCGATATGACGTTCAGCGTCGCGAAGAGTTACGTCGCGACGATGGCGGGGCTTGCGCTCGATCGCGGGAAGATCCGAAACGTGAACGACAAGGTCGCGGAGTATGTGAAGGACGGCGGCTTCGACTCGCCGCATAACGCGAAGATCACGTGGCACATGCTGCTGAATCAGACATCCGAGTGGGAGGGGACGCTCTTCGAAAAACCGGATGTTGCCGACCGGCGCGAAGGCCGCGATCGCGCCTTACGCGAGCCCGGCACGTTCTGGGAATACAACGATGTGCGTGTGAATCGCGCTTCGCTGGCGATTATGCGTGTGTGGGGGGAAGCTCTTCCGGTGGTGCTGAAGCGCGAGATCATGGATCCCATCGGCGCATCGCCGACCTGGGAATGGCACGGCTATCGCACTTCGTTTGTGGATCTGAATGGGCAGCGCGTTCAATCGGTGAGCGGCGGCGGCCACTGGGGTGGTGGCGTCTGGGCCAGCACGCGAGATCACGCGCGCTTTGGCTTGCTGCACTTGCGGCGTGGAAAGTGGAACGGCAAGCAGCTGCTGTCCGAGAAGTGGATCGACATGGCCACCGCACCGACGGACATCCGTCCCGTCTACGGCTACATGTGGTGGCTCAACAACGACAAGGGGACGACGCACGCCGGCGCCACGCCGAAGAGCTTCTTCGCACGCGGCGCCGGTGGCAACACAATCTGGATCTGTCCCGAGCTCGATCTCGTTGTCGTCACACGCTGGCTGGACACGCGCGTGACGAACGACTTCATGCGCATGATCCAGGCTGCTGTCAAACCCTAACGAGTTACTCAGGCTGCCTCAGCAGACGTTCCAGCGCGGTGCGCGCGCGCGGATCGTCGCTATCGCCTAACAGTTGAATGGCTTTCTTGCGCACTTCGCGGTCTGCGTGATTCTGCGCGACCTCGATGATGACTGTAAGCGCTTCGCGATCCTTCATCTCGGATAGCGCTTCGAGCGCCTCCATCTTGATGTCGCGCGAACCGTCACCGCGGACGACGTTCTCGAAGAAGTCCTTGGCGGCATTGTCCGGCAGCGATTCTGCCAGCGTCTCGATGGCTGCACGGCGGGCGTCTTCGTGCGGATGATTCCGTACCAAACGCTCCAGAAGACGCCGGACCTCGTTGGTTTCGGCGAAGTGTCCTAACGCCTCGATGGCTGCCCGTTGCACGTCGACTTCGCGGTGCTTCTCCGCGATCTCCGTCAGCATCGCGACGACGCGGCGATCCTCGCGTTCGCCAAGCGTCTCCACCGCCTCGCGTTGAATGTCCACGGAACGATCTTCCTCGATAATGCGGCGGAGCATGCGCAGCGCGTCTTCGAGCGGCGCTCGCTCGCCCAAGGTCTCGACAGCTTCCCGCCGCACATCCGTGTTATCGTGCGAACGCGCCAACTCGGCGATGAGCGCAACGGCACGATCGTCCTTCAACTCACCGAGCGTCTCGACAGCCGCACGCTGCATGTCGGTGGATTGATCCTGTTCAGCGATCATCTTCAGCACTTCCAGCGCACGCCCCTCTTCCCTGTGACCGAGTCCTTCGACGGCCTCGCGGCGCGCATCCATATCTCGCAGCGTACGCGCCAGATCCACCAGCGTATCGAACGCCGGGCGGAGATCGATCTCGCTCACAGTTTCCGCTGCTTCGGAGCGGACACGGCTCGACCGATCGCTCCGAGCCAGGCGCGCGATGAGCCCAAGGGTCCGGTCATCGGCATGATAGCCTAACCACTCAACGATATCCGCGCGGAGATCATCGTCTTCGCTTTCCATTGCTTGCGCGAGCACCGGCCGCACGAGCGAAGAATTGCTGTGCATGCCTATCAGGGAGAAGAGATCATGGCGTTGATCGCGCGTGCGCACGTCGTCGAAGCGCTGCTGCACCAATCTGATGCTCGGCTGGTCCTCGGCCTCGCCGAGCCAAATGAGCGCACGACGGCCGAGCGGAACATTGAATGTGAAGTTGCCG
>DATFBW010000208.1:0-5956 GCA_035253645.1 Gemmatimonadaceae bacterium | reverse complement strand
TCGGCTCGCTGCGAAGCGCGTGCGTATGCGCGCCAGCTTCGTCCAATGCGGCGGCCGCAATGTTGGTCCCGCCGAGGTCTACTCCGATGATGTACTGAGTGCTCTTCTTGCGCGTTGTCATGAGGGTGTTTGCGACGCCGGCGGCACACTGTGCGAGGTGAGGAACGCACGCTGCAGGACCAAATATGTGCCGAGCACGAGGATGAGAATAGCGAACGCCTGTTTAATTCGTCGCGTGGGGACGTGGCGGATGAATCGCGTCCCGACAATCGCGCCAATAGCTGCTGTGGTGCTGAACGAGGCCACAAGCGGCCAGTCGATGGGTATCTGGCCGATGTAACCCACAAAGCCGGCGAGCGCATTGAGCGTAATGATCAATAGCGAGCTGCCTACCGCCGCTTTGATGGGAACGTGTGAGATGAGCGCGAGCGCCGGCACAATGACAAATCCACCGCCGGCACCGATGAGCGATGTGAGCACGCCAACCCCCACGGCTTGTGGAATGAGCCTGGGTGAAAAACGTGGTCGCTCACGTGATACGGGCGTCAACGCGGGCGCAGGCTTCGCCGCATCGCGCAGCATGAGGATCGCGGCTGTAAAGGCGAAGACTCCGAAAAGAAGCAGCTGGAGTGTGGCCGGGATGAATCGCGCGAGGCGCGCCGTGACGAATGCGCCGACCATTGCACAGAGGCCAAACGGTATGGCGATGCGAAGCGCGACGGTCCCTTGTCGCAGGTGGGTGAGGAAACCTACGCACGCACTCAGGCCAACGACGACGAGGCTCATCGCGATCGCGGGCTTGGGTTCTACTTGCAGTACATAGAGGAAAATCGGCACTGCGAGCAATGAGCCTCCGCCGCCTAACAAGCCGAGGACGAATCCGACCGCCAGGCCGAGCGCGAGTGCGAGGAGCGTCATGTAATTGCGGCAACGCGCTCGCGCACGGACTCCACGGTGAGGTCGCGCATGCAACGCCAGTGGCCGAGTGGACACTCTCTGGGCCCATGTGGATGGCATGGCCGACACGATAAGGCTGTGTTTTCCGCAACGGCGGCGACCTCGGCGAGCGGCCCAAAGCCAAAAGCGGGAACCGTCGGACCGAAGACCGCGACGGTCGGCGTGTTCATTGCGGATGCGAGGTGCAGCGGAGCCGAGTCATTGGTGACGAGCGCGCGGCAGCGGCCGATCAAAGCCGCGGATCCGAGTAGCGTTAGGCGGCCGGTGGCGTCGATGCCGTCCCTGGTTGCGCGCAGCACCGCTTCCGCGAGCGGGGAATCGTCGGCGCTTCCGATCACCGCGATCCGGTAGTCCCCGCGAAGCGACGCCGCGAGGTCGGGGAAGTACGGCCACCGTTTCGTCCCCCAGATACTGCCCGGGGCCAGGGCGATGAGGGGCCGTCCGTCGTTAGGCACCGAGTCGATGAGCGCGGCGGCGGCGGCGCGATCTTCAGGCCCAGGATAGACTCGCGGACGCAGCGCGTCTGGCTCGACTGTCGCGTGGTCGTCCAACGCCAGGCGGAGCAGGCGCTCCGCGTGATGGAGGTCGCGCCGGAAGGCAACGCGCTTGGTGTAGAGCAGGCGACCCTGGGACGTGGTGAAGCCGATCCTGTGCCTGTAGCCCGCAGCGCGAGCGAGCAGGGCACTCCGGAGTGAGCCCTGCGCGAGATATGCGACATCGTTCGGGCTTTGCGCTTTGACCTTGCGTGCGAGGCGAACGAGGGCGGCGGCACCGCGGTCGCGGCCGCGTTTGTCGTAGACGGACAGGTGCCTAACGTGGGGGTCGTTGGCTAATACCTGCGCTCCCAGGAGCGTCGTAACAACGTCCACAGGGCCACTCTCGGTCAGTGTGGCGATGAGGGGCGTTGTTAAGACGACGTCCCCGATGAATGAGGTCTGAATGACTAAGGAAGACATTAGCTCTTAGTCGTTAGCTCTTAGCTCTTAGCCTTTGGCGTGCGCGATCACGTTGTCGAACGCGCGGAAACGATACGGCTTCGCCGGGACAAAACGAGAATATGCCGTGAATGAAAACTGTCACCGGTCCTTGGCGTGGTAGTCACCAAAACCTCATCGTGTGGCAACGATCCATGCAGCGAAGCAGATGCGCCGCACAGTTATCTCCGTAGCAGCCAATATTGCTGAGGGAAAGGGCCGACTCAGACGTGCAGACTTTGCTCGCTTTCTGGCAATCGCGCGAGGGTCGATAAACGAGCTCGATACTTACTTCGATTTAGCGCGTATGCTGGGTTATCTCCCGCCTAAGGAAGTGCACGCAGCTAAGGGGCTCGCCGGCGAGGTTGGCCGGATGCTCACAACCATGCTGCGACGACTTGCGTCTATCGAGGAGCTAAGAACTAAGAGCTAAGAGCTAGGCGCTAGTCAACTTGCAATACCGCTAGAAACGCTTCTTGAGGTATCTCTACCGACCCCACCTGCTTCATCCTCTTTTTGCCTTCCTTCTGCTTCTCGAGAAGCTTGCGCTTGCGGGTGATGTCGCCGCCATAACACTTCGCGAGCACGTCTTTGCGCAACGGTTTGACAGTGGAACGCGCGATCACCTTGTTCCCGATCACCGCCTGAATCGCCACCTCGAAGAGTTGCCGCGGGATCAGCTCCTTCAGTTTGTCCGCGATCTTGCGCCCCCAGTCGTACGCCTTATCGGTGTGAATGATCACCGAGAACGCATCCACCGGCTCCCCGTTGATCAGCATGTCCAGCCTAACGAGATTGCCCGGGCGGTAATCAGCGAGCTCGTAGTCCAGCCCCGCGTAGCCGCGGCTGATCGTCTTGAGGCGATCGTAAAAGTCGATGATGATCTCAGCGAGGGGAAACTCCCAGTCGAACTCCACGCGCGTGGGATCGATGTACTTCATGCCGCCATAGACGCCGCGCCGTTCCGTGCCTAACGTCATGATCGCGCCGATGTATTCGGCGGGCGACATGATGCGCGCCTTGACGTACGGCTCTTCGATACGCTCGATGACGCCGGGAGCCGGCAGCTTGGCCGGATTCTCCACCAGCTCCTTCGTGCCGTCGGTGCGCGTCACGTGGTACTCCACGTTCGGAACCGTGGTAACGAGATCGAGATCGAACTCCCGCTCCAGGCGTTCGGAAACGATCTCCATGTGCAGCAGGCCGAGAAAGCCGCAGCGGAAACCGAAGCCTAACGCCGTCGAGGTCTCCGGTTCGTATTTGAGCGACGCGTCGTTGAGCTGCAGTTTGGCCAGCGCGTCACGCAGCTGCTCGTACTGCTGGGTATCTGTCGGGTAAATGCCCGCGAAGACCATCGAGTGCACGTCCTTATAGCCCGGGAGCGCCTGCGCGGCACGCCGCTGCGCGTCGAAAATGGTGTCGCCGGCGCGCGTCTCCTGAACCGACCGCACATTGGCCACCACATAGCCGACTTCGCCGGCACCTAACGACTCCGCTTTCACCTGGCGTAGCTGCAGGTAGCCGACTTCGGCGACCTCATATGTCGATGCATTGGCGCCGAACGAAATTGTCATCCCCGGTTTGAGCTCTCCGTCGACGACGCGCACGCTCGGAATCGCGCCGCGGTATTTGTCGTAATACGAGTCGAAAATCAGCGCGCGGAGCGCAGCTGCAGGATCCCCGGTCGGCGCGGGGACCTTCTCCACGATCGCTTCCAGCAACGCCTCGATCCCAATCCCTTCCTTCGCACTCACCGCCAGTATGTTCTCGGGATCGACGCCGATCAGGTCATGCAACTCGTTCCGGCGGCGCTCCGGTTCAGCCCCCGGAAGGTCGATCTTGTTGAGGACGGGGATGATCTCGAGCCCGGCATCCAATGCGAGGAAGAGGTTCGACAGGGTCTGCGCCTGAATTCCTTGCGAGGCGTCAACGACGAGGATGGCTCCCTCACACGCAGCGAGCGAGCGCGATACCTCGTACGTGAAGTCGACGTGCCCCGGAGTATCGATCAGGTTGAATTCGTACGCTTCGCCACTCTGGGCCACATACGTCATGCGGACGGCGTTCAACTTGATCGTGATCCCGCGCTCGCGCTCGAGATCGAGCGTGTCGAGCACTTGCTCTTTCATCGCCCGCTTTTCGACGGTCCGAGTCGCCTCTATGAGCCGATCCGCAAGTGTCGACTTGCCGTGGTCGATGTGCGCGACGATGCAGAAGTTGCGGATGTGATTGAGGTCCATGCCGCCGCGAAAACTAAAGCAAAGGTCGAAGGTCAAAGGTCAAAGGTCCAAAAAAAAAGCCGGCCCCGAGGGGCCGGCGATATGAACGAAAAGCTATCGTTTACTGCGGTTTGCGCTCGCCAGAGCCTTTTGGCGGTTCGGAGCTCTTTGGCGGCTCGGACGTCTTAGTTACCGTCGCGTCGGTTCGCGGTGTGACCGTTGGCGCAGGAGAGCTCGTCGTTGTCCCGCGGTCCACACCCGAGCCGGCACTCGCCCCAGGGTTGCGCGGCTCGGACGACGTGGGACGCTCCCACCGCTGCGGCGTGAAGTGATTGCTGCCGTGATCGACGCGGTCATTGTCGCGCCACACGGTCGGCTCACGAGGCGGCTGCCGCACCGGAGGCATGAATGCGCCACGGTCGATGGGCGAATCGGCGACGCGCGGTTCATCCGTCCGGAAGCCCGTACCCGGCGAGCGATATCCTTCGTCGCGCGTGTTGATACGACCACCGGTGGTTGCCCCTTCCTGACTGCTTCTGCGAAGGCGCGGGATAGAGATCGCAGCATTGTCGTCGTCTGGCAGCCAGCGCGTCACGTTAGGCGGCTCGCGCGCCGGCTCCATGGTGACTATATGCGTGGTCCCGTTTGACGTCGGATTCCCGGAGATGACGGGGTATTTGTCTACGGGACGCGCCATGATGGTGTCGATCATGGAGATGTTGACCGTAGGAGTTTGCGGCTGCGGCGTTGGCGCGGGTGGAACTGGCCAGTTGGGGTTCCACTGCCGGCACCACGCATACCCGCTCAGTGCGGCCCACGAGGCGCAATGTGCGAAGTACGCGTGATAGAACGACGCATAGCAGTCATTCCAAGCAGACGCCGGCCAACCCGCGATGCTCGACCAGTAGTAAGCGGCCTGTCGATGTCGCGAGTAGCCGTAGTAGTCGTCGAGGCAGTAGCTGTTGGAGGCGTTGGTGTACATCCCGCGACCCAGCACGTTATAAAACGCCACGTCGTAGTCGTACGGCGAATCGGCCGCATACAGGATTTCTTGCGAGATGCGATCGACCACGTGCCTAACGCCGCCGTAGTAGGGTTGCTGGAACTGGACGTTGCGGAAATACGACTGATCGTTGCGATACCGCCGGAAGGCCGTGAGATCGATGGGATCGTAGGACGCAATTGCGATCACCATGCCGCTGCTGACTTCGTAGTCGGCATGAAACGCGGCTTGGGCTGTGTAGGGACCGCTTACGCGGTACTCGTGCCCCGGGCGCGCGGCTGTTTGTAGATTGCGACTGGTCGGCCACAACACCGACAGGCGGCCATTGCCGTCGATGCGCACGACCGCCACATGGGAGGCCTCGCTCACTTCGAAGGACACTCGCACTGGCTCTCCGTACCGGAAGCTCCAGGCCCCGGGGATCCACACCCGGACCAGCGGCGCTTCCTGATCGGCGCGATTTTGTGGATTGGCTCGACCTGCGCGGGCAGCTTGAGACCCGGCAACGAGCGGGAGTGCGAGAACGGCAGATGCGAGTAAACGCGCAATCATATGAATGTCCTCGGTCACAATCCCGTGCTGGGCTCGCGAGCGCACGCTACGCACGCTGCGCTGTGTCCAACACTATGGCACGACTGAATATATCCGCAAGACGTAACGCCTGCTATGTCGCACCTTTGACCCTCTTCCTCACGCCGTCTACCTTCCGCGCGCCATGAGCAACCTCAGTACCCCTGCAACCGCCGCACCTCAGGCTCCGTCGCGCGCTGACCTTCTGGACCCTGCCCACCTCGCCTCCCTCG
>DATFBW010000207.1:0-3591 GCA_035253645.1 Gemmatimonadaceae bacterium | reverse complement strand
AACCTAACGATGGCTGCGGTCTGGTTTGCACTGACCTTCGCTGCCGCACCGGCCATCGCTCACTTCTTCGGTAGCCCGGCCGGAATCCCAGTCCTCCAGGCGCTGGCGTGGACGTTCCCTCTCAAGGCGTTGGGAAACACGCACGACGCGCTGTTGCAGCGTGAGCTGCGGTTCCGCGCGCGCGCGCTCCCGGAGGTGTTGCTGTTGGTTGCCAAAGCCGCCGTCGCGATTCCGCTCGCCCTGCGTGGGTTTGGAGTGTGGAGCCTGGTCTGGGGCCAACTCGCCGGCCAGGCGCTCTGGACCTGCCTGCTTTGGTTTCTCGTTCCGTGGCGACCGGCCCGCCGCTTCCCACCCGTCGGCGTCGTTAGGCAGGTCTTTACCTACGGCCGCGGAGTGGTCGCCGTAAATGTGCTTGCTGCTGTCGTGCACCACATCGATCTCGTCGTGATCGGCCGTTCCTTCGGGACCGCAGTCCTCGCCTTCTATCAGATGGCCGACAAACTGCCGGACATGGCCGTGACGCTGGTCTCGCGCGCCACCAGCAAAGTGCTCTTTCCTCTCTTTGCGCGCCTGCACTCCGGCAATGATGCCTTACGCGACATGTACGTCGCCTCCCTGCGCAACTTGTCACTGCTTACCACGCCCGCGAGCATCGCGCTCGTCATGCTCGCTGAGCCGATCGTGCTTACGGTATTCGGACCGCAATGGCTTCCATCCGTACCCATCCTCCGAGCGCTCGGCGCCTACGCGGGAATTCGCGCACTGAGTGCGTCTGCCGGGGACGTTCTCAAAGCGATCGGCCGTCCGGGTACGCTGGCCGCTTTTGGCGTAGTGCGCGCAGTCGTGCTGATTCCTGCGTTACTGCTCGCCAGCGCGAAAGGGCCCGTCGCCGTTGCGGCTACGCTGACTGGTGTCACAACGATCAGCACAATCGCGACAATCTTCTTCATATGCCGCCTCAGAACGATTCCAATCCGCGCTGTCACTGAGGCGCTACGGCCAAGTTTCGCGGCAGGCTCCGTACTCGCCATAAGCCTGGTGATCGTGCTGCAAACGACGGCCCGGCTCGCGCCAAGTCTTCAATTGATCATCGCAAGCGTCGTCGGCCTAACGACGTACGGTGTCGCGCTCAGTGTTCTCAGTCCGGACATCTGGCGCGATGTGTTACGCACAGCCGCCGTGCGGCGGAATGCACCGACGCGAGCGACGGTATTGGCCGAGGCGGACGCATGAAGAAGGGAACGCGTCAGTTCAGGCCACTTGTTCTCATGAGCACTCTCGCGCCAAGCGGCGCGGAACAAGTCACAGTGTCATTCCTGCGACGACTCAAGAGCACTGGTCGTGATGTGCCGTTATGCACCGTAAGCGCTCGCCAATACAGCCCGCTCACCGAGGTCTTGAAAGAAGCAAGCATAAGGCGGCTCGACCTCGATGCCTCACGCCTGGCCGAGGCAGCCCCGCTGGTGCGACTCAGTAGCATCTTGCGCCGCGAACGTTTCGACCTCGTACACGCACATGGGCAGGACGCCACTATAGTTGCTGCTCTCGTATGCAAGATCCATCGCGTTCCACTCGTCGTCACGCGCCATGTGTTGGACGATTTTGGACACCATTGGCGCGAACGACTGCGCGGCCGTGTCATGAGCGCGGCGTTACGTCACGCGCGTGTGTTAGTGGCCGTATCACGCGCGACAGCCACAGCCCTTGAAAAGAGCGGGATTCCTCGGGACAGGATTCGCGTCATCAACAATGGTATCGAGTTAGATCGGTTCGCCTTGAACGGACAAGCTGCGAGTGCAGCGCTGCGCGCGGAGTGGGGACTCGCTGGAGAAGACCGCATCATTCTGTGTCCATCAGTCATGCGTCCCGGAAAGGGCCATGACGTTTTGCTCAACGCGTTGCCGCGGATCCTTGCGCAGGTCCCTACCGCGCGACTTGTGTTTGCAGGGGCCGGACCACTCGAGACAGCTTTGCGAGCCCGCGCGCGCGTTTATGGTGACGCCGTGATGTTTCTGGGGCACCGGACCGACATGCCCGCGCTGCTAAACGCGGCGGACGTCGTAGTGCTCGCGTCGGAGTCGGAGGCCTTGCCGACCGTTCTCATCGAGGCAGCTGCCGCCGGACGTCCAGTGGTAAGCACGCGCGTGGGAGGTGTGGAAGAAGTCGTGCGGGATGGGAGCACCGGCATACTGGTGCCACCTAACGAGCCATCATCGCTCGCAACGGCCGTATTCGCCTTGCTGCGTGACCGGAACCGCGCTGAGACGTTAGGCAGAACTGCCAGTGTCATGGCCGCGGAGCGCTTCGGGATCGAGACGCAGGTTGAGCGCACATGGGAGCTGTGGGGTGAGGTCTGCGCGCACGCGACCGCGGCATGAAGATTACTTGGAGCATTCCGGTGCCTGGAGCCGCCTTGGATTCCGGACGGGGCGACCTTGTGCGGGCAACGGCGTTGATCGCCGCCGTCCGCGAGGCTGGGCATGACGTGATGGTCGTTCACGCGGGAGCTCGCGGCAGCGCCACGACGGCCGTATCGGCGTATCGCGGATTGGTCCGCAAAGTATTGCCTGATCCGCTGGCCCTAACGCTCCGCGATGTCGGGCGTGCTGCCCACTCGCGTGTGCACGCACGGCGAGTCATCGCAGCCGCGCGGGAGCAGAACGCCGACCTCATTATCGAGACGCAGGTGCATCTGACGGACTCGGGCGCCGTCGCAGCGCGGACCTGTGGCATCCCTCTCGTGCTCGATGACTGTTCGCCTGTCAGTGAAGAGGCGGCGCTCGGCGGCCGGATCCAGGGCCTAACGCACCGGATGTTCGCGGCGCAGGCGCGCGCGGCAAACGCCCTTACCGTCTCCTCACCGACACTGCAGGAGCGCTTCGTTAGAGACGGCGTTCCGCAAGACAAGATCGCCATTGTCGGCAACGGTGTAGACCTCACGCCATACCGGGTCGCGAGCCGTTCGGCGGTGCGCATGGCGCTGGGCCTCGGGCCTGAGCCGGTGGTGGTCTTTGCCGGTTCTTTCCAACCCTGGCATCAGGTGACGTTGCTGGTCGAAGCGCTGGCATGCCTAACGCCGTTGCCGCAGCTCCTGTTGTTGGGCGACGGCCCCGGGCTGGCGGAGGTGCTGGCTCGTGCCGACGTGCTGGGGCTCCGACCGCGCATAACGAGTCTAGGGGCACTCCCCCCGGCACGCATGCCGGAACTCCTGACTGCCTGCGATATCGGAGTGCTGCCGGGGAGCAATGACTACGGTCAGCCAATGAAGCTTCTGGAGTACGCGGCAGCCGGGCTCGCGATCGTCGCTCCAGACCTCGCCCCCGTTCGCGCGATCATCCTGGACGGCAACAACGGGGTGCTCTTCCGCCCTAACGACGTGACGGCACTGGCGGCGGCGCTCCAGTGCGTAACGACAAACGCCGCAGCGCGCGCTCGTTTTGGCGCGCAGGCGCGCGCGCGCATCGCCGATACGGCAACATGGCTCGAGCGCGGCCAGGAGCTCGCGCACGCAAGCGCGCAGGTGCTGCGCCGGCGCGCGGGAGGCTTGGGCACATGCTAGCCACGACCTTCATCGTGTGTTTGCTCTTGTGC
>DATFBW010000206.1:0-7769 GCA_035253645.1 Gemmatimonadaceae bacterium | reverse complement strand
AACATGGATATGATTGGGCGCAACGAAGAGGTGCCCGACGGCGGCGGCAATCGCTTCCGCGGCTTGCCGGTGCAAACAGCGGAGTCCAACAACAATTCGGTTACGTTGCTCGGCTGGAGCCGCAGCCCCACGCTGACGACGGCGATCGAACGCGCGAATCACTCGTACGGGCTCGTGCTCAAGAAAAACTACGACAACAACACTTCGAATCTGATCCGGCGCAGCGACCACTGGCCGTTCATCCAGCGCGGCGTCCCGGGGATCTGGTTCCACACGGGGCTACACCCCGATTATCACACGATTTACGACGACCCCGAGAAGATCAATTATCCCAAGATGGAGAAGATCACGCGGCTGGTGCATCAGGTGAGCTGGGATCTGGCTCAGGGTGTGGAGCGGCCCAAGCTGGCAACCGAGGCAGTCCGGCAACCGCCCGATTAAAGCGTGTGCCTAACGCGGGAGTGACGCGCACATCCAGTGCGCGATCGTCTCGCCGCCAAAGCGGTGCCCATCCGCATTCCAGTGACCCAACCCCAAGGTCGCGTTCGGAAATCCATACAGAATGGTGCGCGTGGACTCAGCGTGCGTACGCATGCGTGGCGCGAGATCGAGGATCGGGATGCCGAGCCGTGTACCAATCTCGGCGAGACGCTGCTCTGGATAATCAAGCCGCGCATTGGATCCGAGCCGGGCAATAAAAGCCTCGCGCCGCGCAATGACCGGATGCACCTGAATCCCGGAAGGGAACGCCGCGATCATGAAGCGCGTGCCGCGTTGCTGCGCCTCCGCCTGCATAACGCCTAGCAAGCCCTCGGTCGTCTGCCACGCCTGGTCCCATGCGGCACTCGGCGGTGGAACGAAGATTTGCCAATCGGCGCCGGCCTCGAAGCCGAAAGTCGTGTCGGTCGCCGCGGGTAGAGACATACTGCGGCGCGACAGCCGCGCCGCCTGAACGACGTGTAGCGTCCGCAGCCAGCGGTACGCCTGCGATTCGAGCGCGCGCACGAGCTCGGGGCGCTGGGACATGCGTCGCGACGTGGAATCCAGCTCCCAACCGGCGGGGCCACGGACGAAATAGGGGGCTTGTCCTCCACCGGTCAGTTCCCGGACGCTGCCGCGCAAGTCGTTAGGCAGGAACAACTGCAGCAGGACGACGTCGGGAGCGTACGGCCATACATGCGTGCGCATCTCCAACAGTTCATGGGCTGGACCGTACGCTGAGGCGCCGAAAGCCAGCACTTCGACAGCTTTCCCGTTGAGCGCGGCACACCCCGTCAGTGCGCGCTCGAGGATCGTCGTGTAGCGGTGCGCGCGCGGAATGCCCGGTGCTTCCGTAAACGAATCCCCAATCACCGCGACGCGGAACGTATTCGGCGCTTTCGTCTTGGCGAACTCGCGGTCGGGCATTCCGTCGCTGTTCACCGTGAAGAACGCCTCACCTTCGTTGCGGAACCATCCCCGATAACCGGGGCGCAGCCGATGGCCCTGGATGCTATCGGTCTGGTACGCGAGGCCAATCGGGCTCGCGAACCGCGTCAGGCGGAGGACGCCTTCGGCCGCCAGGAGCGCCACAAGCAGCGGCAGCGCCACGGCCAGGAGCCGCACGCGTTTTCGCGTTCGTGGTGGACGCGCTGTGGATTCGCTGCTCATGCCTGTCTGTAGGCGTGGCCAGCACGCCTAACGTTTATCGCTCTATGGGACCACCCGTCGTGGCTCGATCCGCACGACCCACAGCCCGGAGACCATGTCGTTCACGTACACAAGACCATTCTTCACCACGGCGCCCCACGTCATCACCTTGTTAGGCACGACGCCTTTGGCGTCGAATGGCATCAGCTCCACGATCGTGCGCCCCTGCGCCTTGAGATCGCCGCGCAGCTCACCGCCCACATCGAAGGCGTGAAATCCACCGTTGTACGCGCCGACGTAGAGCGTGTCCCCTTCGGCCCACACGTTGTGCACCCCGCCGAACTCCGGCTCATACCATGCTACTGACTTGGGCTTTTCGATGTCGGTCACGTCGATGACCTGCAGGCGGCCATAGGCCCGTATGCTCGCCACGTCCCACGTTCCCGTCGGGGCCACAGGCGGGAAGACCTCGTCCGCAATAAAGACATAGTTCTTGTGACGCCATGCAGTGTGCGTCCCGCTGATGAACCCCGGGCCGTAATCCGCCGCGGCCCCCGGATACAGCGACTCGGCGTTGTATCGATAGTTGCTGACAAGGACGGGGTTGGAGGGGCTGCCGCCTTTGATGCCGTTGCCAACATCCAGGATGACGAGGCCGTCGCTCCAGTAGCTGACGTATGCAAGGCCGTCTTTCACGTCGATGTCGTGCAAGGACCGTCCAGCCCGTGTGTCCCGCGAGCGCCATTCACCCACGCGTTTGGGGTTCATCGCGTCGGTGATGTCGACGATGTTGAGTGACCCCGTGCCGCTATTCGTTAGGTAGACGTGTGTGCCGAACTTGGGCTGCGTGTAGACGAACGCTGAGTGGACGCCGGCCGTGACGCCGTCCGTGAATTCGCTGACGGGTTTGGGATGTGCGGGATCCGCGGTGGAGGCTATGACGATTCCGTTCCTGCGGTCGGCGGCACCTTCGCGGGTGAACACCATCCACTTGCCATCGGCCGTGGTCATCACGTCGTTCATGGAGCGCGAGTTCGCGATGATCGAATCCGTGATGACGGGATTCGCCGGATTGCTGATATCTATCGCATAGATCCTGTCGCCGCCTAACGTCGTGCCGAGGTACGCGTGTTTGCCGTCGGGATGGACCCAGACCTCGCTCGTGTAGAACGCACTGCGTGGCAGGCGGCCGACGACCTGCGCGGTGCGCCTAACGTCACGCGGAGCGAGAGTGACCACCGCATCGGCGCTGTGCGCGCCGAAGCTCGCCGTCACCTGATATGTCCCGGGAGCGTTGCCGACGAACGCGCCCTCGCTGTCGATCGCCCCGTGCCCCGGGGCAAAGGACCACGACGGCGTTAGGCCCGTGATCGGCGCGCCGCGCGCATCTTTCACAGTCAGATTGAAGCGGATGACATCCCCCTGCCGCGCCTGCGTGCGCGCCGGCGTCAACGCGACGGTTACGCCACTACTCGGCACGGCCTGCACGTTGAACGTCGCCTGGGCGGCGCCAGCGCGCGCTGCGATCGTGGCGTTTCCAGGGCCGACGGCCGTGAGCAGTCCATCCGTCACGCGCACCACGCCCGGGCCGGAGCTCGTCCAGGTGACGTTCTCTTGTCGCGCGTCGCCCGTCGCTGTGAGCACGGTGGCCTCCACGCGCACGCGCTGTCCTACGAGCAGCTTGGTGACGTGCGGCGCGAACGTAATGCGCGCCGCAGGTCCGGGAACAATGCGTACCTCTACGCGTTCAGCGATCACACGGCCGCCCGGAGCCGTTGCGGAGACGGAAACCGGCACGGTGCCGGGGGAGCCGCCACGCACCCAGCCTAACGAGTCGACGCTCCCCTGAAAACGCCCCCCTTGCGCGCTGAAACGGATCCGCGCGCCGGCGACGACATTCCCGGCATCGTCCAACGCCTCCGCGCCAAGCCGTAGCGAATCACCGACCGTGACCGTGCGGACAGCGGGCGTAATGCGAAGCCGACTAACAGTTTGGCCCGGGAGCGCGGCGGAGACGGCGCAAGACAGGGCGAGGAGGAAAAGTGCGGAGCGTCGCGGCATACCCCCAAGATTGTATGGCGATCCCGGGTGTGCCAGACTGCAACTCGCCGGTCGTGGTCCCGCGCGAGCCAGCTTCCAGCTTTGAAACCAAAGCTGTGAGTGCACGGCTCTCAGCTTTTTAGCTGTGAGCCAGCTTGCAGGTCCTCAGAACTGGCTCAAAGCTGTAAAACTCGGAGCTGGCCACTCAAAGCTTTAGTTTCACGGCTCACGGCTCAGAAAAGCCTGACTCCCGAACAGACCGTTCCGTCCCCATTTTCGACTGCATGGCAGAGACCGTTGCTCGACTGAGCACCGCCCTGGGGGGACGCTATGTAATCGAGGGTGAGGTCGGCGAAGGCGGGATGGCGATGGTCTACCTGGCGCGTGACGTTAGGCACGCGCGCCCCGTCGCTCTCAAGGTGCTCAAGCCGGAGCTGGGAGCCCTGCTCGGCGCCGAACGCTTCCTGTCAGAGATCAGAGTTACGGCCAACCTGCAGCACCCGAACCTGTTGCCGCTTTTCGATTCGGGTGAGGCGGATGGTCTGCTCTTCTATGTGATGCCGTATGTGGAAGGCGAAAGCCTTCGACGACGCATAGATCGCGAGCGGCAACTGCCGATCGATGAGGCGGTTCGTATCGCTACGGCCGTCGCGATGGCGCTGGATTATGCGCACCGGCATGGTGTCATCCACCGCGACCTCAAGCCCGAAAACATCCTGCTGCATGACGGGCAGCCGCTGATCGCGGATTTCGGGATCGCGCTGGCGGTATCCAACGCGGGCGGCAATCGCATCACGCAGACAGGCCTCTCGCTCGGGACGCCGCAGTACATGAGCCCGGAGCAAGCGACCGGCGATCGCAATATCGACGGCCGCAGCGACATCTATTCGTTAGGCGCCGTCCTGTACGAGATGCTCGCGGGTGAGCCGCCGCACACAGGCAGCACGTCGCAGGCGATCATCGCGCGCGTCATCACTGAAAAACCGCGGAGCGTACGCGCGAGCCGGCCCAACGTCGCACCGCACGTCGAGAGCACGGTTGCGCGCGCGCTCGAAAAGCTCCCTGCAGATCGTTTCGCCACGGCGCGCGCGTTCGCCGATGCGCTCACCGGCGTGGTGCCGGTTTCCGCCACCCGTGGTGATGCCGCGGCCAGGTGGGAGAGAGACCTAACGAGCGAGCCGCCGAAGCGGCCCATCGCTCTGTGGAGCGCATTGGGGTTGGCGATCGTGCTCGCCGCCTGGGGGTGGCTGCGTCCGCGACCCGCGCCAGACGAGCCTCTGCGTGCGCGCTTTCCGATCGCTCCCGCGGATAGCACACCGCTGCGCGAGGACATCCCGGGTACGAATCTCGCGCTTTCGCCAGACGGCACACAGTTCGTATTCGTCGGCGGACTACCGACATCGCGCGTGTATTTGCGCGGCCTCAATGACCTGGACGCGAGACCGATTCCAGGAACGGAGAGGGCAGTGACGCCGCGATTCTCACCTGACGGCCGCTGGCTCTCCTTCGTGGTCGACGGGCAGCTCAAGAGAATCCCGCTGGCCGGTGGGCAACCGCTGACAATCGCCGACAACCTCGGGCCGGACCCCGCCTCGCGGTATGCATGGGGTGACAATGACGTGATCGTGTTCGCGCACTTCCAGGATGGCGGTCTCTTTCGCGTAAGCCCGAGCGGCGGCGATCCGATTCGACTGACGAGGCCCGACACCGCGCGACACGAGAGCGCACACTCCTGGCCGGAGGTTTTGCCAGGTGGGCGCGCTGCTGTCTTCGTGATCAACTCGGATACTATGACGTCGCCTGAGCTCGCGGCCGTTCGCCTAAGCGATGGCGAGGTTGTACGTCTCGGCGTCCGAGGCTGGAATCCGCGCTACGTCGCAACGGGTCATCTCCTGTTCAGCCGTATCGAGACCAGCTCAGTCTCCGCGGTGCCGTTCGATGCCGAGGGATTGCGCGTGACGGGGCCAGCGGTCGAGGTGCTGGAAGGTCTCATCGTGAGACCGGGTGGTGCGGCGCAGATCTCGGTCTCGCGTACGGGGACACTGGTGTACGTGCAAATCACTGGGACCCAACTGGTGCAGGTCAATCGCGCAGGGATCGCGCGCCAGCTTTTGGCGGGCCCGGGGCGCTTTGAAGGTCCGCGCTGGTCGCCGAACGGCGACCGCATCGCGTTCGGCATCCGCGAAGTGACGGGTGCGACGAACGTCTGGATCCATAACGTGTCGTTAGGCACCATGACGCGCCTAACGAGCGACGGTAAGAGTTTAGGTCCGGGGTGGACCGGCGACGGCCGGCGCATCGCCTGGTTGGTCGATACGAATCGGGAGATACGCTGGCAGCCGTGGGACGGCAGCGGGTCCCCCGAGGTCCTCGGCGGCATCGGCAAGGGCTTCCGCGCGGTGGACTTCCCCGCGGCCGGGAAATTTTTCGTGACCGCAGCGAACAGTGGAGTCTGGGCGACAGGGATGCATGGTGACTCCGCGTCGCGGCTGATCGTGGCGGTTGGCGGGCAGTCGCAGCCAGCGATCTCGCCCGATGGGCGTTGGCTCGCCTATCGCAGCATCCAATCTGGCGTAAGCGAGGTGTACGTCACCTCGCTCGCGGGCGGCGGGCGTCACCAGGTCTCGGAGAACGGGGGTGTTGAGCCGGTTTGGTCCAGCGATGGGCGCACGCTATTCTACCGCGCACCAGGTCGCGTTATGGCGGCGACAATCAGGACGGCGCCCGAGTTCGTAATTCAGCGCCGCGACGCGCTCTTCGCCGACGACTATCTTCGCGGTGTCGAGCATACCGCGTACGACGTCCTCGGCAGCGGCAACGAATTCGTCATGATGCGCCGCGGCCCGGAACAACAACGCGTCGTGATCGTGCTGGGCTGGGCCGACGAGCTGCGCGAGAGAATGGCCCAGGCGATCGCACGTTAGGCAGCTTTGATTTCAGATGACGACTGCCTCTCGGCGCCTCGTTGTTCGACAGCGAGCAGCGACAACATCAGCACGACAAGCAACGCCAGCTGAGCGAGCGCACCCAATGCAACGCCAATTGGGACCGTGGCCAGCGCGAGTGCGGCAGCAACGAGCCTAACGCGGATCGTCGCGGTATGTAACAGCCGCCGAAATAGCGCCATCCCCCCGAGATAGAGCGCGATTCCGGTTCCCAGCAACCAATAGGTGGCCCGCGGTGGCGGCGTGCGGATGCCCGTGATGACGTCTTGCATACCGGCGGCGACGAGGACGATTGCGGCAACCATTACAAGGTGCCCATAGCTGTACGCGTACATCGCGACACTTGCGCGCTCCTTGGCGCCGACGTTCGCCAAGGCGTGCTCGCCACGCACATCGTCCCGGTCGAAATAGCACCACCAAATCGTTGCCGCGAGAGCGAATCCGAGAACGGCCGCGGCAATGAGCGGCAGTCGTACGGGAATGTCCGCCGCGCCCACACCGATCGCCACGACGGATTCACCGATCGCGACGATTATGACAAGGCCATGGCGCTCCGCGAAGTGTGAGGCGCTCACGTGGAAGCCGCGCTCACGACGCGCAAGGGATGATGCCGCGAACGTCACCACCGCAGCGAGCCAGCCTAACCAGCTCCGCGTCGGGCCCAGCAGCGCTGCCGCGACGATGAACAGCGCACCCACCAGGTTGAACGGCGCGATTTTGAGGATCGCGAGTGCCGACGCGTTCGGCGCGTGCAGGAACAGCACGGCGTGGATTATAGTGACAAAAAGAAAGGAGATCGCGAAGGGAAGTCCGTCCTCCCCATCGGCGTGCGGGATACTCAGTGCCATCACGAAATAAGCGGCCATACCGGTAAGCAGCAGCAGCCGTATCGTGAGACCCGTCGTCCCCAAATTATTTGTCAGCCAGGCGTAACCTCCGTACATCCACCATGCAATTGTCAGGATGAGGAAAGCCTTCGTCAGATCCAGCGCGCCGTGCGCGTGCGCGACGAGGTGCGCGACCTGCGTTATTGTGAAGACGAAGACCAGGTCGAAGAACAGCTCGAGCGTCGAAACTCGCGCAGCCGGCCTGGGACTTTCCTTCACGCCTAACGGCGCCCCTCGGCCAGTGTCCGCACCGGGAACGCGTTAGGTA
>DATFBW010000205.1:0-63290 GCA_035253645.1 Gemmatimonadaceae bacterium | reverse complement strand
GGGAAGTATTGATCCTTTCCCCAGAGCTGCAGCAGATCCGAATAATGTTTGCTGCGCGGATCGGCAGACTGCCCCGGCACATTCGTCGCCCACGAGTTGTCGAAGTCCGCGAGGTCGATGATCTCACGAAACGATGCGCCCGCTGTCTGCAGGAAGTTGCGCCCGCCAGTCATGTTCACCGTATTGCCGTCGCCGCTGCGCGACGCCGGAGGAAGGTCGTATTTCGCCGACAAGGGGTGCCGGAACCTGGCCACGTGCACGTCGCCCCACAGCCACTTCCGGCGGTCGGCTCCAAAACGCCGTGTGAGCGTATCCACGGCGTCTTTCATCGCGAGCAACAGCACCGAATCGCGCACGCGCTCCGGATCCGTGCCTAACGCGGCATTCGGATTGCGCAACTCCTCCTCGAGCCACTCGTATTCCACGAACGTGAGCAGCCGCTGCGCAGCCGGAGCGAGCTTGTAGGCGCTCAGCACGCGACGATACGCGCTCGGGGCCCATGCATTGAACAGCAGCGCGGCTCGGGAATCGCGTGTCACGCGAAAGTCCCATTTGGCCAGGTCGACAAATGCCGGTTCGTCGTCGCGCCCCGAACGGTGTGCCGCCGCGAGCAATGGCGGCACGAGCGCTTCGGCAAGCTTCGAGTAGTCATCATGCTGCAACTGCTTGAAGTCCTCCACTGAGAAGCGCCTGTTTTGCGACAGCACCTGGCGCACACGATCGATGCGATACCGGGACGCCCACTCATAGCTCAGCGGGATGCGGTAGCCCTGCGGCAGGATGTTGTGATTTGCCGTGGCGATGAAACCATTCGGTGGATTGAACGCGCGCGGCAACTGTGCGCCAGGGACAAAACCACTCCATTCGAAGCGACCATCTCCGGGCACCGGCAGAAGACCGCTCCAGCTCCGGCGCGGCATGATGCCGCCCGCGATCCAGCCGATGTTTCCATCGACATCCGCGTAAATCATGTTTTCGCTCGGCATCAACCACCGCGCCATCGCCGCCTCGAACTCGCGCCAGTTCCGCGCCCTGCCTAACGACAACGAGGCCAGATACGGCGCCGTGCCCGGCTCCTGGTGCACGCTGCGCACGACGAACGCACGACTTCGCGAGCTGTCGTACCCGACGATGGGACCATGTGGCGTGTACTCCAGACGGATCGTGCGCGCCCCTTGCCCCTTGACCCGGATGGTCTCCCCGATCACCTGGATCGGTCGCCATTGGCCGCGATACAACGTGCACGTGCGCTCGCCGCACTTCTGCACTGTCTCTACGTACAAGTCCTGCTGATCCATCCCGACCACCGTTAGGCCGAAAGCGATCCGATCGTTGTGCCCAATGGCTACGCCGGGACTCGCGGGTTCCCCGGCCCCGATGACGTTCCATCCGGGGGCAACGAGGTGCGTAATGAAGCGGACGGCCGGGTTGGTGATGATGCGGTGCGGGTCATTGGCGAGCAGCGGCTTCCCCGTGACCGTCTTCATACCGCTCACGACCCAGTTGTTGGAGCCCTCGAGTCGCTCGTACGATACGTCGCTGAATGCCGCGGAGTAGCTGCCTAACGCGGACTGCGTGATCCCGGCGAGATCGAGGCCCGGGGCCGGATCCAGCGCGCGCCGCGGATCCGGCGGAAAGATCGCATTTGCACGCTCGGCGCCTAACGCGTGAACGAGCTGCGCGCGCAGAGCCTCGCTGGATGCGTTGCCCGTCCCGGCCAGCCCCGTGACGCGGGCCAGCGGCGTTTCTATCGGCCAGGGCTCGGGTTGAAACCCTAACAAGGCGAACTCGGGGGGCAGCGATGTGCGTTTCGCGCGGGCGATGTACGCGTTGACGCCGGCGACGAACGACTGGGCGATCGCGCGGGTGTCCGGCGCGTACATTTGCCAATCCCGCTGAATGTTGCCGCGGTATTTGAACAGCCGTGCCAAACGGTCGCGCTCGACAGCGGAGGTGCCTAACACTTCGGCGAGCCTGCCTTCCGCATGGCGCCGCCACATCTCCATCTGAAAAAGCCGATCACGCGCTGCCACCCATCCCTGGGCGAAAAACAGATCGGACTGATTGCGCGCGTAGATATGCGGGACCCCCCAGCGGTCGTAGCGGACTTCAACGGGCCGGCGCAGCCCGGCTTCACGTACGGTGTCGACGTCGATCTTTGCTTGCGCGCTTACGACTAGCGCGACGATGCCAATAGCCAGCGACATCGATTGCTCCAAAAGAAAACGACGGGAGATAAGCTTCTCTCTCTCCCGTCGTAAGGCTAGCCTGATAAGTAGGCCCTAGTCCTTAGCTCTTAGCTTGCTATGGCCTAAGAGTTAAGAGCTACGAGCTATCTAATCCAATGTCCAATCCGTCCCCACCGAATGTCGGTTAGCGCGGGTAACGGTCTATCGCTATCGACCGCATTCCACGAGTAGTACACGAACATCGGGCGCCCCCTGATGTTCTCACGCGGGACGATCCCCCAGTAGCGCGAATCCTTCGAGTTGTACCGGTTATCACCCATCATGAAGTAATGCCGCGGCGGAATGACGAGCGGGCCCCAGTTGTCATGCGATGGCTGTTCCGGCGCCGACCCAAAGCGCGACTGCGCTAACGCATAGCGCTTCTGCCAGGCAAAGAGCGGATGAACTTCATCTGCGCCTGGCTCCGAATCCTCTGCGTAGGGTTCGCTCTGTGCGACGCCGTTCAGGTACAACCTTGCCGCACGCATATGCAGCGTATCTCCCGGCATTCCCACAATCCGCTTCACGAGAGTTGGGTTGGGATCTTCGGGCTGATCGATCTGCGTCGGTGACTTGAACACAACCACGTCATGCCGTCTGGGCTCTGCATAGCCAGGGAGGTTGACGTTCGTAAACGGGATGTTTGGACCGAAGCGGAGCTTGTTCACGAAAAGCCAATCACCGACGAGCAGTGACGGCACCATGCTCTCCGAGGGGATGCGATATGCTTCGATTAGAAATGCACGGATCAACAAGAACAGCGCGACAGTTACCGCGAGAGACTTGATGTTCTCCCACGCGCTTCGTCGCTTCTTGCCGTCGCTCGCTCGCCGCTCCTCGGTCCTCGCCCCTTTCTTGTCACGGAGGGCGGCAACGCTGCTCTTAGGTTGTGCTTTTGATTTTGGCTTTCGAGCCACTGTGGCCATGCTGCTCTAGTTACGGGAAAGTCTAACTACGCTCCCTCTAGAGTAGGGTTCCAGAAATGGCGAGGCGCGCCCTCAGATAGCCTTGAGAGCGCGCCTTCGCCCAGCGGGTTGCCGGGTCTGTACAGTCGTTACGACAGATGCTTGTTGACGAGTTTCGTCATCTCGAACATCGACACCTGACCCTTACCACCGAACACGGGGCGCAGCTTGTCGTCAGCGTTGATCATACGTCTGTTCTTCTGATCCTGGAGGCCGTTCTTCTTGATGTAGCCCCAAATGCGCTTCGTGATTTCAGAACGCGGCATCGGCTTATCGCCAGTGACCGCTGCTAACGATGCGCTTGGCTTCATCGGCTTCATGAACGCTGGATTCGGCGCTCGCTTCGCCTTTTTCTTTGGCGCGGCCTTCTTTGCAGCTTTGCGTGGCGCTGCTTTCTTCGCACCTTTCTTGGCCTTCTTCTTTGCGGCCATGTCTCATCTCCTGGGTGAGAATGACGTGATGCTCGAGTGTTCGTCCCGCTGCTGTCGCGCCACAAACTAAAGGCACCATTGCTGGATGCAATACTCGCAACGCGATTTCTCCCGGGGAAATTGCGATTTTCCCCAGAGGAAACACATGCATTGCATCACTACGCGCGCGTGAGTGATGTGAGCAATTCCATCATGCGCACATCGGTGGGATCTGGTGTGTCGTCGTTCTCAGCAGTCTCGATGTGATACTGGGCGAGCTCGAAAACAAGCGGGATGTCGTGCGACCGTGCATCCTCGAACAGCCAGCGAAACGGCTCCACACCGATGCGACCTTCGCCGATCAGCATGTGGCGATCACGGTTGGAGCCTAACTCGCCCGCGCTGTCATTGAGGTGGAAGAAACTGGGTCGCTCACCGGTGACATCTTCGAATTGATCGAGCACGCCACGCAGTGCATCGCGCGATTCGTGTATGGCGTGGCCGCTAGAGAAGAGGTGACACGTATCCAGACCGTACCCGGCTCGCGCGCGCACGCTATTGGGGATTTTCGCAAGTATGTCGCCGACTTCTTTCGCAGTGCGTCCAACCGTGCGCCCGGCGCCCGCGGTGTTTTCGATGTACAGGCACGTGTCCCCTGGAACGCTCTCGAGCGCATGCGTCATCGCGGCCGCGACACGATCGATGGCAGCATCGAGGTCGCTCGTTCCCGCGGAACCAGGATGAAAACATGCGCCACGCACGCCGAGCAGTGTCGTTCGCTCCAGCTCTTTCGCGAGCGCACTGCGTGCACGCGACGCCTTCTCAGGTTCAGGCGACGCGTTATTGATGACGTATGCTGAGTGGACGATGATGTACTTCGGGTCGATTTGCGTTTCTGCCAACGCACTCTTGAAACGCGCTACGCGATCCGGATTGATGTTGCTCTTGTCCCCGTAGAATTGTGGCATCGCGGTGAAGAGTTGCATCGCGCGCATGTTGGCGCGCGCAGCGCGGCGCACAGTCAAATGGATGCCGCCAACGTCGCGAGTATGACCGCCGAGATAATGACTCATGTGATCATTCAAGGTCCGAACTGAGCATGCACTAAAGCTCTGAGCTCCCAGCTCCGAGTGAAAGAGCTATCAGAAGCTGACAGCTGAAAAGCTGGTAGCCGGCAGCTTTCGTTCGAAGCTCTCAGTCCAGCCTTGTCGTGTGCGGCTACTTCACGCGCAAAATGGCGAGCCCCAGATTCGGAGGTGCAACTCCTCCACCGATATCGCGCAACGCGATGACCTGCGGGCGCGTCTGCGTGCCGCTCAGCTCCCATGACGCAAACGACCCGCCTGGTAGCGTCAGCACATCCTGCGAGCTGGGCGCCCACGTGCCGAACGAGACCGCACGAATCGTTAGGGGGAATGCTTTGGGAAACGCCACGCGCCCGTCGCTGAAGCGCAAGAATTGGTTCATGCTCTGGAAGAGATCGCGTGAATTCCAGCTCTCCAACTGGAGACTCGGATCGGTGACCGTCGCTCCCGGATAGTTGTCAGCCAGCGAAGCGAGTGACCAGTAGCCTAACAACTCCGAGAATGGCCGTCCCGATTTACTCACGATGTTGGCGACCCCGTGATCGTTTTTCACTTGCACTAACGAACGCAGGAATTGCGCTTCATCGGTGGCGTACTTGTCCGTCACCCACCGGGCGAAGGACCACGCGCTCCCGTAAATCGCTCCATCGGTAGACGCGCTCGACAGCATCGACTTCCGCTCCACCTGATCGTAGAACTGGTAGAGCCATACGAAGTGGCCGAGGATGCCTTCGACGGGATCGGTGCAGGTCCCGCTCACCTGCGCGTAATCGCACCGGGGCCCTTCGTTCCACCCAGCGTCGTCTTTCCACAACACGCGATACACCGAGCGTGCCCAGAGCTCGCTCGCCTGCTGCGCCGTCGCTTCTTCGAGCCAGCTCTCTTCCAACTGCTCCGTTTCGCGCAGCAACCGTTCCGCGTACGCGGCGATGTGTTTTGCCTCGTGAATCAGGGTGCCGCGCATGAATCGGCGCCAACGTTCCACATCGAGGCCGTTGGCCGCGTTAGGATCCGGGACGATCGCGTAGAAGTATTCGCCGATGTTGCTGGAGGGGCAGATGTCGGCGGGATTCCCCGTATTGTCGAAAAAGTCGCAAATAGTGACGAAACCAAGGATCTGCCCGTTGAGGTAGGTGTTCACACGCCGCGAGAACACGGCGAACAAGCGGCCATTGGCATCCGTGAGCGAGTCCACCGCGAGAGGATCGCCGAATGAGCTGAGAAAGCCGTACATCTGGCTGTCGAACTCCTGCCCGATCCTGGCGTACTCCGCATCCATCGTCCGCGCGAGCGGCGCGAGCGAATCCTCCACGATCACCATCTTGGGTCCGACGTAAACCACGCGACCACGGATGGTGTCGTAGGCGCGGAAGTCGCTGAAGCTCGTGCGCATGCGGAGCGAGAGCATGTCACCCACGTTAGGCAGCGGGGCCGCACGCGCGAGCCGCAGGTTGTCGCCGCGTATATCGAAGCGGGGCCGCTGACGCCTCGCGCTGATCGGGTTGCGCCGAGTGGCCAGGATTTGCCGGTCCGCTTCGAGCAGACTCATGTGCGCTTGCTGCCGTCGTAAGCGCCGCTCGACTTCTGGCGGAATGGGTGATCCGAACGCCTGCTGCGGAACGACGGCATTCGCCGCGCGGGCGCTCGCGACCTGCGCTGCCGGCGTATTCGCCGCGGAACCGAGCACCGTGAAATTCGCCGGACTCCCCGGTGCGGCCGCGTAATTGAACGCGGTGATGAGGTACGTTCCGCCCGTCACGGAGAACTCGTTGCACAGCAAGTCGTTTTGTGCAGTGAGCAGGAGCGACTGGCCGAGCGCGAGGGAACGCGGCGTTGCCATCTGCAGGCCGGCGGTGCCTAACGCACTGTCGCCGTTCACGACGACGATCACGGGCACCGCACCGGTGGGCGCGCACGGCAGCTCGAAGACCGACGGCACCGTAATCGTTAGGCGCGTCGCGCTCGCCCCCGTCACCTGGGCCCGCGCGCTGTTCACGAACACATTGTTGCCGGCCGCCGTGGTCGCGAAATTCGTCCCCTCGATCGTGACGGAGCTGCCAGGCGTCCATGTCGCGGGGGCCGTCGTAGTGATCGAAGGCACCACGAGGTTGCGCACGCGCAGCGAGACGCTATCCCGCTTCCCTTCACTTTCGGCGCGGATGTATACGGAGCCCGCAACGATTGCAGTGACGAGACCGGCGTTGGACACGGTTGCCAGCCCGGTGTTGGCGCTCGACCATGTTATGGAACGCCCCGTGAGCTCGCGCCCCGCCGCATCGAATGTTTTTGCCGTCAACGACACGCTCTCGCCGACTCGCACGCTGGGCGTCCGCTGATCAATCGACACAATGCTGACCGCCTGCACCGTAACTGTGAGCGTCAGCGTTCCGGATTTGCCTTCGGATGTTGCGGTGATCGTGGCGCTGCCCGGGCCAACGCCGGTAACCGTTCCAGCCTGGTCAACGCTCGCTATCGTCGGTGCGCTGCTCGCGTACGTAATTGGGCGTCCGGTAACGACTCGCCCCTGAGCGTCGGTCAGTCTCACGGTGGTGCTCAGCGACGCACCGACTTCGAGTGTTGTCGCGCTCGCTGTGATTTGGACGTTGGCGACCGGAGGTGGCCCCGACGGTCCGCCATCGCCTCCACCGCCGCATGCGAGCATTAGCCCGGTCACCGCCAGAAACGGAATACTCGAACTACGTACGCGCATGTGTTCCTCAGGACCTTGTCTACGGGTTCAAGCTACGCTTCTCGCCCGGGGCGAGCTATCGCAACAATGCTTGGCGAGCACTTTTAGCCGGGCTATTTTGCCCAGGGAATCAGGTGCGACGCTGATTTGAGCGAGCATCACTAAAACAACACGCGAGCGGGTCCGGTTCCCTTTCCCAGCCATCTTGCTGACGATCAAACGGGCGCGCCCGCTTCGTGATCGGAAGCTCTCCAGGAGAAGCATTCATGTCCGCCACACTCGCCGACCACACCACGCCGGCCACCACACGTTCCGATGCTGACGCACCGGCCGACAGGGGTGCGCTTTTGAGCGGCTTTACGGGGATCCGCCGTGTCCCTCCGGCGGTCAATGAGCCGATCAGATCATACGCGCCAAACTCACCGGAGCGCGAAGCGCTCAAGCAGCGGCTCGCGAGTATGGCGAGCGAGCGCATCGAGATTCCGCTCATCATCGGGGGTGTGGAGCATCGCTCGGGTGAGCTCGCGCGCTCGGTCATGCCGCACGATCACCAGCACGTTCTGGCGGACTGGCACAAGGCGTCGCCGAAGCATGTGGAGATGGCGATCGACGCGGCTCGTCAGGCGCATTACGAGTGGTCCAACTGGCCGTGGGAAGATCGCGTTGCGGTATTTCTCAAGGCTGCCGAGCTGCTCGCGACGACTTGGCGGGCGACACTCAACGCGGCCACGATGCTCGGCCAATCCAAAACGGTGTTTCAGGCCGAAATCGATTCCGCGTGTGAGCTGATCGACTTCTGGCGCTTCAACGCGCAATACGCGCAGGAGCTCTATGCCGACCAGCCCCTAACGAGTCCGGGTGTGTGGAACATGCTGGACTATCGGTCGCTCGAAGGGTTCGTGTACGCCGTGACGCCATTCAACTTCACGGCAATCGGCGGCAACCTGCCTGGCTCTCCGGCAATGATGGGGAACACGGTGATCTGGAAGCCGGCGAGCAGCGCGATGCTTTCGGCGTACTACGTGATGAAGCTCCTCGAAGCGGCCGGATTGCCGCCAGGTGTCATCAACTTCCTGCCTGGCGACGCTGGGCCAATCAGCGATCGCTTGTTGGCGCATCGTGATCTGGCCGGCGTGCACTTCACTGGCAGCACTGCCGTCTTCAACTCGATGTGGAAGACGATCGGGGCCAACATGTCGCAGTACCGGTCGTATCCCCGCATCGTTGGTGAGACTGGCGGGAAAGATTTCATCGTCGCGCACCCGAGCGCTGACGCGCAGTCCGTAGCTGTCGCCATCGCGCGCGGCGGCTTCGAATATCAAGGGCAGAAATGCTCGGCAGCCAGCCGCGTGTACATCCCGCGCTCGTTATGGAATGAAGTGCGCGATCGCACCGTCGGCATGATGAATGAGATCCAAATGGGCGATGTGCGCGACTTCCGCAATTTCATGGGCGCTGTGATCGATCAAAAGGCGCACGCGAAGATCAGCGAATACCTGGACGACGCGCGCAAGAATGCGAAGGTGCTGAGCGGCGGTATTGCGCAGGGGGAAAAGGGGTACTTCATCCAGCCGACATTCATCGAGGCACCGGGACCGGATTATCGCTTGATGCAGGAAGAGATCTTCGGTCCGGTCGTGACAGCTTGGGTTTACGATGATGCGAGCTGGTCGGATACTTTGCGCGTCGTCGACGAGACATCGCCGTATGCCCTAACGGGTGCTGTTTTCTCGAACGACAGAAACGCCGTGCGCGAGGCTTTGCTCGGTCTCCGTAACGCAGCGGGGAATTTCTACATCAACGACAAACCGACTGGCGCGGTCGTCGGCCAACAACCGTTTGGTGGTGCCCGCGCGTCGGGCACGAACGACAAGGCCGGTTCCAAGTTCAACCTGATGCGCTGGGTGAGCCCGCGGACGATCAAGGAGACGTTCGTTCCGCCGACGGACTATCGGTATCCCTTCATGGGCGCGGAATGAGGTCAAAGGTCAACGTGGGGTCAGAGTTTGCCTTGACCTTTGACCTTTGCCCGTCGACCCGGTTTTGTTGACCTATGGAACTGCGCTACATCACCGCCGACGTCTTTACCGATTCCATCTTCGGCGGCAACCCATTGGCCGTCCTGCCTAACGCGGAATCGATCCCCGAAGATCGGCTGCTCCCGATTACGCGCGAGTTCAACTACTCCGAGACGGTTTTCGTCTACCCGCCGGAGCGGCCGTTCAATACCCGCAAGCTGCGCATCTTCACTCCTGGCGGCGAGATTCCGTTCGCCGGGCATCCGACAGTCGGAACGGCGCACGTGCTCGCCGCTACTGGCGACGTCCCGCTGACGGCGGACGAAACCCGCATCACCTTCGAGGAAGGTGTGGGCCTCGTGCCCGTGAAGATCGTGGCGCAAGACGGGGCGCCGGTTTTTTGCCAGTTATCCGCGGCCAGGATGCCCGAGATCGGGCCAGCCCTGCCGCCTAACGCGGACCTCGCGGCGATGCTGTCGCTGGAGGAGGACGATATCCTCACCGGCGCGTTCCATCCGCAAAGTGTCTCGTGCGGCCTGCCGTTCGTGTACGTCCCGTTGCGCGATCGGCATGCCGTCGCCCGCGCGCGGCTCAACCTGGATCGCTGGGAGCGCGCGCTCAAGGGTCAGTTTGCCGACATGATTTTCGTGTTTTCGCTCGATGCCCAGCTCCCGTCCTCCGATGTCCACGCGCGGATGTTCGGTCCTGGCGCCAACGTGCCGGAAGATCCGGCCACGGGGAGCGCGTGCACCGCGTTAGGCGGTTACCTCGCCATGCGCGCCAACGAGCGCAACGGCACGTTGCGTTGGGTCGTCGAGCAGGGCTTCGAGATGGGCCGCCCGAGCATCCTCGACGTCGAAGCCGACCTCGAGGAAGGCAAGATCACCGCCCTGCGCGTGGGAGGTAATTCGGTGTTGGTGATGGAAGGGACGCTACGCGTTTAACAGCAAGTGCGTTGCGCTAGCGTTAGGCTGCGGTGGAGCTTTGACCCTTCGGCACTCTCCTGGCTCGAACAGCGGCGCCGCGGATCGACGCGGACTTGAACGACGTTATCGCCCCCAACATGTTGTCCGCGGCGCAGCTGTTGAGCTTGCCCGTTGTAGTAGTCGCTCTATTTAGCCGGCGCCGGCCTGACGAACATCTTGGCGATCCGCCAACACACAAAGCCGATCACGAAGAAGTTGATGAGCGCCGCGAGAAAGTTCCCGATCTTGAGCGCGGTGCCTTCCCGAGGCAGCGCAACGGCCCATTGCTGCCACCCGCCGGCCGGCAGGACCTGTGCGATCAGTGGCATAACGAGATCATCCACGACCGAAGTCACGAGCTTGTTCAACGTCAACCCGATGATCACGGCAATCGCCAAACCGATCACGTTGTCCTTGATCAGAAACGCCTTGAACTCCTGCCACATTGTGCCTGAGCTCCGAAAGGGTCGGCAGCAAAGGTCATGCACATGGAGTTAGGCGGCAAGCCGCTCTTCGCCCTTCGCTCCTCGCCCCTGCTGTTCTAAAACTTCGCTTCGAGGTACCCGTAGAAACGCCACCGCTCGCGCGGATACACGCCACGCGCGAGATCGAAGCGGAACAATCCATCCACGAAGCTCAAACCGGCGCCTAAACCGCTCATCGGCCGCCCTGGTTTCGTCCACATATCGCGCGGGCCGGTCCAACCCAAATCCGCGAACACAACAGGTCGCGCGAAGAGGTTGGTCAAACCAAGCTCACCGCGCGCGAGCCAGTAACTCTCGCCACCCGTTAGGTCGAGCGACTGACCGCGTACGGTATGCGCGCCGCCTATAAAGAAGCGGCGATGAATAGGCACCTCGCCGAACACGCTTCCTGCTCCGGCGCTTATCGACGCGGCGACCTTGCTGCCGAGTGGGCGCGTCACGCTGAAATCCGCCGCGATGCGCTGGTACGTGGAATCGCCGAATGCGGCCTCGGCGCGGAGATCCACTTGCGAGCGCCATCCCATTGGATCCAGGCCGTACGATTGCAGAAAACGCGCAGCGGCTCCATAAAAGTCGCCGGGGGTGGCGGCGATGTTCTCCTGGAACTTGACGTCGTTCACCACATACGCCAACGACGCATGCGTCTCGCGCTGTGCCGCGCGATGCCGCTCCGCGAAGAAGCGGATGCCCGATCCTCCGCCACGCGCCGGCTCTACGGCGAGCTCCACTCCGCCGGCGCGGTAATAGGCGCCGTCGTCGACGCCGAACAGCAGGGCGCCTAACGAACTGCCGAACGTCAGTGGCGAGCCCCAGTCCGTTGCGGCCATCAACCGATGATATCCATTCAGGTGCCATGTGCGGCGGCCATTCGAGCGTTCGACCCCCGCCTCTCCGGTCACCTTGCTGTCGGCGAATCCGTAGCGGACCAGCCCATTCAGACTGTACCCCTGTCCCAACTCCTGCCTAACGCCTAACCCCGTAGCCAACCCTTCCACGCGGTTGTAGCGCGTAACTTCCAGTCCATAGCGCAATATCGGCGGCTGCGGCGCCCAGCCCGACTGCAGCCCGAAGCCGAGTGAGCGGACCAGCTCCTCGCGTTCGCGGATGCCGAACAGCTCTTCGCCTTCATCCCAGATGGACGTGGTGAACTCTGGAGCCTTGAGCAGCACCGTCGAATCGCACGGTACCCGCGTCGCCACGGTGAGCTGTCCTTCGGCGCGCCCTTCCAGCCGCGTATACGTTCCGCTCGCGCTGCATTCCTCCTCGCGCCTGGCGTTGCGTTGACGGACACGCTCGCGCGCCGCCTCGCCGATGATCGCGTTTCGCCGCTTGCGCTCGTCCTCGCTCAGCTCGCGCCACGGCGTGGAATCGTTAGGGAACAGCGAGTCCACCAACGACCTCGGGCGTGCGGGGACCGCCGGCATGCTATCGACGCCGTTCACATCCAGATACTTGAAGCGCTCCTCGATCTTCACAGGAACGCGCATGAAGCTCACCTGCGCGAAGGCCTCCGCGAATTGCGTACGAGGGAGCCAGAAGCGGCCACCGAAGAGACCGTATTCGATCGTCACGGCCTCGAGGCTCGCGCGCATCGGCGAGATGAGCGGCTTCACCCAGATCGGCACCTCGTCATCGGGATCGCGTTGCCCTTCGGCTCGGGCTTCTTCGCGAGCGACCGTCCAGATGTCGATGGGCACCGCGAGCCGGTACGCGGCCCTAACGAGTTGGCCCGTCGTGGCATCGAACCAGAAGGAGCCGACCGACAGCTTCCACTCCGGGCGCCGCGGCTCGATGCGCAGCTCACGCAGCCGAATGACCTTCCCGTCGGACAGCGTCAGCGTCAGTGAATCGCCGGTCGCGTACGTGTAATACGCTTCGGAGCCCAATGCGAGCGGATGCACGAGCTCGCGGTCGTTGACTTCGGCTCTCGTTAGGCCGTTGTCCGCGCCGATCCAGAGCGCGTCGCGCCCCGGGAAGTATGGTATCGGCGCCGCTTCTTCGAGGTCGACCTCACCCTCCACGTCATCCCCGCGGAAAGGGAGCGCCATGCGCTGGCCCTTGAGATCCACCCACACACCTTTGTCGCGCGACCACCGTACGCGCGTAACCGTCTCCGATCGAAAGAGCGTGCGGTTGCGGCCGATGGCGCGCAGACCGATTCCAACCGACATGCGTTGGTGCGTGGTGGCGTCGTAGGACAGAAGCGAAGAGTCCTGGCGGAGTCGCGCCGCGCGCGCGTCGAGGAGCAGCTGACGCGCTTGGCCGTCCTTGAAAGCGGTCCGTTCCAGGTCGGGCGTCAGTGGTATCCGGCGCGCTTCACGGTTGCGTGCTCGCCGGTCGATCTCCCGCGCGACCATGACGCTCGTACGGATGCTGTCACGGAGAGCGCGTCGCGCGCTATCGCTCTTGGGACGACCGGCGCCGATTGTAACGGAGCCTTGTTGCGCGACGACCAGTAGGGCGAGGAGGAGATGCATGCAGCCGGAGGAAAGCGGACGAACGACCCTCGTACGCCGCTCCTAAATGAAGGTTTCGTGCAGGTTAGTCGCTACTTCCCCGCGCGTCGTTGCCGCCAGCGCGCAGATGATTCGATACGCGCCGAACAGCGCTGCCAGCCCAAGAGCTTACGGCCCCTTCGCTTGCGCGTTTACCGACCACGTCGATTCGCGCTCTCGAGAGCAGCAGCCAGTTCTGAGACCCCGCGCCGGATCTCGGCTGGGTCGACAGCCGCGAACCCCAGATGAACGCCCTCGCGCCCGTCGCGCACGCGTCCGTAGCGACTCAATGGCGTGATCTCCACACTCCGCGTAGCGGCCGCACGCGCGGCACTTGTGCCGCTGATTCCGCGGGCGAGCCAACCCACGGTTTGCAGCCCCGCTTCGACATCGGAGATCTCGAGAAGCCCCGTTAGGCGCTCGCGCGCGCACGCGAGCAAAACTCCGAGCCGCTCAGCGTACGCTTCACGCATGCGCCGGATATGGCGCCCAAAATGACCCTCGGTCATGAAGTCACAGAGGATGGCCTGATCGAGCATAGGCGCATGACGGCTCGTGATGGACTTGAGCGCGGCGAACCGATCCACGAGATCGGCTGGCAGAACCAGGTAGCCGAGCCGCAGCGACGGGAACAGCACTTTGCTGAAGCTCCCCGCGAAGATCACGCTGCCGCGCCTATCGAGTCCCTGCAATGCGGGCAGGGGTGCTCCGGAGTAGCGAAACTCGCTGTCGTAGTCATCCTCGAAAATCAACGCGTGCGCGCGAGATGCCCATTCGAGCAACTCCAGACGTCGCGTTAGGCTCATCGCAGTGCCCGTCGGGAACTGATGTGCCGGTGTCACATAGGCGAGCTTGATACTTCGGTGATTCGTGCGCGGCAAAACCATTCCTTGCGCATCCAGCGGAAGCCGGACGACCTTGGCGCCCAACGCCGCAAATACCAGCGCCGCGCCGATGTACCCCGGTTCCTCGATGCACACCGCATCCCCTGCGTTCAGCACGAGGCGCGCCGTGAGGTCCAGCGCTTCCTGAACTCCCGAGATGATCGCGACCTGGTTCGCCTCGCACCGGACGCCGCGCGACGTCGTCACGTAATCCGCGATCGCCTCCTTCAGGGGAGAGTAGCCGAGCGCATCGCCGCCGATGAGCGTGCGCATCGAAGCGCGGCGTAAGCGACGCGACGCAACTTGCGCCCACAGCGTCGTCGGGAAGAGGTCCACAGCCGGCTGGTTGGCGCGAAAGGCACGTGGCGCTGTTTGCTCGAAATCCGGAAGAGGAACGACGCGACGTGCGACATCCGCCAAGCGCCGCCGCGTGACCGTTTGTTTGAACGGTTGCGCGGGGCGAGCACGTGCCACCTGCAGCAACTCGTCAGGCAGCACATCATTCACGTACGTCCCGGATCCGTGAACACCACGGATGTATCCTTCGGCGCGCAGCTGATCGAACGCAGTGACCACTGTGCCGCGCGACAGGCGATACTCCCGCGCCAATGTACGCGTCGCGGGAAGTCGCGTCTTTGGTCGCAACCGGCCTTCGAGTATTTCGGCGCGAAGTACGCCGCAGAGCCAGCGATGTGCACTGATGCCTTCTTCACGCGGCGGCAGAGATCGCGAGAGAGCTTGGCGACGCGACATTGAAGTGGTCCAGTGAATTGTCGTAAAGTGGCCCTGTTGGATAAGGCCACTTGGCAGCATCGTCAACCCGTACAGGGAAAACCGCTGAATGGAGCACGCGAAATGACGCGACTCAACTGGGCAATCGGATTGGCCGCCGGCCTCCTGGTCGGCGTGGACATCGTCGCACAAGCACGCGGCGCGCAAGCGCGCATGCTGCTGTCACAGGCGGTGCCACCGCTGGATGGCAACAAGCTTACGGCAAGGCTCGTGGAGGTCACGTATCCCCCCGGCGGAAGATCGACGCCCCACCGGCATCCGTGTGCCGTAATCGGCTACGTCGTGTCAGGCGCGATGCGCATGGGGTTCGAGGGCAAGCCGGACTCGGTGTACAAGCGCGGAGATACGTTCTTCGAACGGCCTAACGACTTGCACAGAGCCTCGGCCAACGCCAGCGATACGGAACCGGCGACCTTCATCGTCAACTTCTTGTGTGACCGCGAGACGCCTCTCACGGTACCTGACTCAAGCCACAAACAGGATCGATGAACCGGCGCTTCAACTACGCCAAAGCAGCGCCCGGCGTCTACGACGCGATGGACGCATTGGATCGGTACGTCCTAACCTCGGGGCTCGAACGTTCACTCGTGTTCCTCGTGCAACTGCGCGCGTCGCAGATCAACGGCTGCGCCTACTGCCTGGATATGCACTGGAAAGATCTCCGCGCGCTCGGCGAGACCGAACAGCGCCTTTACTCGCTAGGCGCGTGGCGTGAGTGCTCGTGGTACACGGAGCGCGAACGCGCAGCGCTGACGTGGACGGAGGCCGTGACCGCGATTAGCACCGACCATGTGGCCGATGAGGTTTACGAGGTGGTGCGTCACCACTTCAGTGAGAAAGAGCTCGCCGATCTGACTCTCGTGGTCGCTGCGATCAACTCCTGGAACCGCTTGTCGATTGCAGCTCGCATCCCACCCGGCACCTATCAGCCGGCGGCCGCAGCAGTTTGAGAACGACGGATGCACGCAGCTTCCCCTGACGCCCACGCCTTGGTCTATTTCACCGCCTGTGCCGCCGGCAGATTCCGTCGCGCTTTCGGTGCGCGCGCTCCGCAAAACATATGGCTCCGTAGTCGCCGTCAATGGCCTCGACCTCGATGTCAGAAAGGGCGAGTGTTTTGGCCTGCTCGGACCTAACGGGGCCGGCAAGACGACGACGATCGAGATCTGCGAAGGGCTGCTGGTTCCTGATAGCGGCGAAGTCACGGTGCTCGGTCGAACGTGGGAACGCGATCGCGCGCAACTCCGCGAACGCCTCGGCGTGCAGCTCCAGGAAACGCAGTTCGCCGAGAAGTTGACGGTGCGCGAGACGATAAGTCTGTTCCGGTCCTTTTATGCTGAGGGGCCGTCGCCCGACGACGTCGTCACTCTCGTGCAGCTGGAGGAGAAAAAGAGCGCGCGCGTGAACACGTTGTCGGGTGGCCAGAAGCAGCGTCTCTCGATCGCGTGTGCGCTCGTCGGTGATCCCGATCTTCTCTTTCTGGACGAACCGACCACGGGGCTCGATCCGCAGTCGCGGCGCCAGCTCTGGGATATCGTGGATCAATTCCGCCGCGGGGGCGGCACGGCGCTGCTCACGACGCACTACATGGATGAAGCCGAGCGGTTGTGCGATCGCGTGGCGATCGTGGATCACGGACGTGTCATCGCGCTGGGAACGCCGCGCGAGCTGATTCAGTCGTTAGGCGCCGAACAGGTTGTCGAGTTCGCGCTGCGCGACGGCGCGGAGCCGGACCTCGCCGACCTCACCACCCTTACCGGTGTGCGTGGCGCGCGGGGAGCGGGCGGTACCTGGACATTGGAAGTCGCGGCGACGCACGAAGCCGTGCCCGCTCTGCTGGCATACATCGAACGCTCGCAGCTCGGCTTGACGGAGCTCCGCACGCACTCGCCCACGCTCGATGACGTGTTCGTGTCGTTGACGGGGAGGACGCTGCGTGACGGCGCCTAACGTGCGACACCCCATCATCGAGCTCACGCTCGCCCGCTTTCGTGAGTTCCTGCGCGAGCCCGAAGCGGTGTTTTGGACGTTCATCTTCCCCATCCTGCTGGCGGCCGGCCTTGGGCTCGCTTTCCGCTCACGGCCCGCGGACAACGTCAAGGTGGGAGTGCTCGAGTCTCCGCGCCGCGCGCAGATGGAGGCCCTGTTGCGCGGCGATTCCAGCGTAACGATCCAGGTGCTCGATGACTCGGCCGCGGCGCGCGCGCTGCGCGTGGGCGAGATTGCGTTGCTGATCGCGCCCGGGCCGGGTGATACCGTGGAGTACCGCTACGATCCTGCGCGCGGCGAAGCGCGCAGCGGCCAGCTCATCGTGGACCGCGTGCTGCAGCGCAATGCGGGCGCGGTCCGTGCCGTTCCTGTGCGAGATGCTCACATCTCCGAGCGCGGATCGCGCTACATCGACTTCGTCGTGCCCGGCCTGCTCGGCATGAACATCATGGGGAGCAGCGTCTGGGGGATCGGGTTCGCCATCGTGGATGCGCGCCGCAAGCGGCTGCTCAAGCGCTTCGTGGCGACCCCGATGCGGCGGCCGCACTATCTCATGTCGTTCCTGCTGATGCGCCTAACGTTAATGGTCGTGGAGGTTGGCGTCATCACGGCCTTCGCCGCGACGGTTTTCGACGTCCCGCTCCGTGGTGCGTTATGGCAGCTCGCGCTCGTCGCCGTGACGGCCGCCCTGGCGTTTGGCGGCATCGGACTCTTGATCGCGGCGCGCGCCAAGACAATCGAAGGCGCTTCGGGGCTCATGAACATCGTTATGCTGCCGATGTGGGTGGGGTCCGGTGTCTTCTTCTCGGCGAGCAACTTCCCCGATGCTGTGCAACCGTTCATTCAATCGCTGCCGCTCACAGCAGCCGTCGATGCGTTTCGCGCCAACATGTTGCAAGGCGGCGAATGGAGCGCGGTCGGCCCGGAGTTGTTGATCCTGGCCATCTGGTTCACACTGCCGTTCGTGGCGGCATTGCGCACCTTCCGATGGCAATGAGCGCGACGCGAGCTTCGCGCGGCAGTGTCGTCTTCGCGTCCATCGCGCTGTACATCGTGTGGGGCGTCACGTACCTCGCGAACCGCGTGGCGGTCGCCGACCTACAGTCGTTTGCGTTGGCGGCTGCTCGTTTCGTTCTGGCTGGCGCGTTGCTTTATGCGTGGCTGCGGTGGCGCGGGGTGCCCGCCCCGAGTACTCCCCAGTGGAAAGCGGCAGCGCTGTCGGGGCTTTTTCTGTGTCTCGGCAATGCGTTCGTCGCATGGGCGGTGCACCTCCTCCCGTTAGGCATCGCCGCGGTGCTCGTGGCCATGACCCCGGCCTTTCTCGTATTGTTCGATTGGATGCGGCCGGAGGGACGCCGCCCGAGCCCCCGCGTCATCGCAGGGCTCGTGTTAGGCATCATAGGAATCGGCGTGCTCATGAGCGCCCGAAATGGCACTGCGCGCAGCTTCAATCCGTTAGGTGCCCTGTTGATCCTGCTCGGGACGATCGCGTGGGCCGGCGGATCCATCTATGCGCGCAACGCAGCGCGGCCGGATTCACCGTTCATGCTCACTGCCTCGCAAATGCTTTCCGGCGGGCTGGCCATTACCCCGATCGCCATCGTGTTGGGACAGTTTCGCGGCGTGAACCCCGGACAGTTCTCCACCGCGTGGTGGCAAGCCTTCGCCTTCCTGATATTCTTCGGCTCGATCGTGGGCTTCAGCGCCTATATCTATTTGTTGAGTCATTCGTCGCCGGCGACGGCTGGCAGCTACGCGTTCGTGAATCCCGCCATCGCCGCCGTCATCGGGTGGCTGTTGTACGATGAACGGTTGGGGCCGCGCACCTTCGCCGCGTTCGCGATCATCATCGTGGCTGTGGCGCTCATCGTGAGCAGCACGCCAGCTCCACCGTCGCGCGTGCCGGGCCAGCCGTGCGTGGACGAGCCGGCTGCGGCCTAACGCGAACGTGGCGCACGACCTCCCCGTCGCCGAGTTCAGACGCGCCGCCGAGCGCCTAACGAACTGGATCGCGGCATACCTGGAGCGTCCCGAACGCTACCCCGTCGTCGCGCCGGTGCGCCCGGGCGATGTCGCCGCGGCTTTGCCCCTGCATCCGCCCGCACAGGCCGAGTCGCTCGACGCGATCATCGATGATTTCGAATCGGTCATCCTGCCGGGCGTCACGCACTGGAATCACCCTGGCTTCTTCGCCTATTTCGCAATTTCCGCATCGGCTCCCGGCATCCTCGCCGAATATTTGACCGCGGCGCTCGACATCAATGCGATGTTATGGAAAACCGGCCCGTCCGCAACGGAGCTGGAACAGCGCGCTCTCGATTGGCTGCGGCAGATGTTGGGACTCGAAGCGGGCTGGTTTGGAGTCATCAACGACACAGCGTCGATCGGAACGCTTCTCGCGCTCGCGGCAGCTCGCGAGGCAAAACCCGAGCTGGAGATCAGAGCACGCGGCATGGCTGGCCGGAGCGACCTGCCAAGGCTTCGCATCTACGCCTCGGAACACGCGCATTCTTCCGTGGACAAGTCGGTGATGGCGTTAGGCTTCGGTCATGAGAACCTCGTTTCTATTCGCGGAAACGACCAGTTCGAGATGCGGAGTGAAGAGCTGCGACGCGCAATCGCCGACGACCGCGCGCAAGGGATGCTTCCCCTCGCCGTCGTCGCCACCGTGGGCACCACCGGCACAACCAGTATCGACCCGGTTCCCGAAATCGCCGCGATCTGTTCGCGTGAATCGTTGTGGTTGCACGTCGATGCGTCATACGCCGGCGTCGCGGCCATCGTCCCCGAGCGGCGTGATATCCTGCGTGGAGTCGATCACGCCGACTCTGTCGTCGTCAACCCGCACAAGTGGCTTTTCACGCCGGTCGACATCTCCGCGCTATACACGCGTCGGCCCGATGTACTCAAGCGCGCCTTCGCCCTCGTGCCGGAATACCTAACGACCGCCGAGCAGGATCAGGCCATCAACTTGATGGATTATGGAGTGCAGCTTGGACGCCGGTTTCGAGCGCTCAAGTTGTGGATGGTGATCCGTGCCTTTGGCGTCGAGGGACTCGCGGAGCGTCTGCGCGGGCATATGGCTTTGGCGCGCGAGTTTGCAACGTGGATCGAGGATGATGCGGCGTGGGAGTTGATGGCTCCAGTGCCATTCTCCCTCGTCTGCTTCCGCTACGCACCCCCGGGAGTCGATGAGGCTGAGCTCAATCGCATGAACCAGGCGATCCTCGATCGGGTCAATGCGAGTGGTCGCGTCTTCCTTTCGCACACGAAGTTGAATGGCAGATTCACCCTGAGGCTCGCGATCGGCAACCTGCGCACGGAGCGTGAACACGTCACTGTCGCATGGCAGTTGCTGCGCGAGGCCACAGTGTCTCAGGGAGTGACAGTGCATCGCTAGCAATACGCAACCGAGGTTGCTAGCGTACGGCCTCAACCACTGCCTTCAGGAGACTCTTTCATGCGGCGGCATCGTCAGTTCCTGCTGTTCAGCGCTCTCGCGCTCGTGGGCTGTATGGCCAGCGAGCAGCCCGAAGACACACAAACGGCTGCGGGACCGAGTGAAGCGTATCTCGACTCGGTGATGACGACATTCGTGTCTGCCATGAAGGCGAAAGATCCCTCCCCAGTCATGGCGTTCTACGCGGACGATGCGGTGAGCTACTCGCCTAACGCGCAGCCGTTGCAGGGGAAGGCCGCAATCACCGAATACAACAAACAATGGTTTGCCAGCATCGAGCCCGACTCCATCGCGGCGCGGCGTGACGGTTTGCTGGCGGGTGGCGACATCGCCGTTGAAACTGGGTGGTATTACTTCAGCGGGAAAATGTTCGGTCAGGCAGCTGCTGATAGTGGCAGGTACCTCAATGTGTGGCAGCGACAGGCCGACGGTTCGTGGAAGATCGTGCGCGACATGGCCAATAGTTCCGCCCCCGTGCCGGGCGCTCCGCCCGCGAGCTCAGCAAAGCAGTAGGCTTGTGGGTGCACATTTTGCGGTTCGAGAGGCTCAGGACGAAAGCAGGTCGAACGACCGCCTAACTCCGACTCACAGTCACAAGCGCGCGTCGGCGCGCGCGCACTCAACGCGGAGATAACGGACGTGTCCGAGAGCTACGAAGAGCACGAGCGCATGCTCGAACCGCATCGCGTCGAGGAGCAACACAACGCGCGGCGTGAGGCGATCGATCGGTTGCGCGACCGAGGTATCGAAGTCCCACCGAGCGATTCCGACCAGGAAATCGCCGACCTGCTCGAGACCATCGAGCAGTTCGAGCGCGCCGTCGAGGCGTTAGGCGGCGACCTCATGGTCAACCGCATCGGGGCCGATGAGCCGCAAGATCCCGCCTTCGTCCTTCCGGAGCGGCGCCCGAACGAGATAGCTCGCGAATACGCTGGCAGAGTCCAGCAGGCCACCGTCGACCTGCGACGCCGCCAGCGGGCCGATTGAGGTCCTTAGCTCTTAGGTCTTAGCTTTTAGGTCTTAGCTCTTAGCTCTTTTGCTAAGACCTAAGACCTAAAACCTAAGACCTAAGAGCTAAGAGCCTAAGAACTAGGCCCGAGTTAGTCACCCACCTCAGGCGCCAGCCCGGCGGGCACCCGGTGTTCGCCTGTCTTCTGCGCGACTCGCACGCCGAAGCGGCGGGAGATCGCTTGACGCCATTCGTCCAGGATCTCGTAGAACGTGGGAATAACGACGAGGGTCAATATCGTCGACGTGATGACACCGCCGATAACGGCTCTGCCTAACGGTGCGCGGAAATCTGCGCCTTCACCCAAACCCAGGGCGATCGGCATCATGCCCGCGATAAGCGCGCATGTCGTCATGAGAATTGGACGCAAGCGGATCGCGCCCGCCTCGATGAGCGCTTCGCGGAGCGGCAGGCCATCCTTTTCCCGTGCCCATTTGGCGAAGTCGATGAGCAAGATGGCATTCTTCGCCACAATCCCGAACAAGAGGATGACCCCGATCATGCTCATGATGTTGAGCGTGTCGCCGGTTATGAGCAGCGCGAGCACCACGCCAATGAGCGACAGCGGCAACGACATGAGAATCGCGATCGGATCCATGAATGAGCCGAACTGGATCACCAGGATCAGATACATGAGCATGATCGCCGAGCCTAACGCGATGAAGATCTGACCGAAGACTTCGGCCTGGTCCGCCGCTTCCCCACCTGACGAGATGCGATAGCCCGGCGGCAGCGTCAGCTTCTCCAGCTCCCCATCGATGTCCGCCAGCACCTCGTTGAGTGAGCGTCCCTCGGTATTGGCCTGTACGGAAACAACCGGATCGCGATCCAGGTGCTCGATTTGCGCGGGGCCGATGCTTTGACTGACGCGAGCGATCTGGCCGAGCGGCAGCATCGTCGGGCCGTTGGGACCCACGATGACGAGCGGCAGCTGTTCCAGATCGGCGGCACGGCGACGTGCCTCGGGTGCCAGCCGCACCACGACATCCCGGGTCTCGCCCTGCGGGTCGACCCAATCGCCGACGTCGAGGCCTGCGAACGCCGGATACAGAGCCTGCGCAACTTGCCCAACGGTGACGCCTAACGAGCCCGCCAGCGACCGATTTATCTCTACGTTGAGCTCGGGGCGCTGGCCTTTTGTCGACAGACCGACGTCCACCGCGCCGGGCGTGCGGCGCACGATCGCGGCGACCGTGTCGGCGAGGCGCGCGAGGGTCGTGGGGTCGTCACCGCGCACTTGTTTTTGAATGGTCTTGATCCCGCCGCCCCAACCGCTCGCAAAAACCGAGACGGTCGCACCACCGATTGCCGCCACTTCCCGCCGCATCCCGGTGGCGAAATCAAGCGCGAGCGTATCACGCTCCGCTTTCGGGAACATCTTCACGTAGATCAGCGCTTCATCGACTTGTCCGCCCTGACCGCCGATCGTCGTATACGAATATTTCACGAGCTTGTCGTGCGCACGCGCCATGCGCGCCGCTTCTTCAGCCTTGAGGCGCGTGTACTCCATGTTCGACCCTGGCGGCGTCTCGACTCTGATGAAGAGCTCCGAGTTGTCCATGTCGGGGACGAAGCCGCCACCACCGAACATCGCCTGCAGCATGATGGCCCCGACGAATGAAAGGAGCGCGAGGCCGACCATTGACCAACGGTGATCGAGTGCCCACCCGATCACCTTCTTGTAGTTCTCTGCCTGACGATTGAACCAGTTGTTGAACCTGTCCAACGCCCGCGCGATTGGATTACGCCGCTCGTGTGCTTCGACCTGAGGATCGGCCCAGTATGCCGAGAGCATGGGGTCCAGCGAAAACGATACGAAGAGCGAAACGAGCACGGAGCAGGCGATCGTGAGCGCGAACGGTTTGAACCACTGACCGCCGATTCCACCGATGAAGCCGATCGGGACAAACACCGCGACGATAGAGAAGGTCGTCGCGGTGACCGCCAGGCCGATCTCGTCGGTCCCCTCGCGCGACGCCGTGAAGTGGTCTTTGCCGCGTTCGATGTGCCTAACGATGTTCTCCCGCACGACGATCGCGTCATCGATGAGGATACCGATCGCCAGTGAGAGACCCATGAGGGACATCGTGTTCAGCGTGAAGCCGAACCACTTGACCGCGATGAACGACGCCAACACAGACACCGGCAGCGCCAGACCGGTGATCACCGTTGAGCGCCAGGAGTTGAGGAAGAGGAAGACGACGAGCACGGTCAGCAGCGCGCCCTCGAAGAGGGTCACTTTCACGTCGCCCACCGAGCGCGTGACGCGCTCACCCGCATCCTGGACGACGTCCATCTTGACCGTGGACGGCAGTCGCGGAATCACCGCATTCACTCGCTCCAGAATCGCCGACGCAATCTCGGGCGTGCTGTAGCCTTTGGACTTGCGGATATCGACACCTACGGCTTCCCGGCCATTGAAGAGCGCCATCGTGCGGGCTTCTTCGGTGCCGTCCTTCACCCCGGCGACCTGACCGAGCCTAACGATGCGGCCGTTGCGCTCGGAGACTACGAGCTGGGTGAACTCGTCAGGCGACAGCAGCTTTCCCTTGAGGCGGATGGTTCGCTCCTCCAGCGCGCTATTCACCCGCCCCACGGGCGCGGCGAGGTTCTGCGCCTGGAGCGCCTGCACGACTTCACCGACGCTCACGCCCGCGGCCTGCAGCGCGGCCGGTTGCAGCTCCACGGTAAGCTCGCGTTGAATGCCGCCGGACAGTGTGACCGCGGCGACGCCCGAGATCGACCGGATCTCGCGCGTAATCTCTGGATCGATCAATCGCGTCAGCTCGGCGGAGTTGAGAACGCTCGACGAGAACGCGATCGACACGATCGGCCAATCGGTCTCGCTGAACTTCGAGAGGATGGGCTCCTCGATCTCCGGCGGCAGGTCGTCACGGATTTCGGAGATCTTGTCGCGGATCTCCTGTGTCGCATCGCCGATGTCCTTGGAGAAGTCGAACTCGGTCGTGATGACGGCGTAGCCGTCGCTCGCCGTTGAGCGGACCTCGCGGACGCCGGAGATTCCCGAGATCGCCTCCTCGATCGGATCCACGACTTCGCGCGCGGCGACGTCCGGCGATGCGCCGGGATAGATGATCGACGTAACGACGATCGGCTCCTGCACATCGGGGAATTCGTCAGTGCGAAGGCTGAAAAGCGCGAAGAGACCGAACACGACGAGCGCGAGCATCGTCGTCACGGTCACAATTGGACGCTTAATCGCGAAATCTGAAATGAACATGTCTCGGAGTCGTTAGTCGTTAGCTCTTAGTCGTTAGGCCGCTCTGACCCTTGACCTTTGACCATTGACCTATTTTTTCGCCGCTTGATCACTCGGCGCGCTGACCCGCACCGGTGTCCCGGGGCTGATTCCAACAGCCGCGCCGACGAGCAGTGTGTCACCTGCAGTGAGACCTTTCGTGATCTCGACACGACCACGCTCCACGTCACGGATCCCCAGCTCGACCTCGACACGCTCCGCACGACCCGCCTTGAGCCGCACGACCGTCGGCTTGATTGCACGCTGGTCCACTGCGTTCTCCGGCACCGTGTAGCCATCGTGACTCTCCGACGCCACGCGTCCTTCAGCGAAGAGCCCTGCCACGAGGTTTCCGGCGTTAGGCACCGAGATCGTGATGCGCACCTGCCCGGTCGCCTGATCGGCCGTGGGGTTCACGCGTGTGATGCGCCCTTCAAACGTGCGCCCCGGATAGCCCGACGCTGCGAACGACACCGGCGCACCGACGCGCACCGCGGCGAGCTGGTTCGCGGGTACACTGGCCTCGTACCGCATGGAGCGCGGATCGACCACGGTAAACAGCTCGCTGCCCGGCGTGACGACATCACCGGCGGAGACGTTCCGCTCGCTCACAACGCCGGCCAGCGGCGACCGCACGTGCGCGTCGTTGAGCTGATCCTGGGCGAACGTTAGGCGCGCACGGGCGTCGGCCAGGACCGACTGCGCGGACTCGTTGTTTTGCCGCGCCAGCTCGAGCTCCCGCTGGGAGATTGCTCCTTCGGTCGCCAGCCGCTCGAAACGCGCGAGCTCCCGCGCGGCCAGGTCGGCTGCATTCTTGGCGACTGTGTGCGCGGAACGGGCGGACAGGAACTGATCCTGCGCCGTACGATCGTCGAGACGCACGATGAGCGTTCCGGCCCCGACCCGCGACCCTTCTTCGGCATGGGTCGAGATGACAGTGCCGCCGACTTCCGCCCGCACATTGGCTTCACGCTCGGCAGTCAGCGTCCCGGATACTGCGGGACCGGTGGCGATGCGCTCCTTCGTAACGACTGCGATTGCCTCCGGACCAATTGTCACCGTCGGCGGCGTCGCCTCTGCCTGCGCGTCGTTTGTGTTTTTCCCACAGGCAGCGAAGACCAGCGGGATCATGGCCGAGGCGACTGCGCTGCGTGAGATGCTCGTTAGGTTGGTCATTGTCGTGAGCGAACGGGTTACTGGCCTGAGCCGACGGACGTGGCGGCGGTTTGTGGGGGCCGGGTTGGCCGCTGCTGAATCCCGCCGGGGGCGAAACCACCGCCCCCGCCGGCAGGGGCGGGGCCGGGCGACGGCGCCGGTGCCCCGAACGGTCCGCCAATCGCACCTAACGGGAGGTCGCGCAGGAGTGCCACGCGGACCCTTGCTACCTGAGCGTTCCGGGCGGCGAGCGCGCGGTTCGCCTGCGCTTGTTCGAGTAACAGGCGCGATTCGGAAAGCTCCAGTTGCGTGGAGATCCCTTCGCTGAAACGCACTTCGGCGATACGGTATGCCTTCAGCGCTTGTTCGGTCGTCCCCTGATTCGCACTGAGCGTCGCTTCGGCCTGCTCCAACTGCGCCAGGCTTTGCCGTGCATCGAGAGCCGCGAGCTTGCGCGTCTGATCGAGGCGCGCTTCGCTTTCCTGGACCGCGGCGCGGCTGATCATGGACTCGCCGCGGATCCGTCCTCCCGTGAACAGCGGCATGCTCGCGCGCACGGTGACGTTCCAGTTCGTCAGCAGGTTGTCGAATTTCGGCGCCCCGCGCGCGAAGTTGAGTCGCGCGTATTGTGTGGATACTGAAAGCGTGGGCCACTGCTGCGAGCGGGTGACATCGAGCTGCGCCTCCTGCGCGCGCAGCGCTTCGTTGAGCTGCCTAACGGGCGCGCGGTTGCCGGTGCTCGTGTCCGGGGCAGCGCTTGCCGCGACGGCGCCGCCGGTAACGGCAGCGACCGTGCGCACCGCGCTCAGTCCGGTCTCGCCGTCGACGAGCGTGGTCAAGGTGACGCTCGCTTCAAAGGGGATGTTGAGCAGCTGTTTGAGCCGCAGGTACGCAAGCTCGCGTTCCCAGCGGCGTTGGATAAGCGCCGGGCGCTGATTGTCGCGGGTGACTTGCGCGCGCAGGAGATCGAACTCCGAAGTGTTCCCGACTTGTCGCGCTAACGTTGTCTGCCTGAACGCGCGCTCGGTCCACGCCAGCGACGATTCTGCGATCGCGACGAGCCGGTCGGCGAGCGAAGCGTCGAAATAGGCTTCGGTGACGTTGAGCGCGAGCAGTGCCCGCTGGCTCGTCAGCTCGATATCGGCCGCGCGTTTGCTCGCGCCGGCGGCACGGTTCTGCGCCTGCGCACGCCCGCCTGTGAACAAGTCGACAGACCCTTGAATGCCCAGGGTGTACTGGTTGCGCGCGCCGAAGCCGACGCTCTCGAAGTCGATGTTTCCGAACCCACCTCCGCCCGCTGCCGCGCAGCGCGCGGCGACTTCGAGCGCGCGCAGGCGCTCGACATCGCTCGCGCCAGCCGGTGCGAGGTAGCGGCTGCAGGGCGTGAAGTAGGTCGTCGTGTCGTTAGGCGGCGGCGGGGTCCCCGGCGGCGGCTGTGGCGCTCCACCGCTGCTGAACGCTTCGAACTGCGACGCGAGCGTGCGCGTGTATTCGAGCGAGGCGCCGACCTGCGGAAGGTATGCGGAGAACGCCTGGAGCTCCTGCCCGCGCGCGCGCGTCACGCCGGCCCGCGCGATGCGGATCGCGTCGCTCTGCGATTCTGCCAGCCGCAGGGCTTCCTCGAGCGATAGGGATCGCGCCTGCTGCGCCGACGCAGCGAACGGTGCGGCGACGGCGACAGACAGGGCGAGAATGAATGAGTGGCGGAAAGACATATGGATACTCGCGATAGCTGATTCGTTAGGCAGCGCTCAGCTTCGGATTGCGCCGGCGCTTGCGGCGTACGGCGGCACGCTTTCCCGCCGCCGGAACGCCGATGCTGCGGAGAAACACTTTGGCATAGCGCGACGCGGCCTGATTCAAGGGCGGAAAGGTCTCCGGAACCATGTCGCGTCCCATGACGTCGTGAAAAATCGCGCTGAACAACATCGAGGCAGCGGTACGTACATCCGCGTTAGGGTCACCCCCCTCGCGTCGCGCGAGGTCGCGCGCGTACACGACGAACCGCTCGAATGCCAGCCGCTTCTCGCCGCACAACTCGTTGCACAGCTCCGGATGCTCCTCCTGCTCGGCCATCCCCTGGCGGATCAGATGCCGGTGCTTGGCGAGGTTTTGCATGACCGCCGCGTTGGATTTCGTGAGTTGCGCGAGCGGCGTCAGCGAGGGGTCCGGCGGACCGACGTGCGGGTCGATGAACTCCTGATGCCGCATTGCTTCGGCGATGAGAGCAGCCTTGGAGCCGAAGAGGCGGAAAAGCGTGACTTCGTTCACGCCGGCTTCTTCGGCAATGCGGCGGGTGGTAGTGCCGCGGAAGCCCGAGCTCGCGTAAATGCGCGCGGCGGCTTCGATGATGCGTTGCCGGTGTGCCATGTGTGTCAATTCGCGGTGCGAAGGGCGCGAAGTGTAGACCCTACGGGAAGTGAAAGCAAGTGGTTACTTGCACCGTTACAAGGTCGCATGTGAAGCAATGCGCACGGGCGTCACTGCGGCTGCGCGCGCGCATGTTGGCCCGCGGCGCGCGATTACACGATTTCTCCACGGCGCTGCACGTCGCAGCGACGCGTGTCGGCCAAGCACGGAAGAGTTTGTTGCTGTGCTGGTGCAGGGTAGCGCGGTGCGCGCGTCAGCGCTCCCGGCTCGGGCTCGGCCTAACGCTGCATCATCGTTAGGCCGCCACTGCCTTCTGGATCCTCGCCCCGCTAGTGGGGGCGTTCGCCCCGCGCCGGCAGGCAGTGGTCACGGGGTGCGCCCGCCTAACGCGCAGGCGGGCGCACGGCGAGCGCGAGTTACGTTCCCGGAGCGACCTTGATCAGCGCGCGCATCCACGGATGGATACAGCACATGTACCGGTGGTTACCGGCCGCGAGGTTGCTGATCTCGAGGCTCGCGCCAGGCGGCAGCGCGTTCGGGTCAGTCGCGCCCGGCGCCAGCGCACACTCCGGCGCCATCGTCAACCCGATGTTGAGCGGTGGAATCCTCCCGCCGCCGAACTGGGCTACGTGCGTGAACGTGTGCAGCCGGCCACCTTCGTTCTCCACGCGGATAGTCTTTCCTGGCCTCACTTTGAGGTAAGAGGGCTCGTTTCTCCACGCCGGATGACCGACAACGGATTGCGAGAGCGGAGAAGCGAGCAACTGACCAAACTCCGCCTCCGTGACGAGCCCGCCTCGCAGTGAGCAGCCACCTGTCGGGTTCCATGCAGGATCGCTGGGATCGCAATCGTCGAGCACGGCGATGTTCGCAGCGCCGAAGGATCCGCGGGTGTCGCTGTTGTCGGACGTCAGCGATGCGTCCGACGGATTGAGTGACGCCACCTGATTGCTGTTTGGGTTGCTCACGGGGTCGCTACAACCAATGGCGATCCCCAGTAGGAGACCCGCTCCAACTCGGAGTTGCATTTCCCCTCCCGCGTTTGTTGGGTCGAAAAGTCTGACCGGGCGGCGTTAGGCGTGTCGCTCGGTGCGCCGCTCTGCACATGCAAATCGCACACCGATGAACGGTCGACGAGTGAACTCGTCTGCGGGCTGGCGGTTAGACGCGATCCTTCACCGGGATGACCACGCGTTCGGCGGTATGCGTGGCAGAAAAAGCGACAACTTTGTTATCGACGAGCCCGGCGCGTTTCGCGGCCTCGAACACGTCGACATCCCGGATGGTCGCGTCTTTGCCTTTGCGATGTACGACCCAGATCGCGCCATCGCTCTTCAACAAGCGCTTGAGGTTGCCGAGCCTAACGAGTTCGGCGGGATCTTCGGTGCCGAAGAATATGAGGTCCAGCGCGCCGCCACCCTCCACCGTGTCGCGCGATGCCAGCTGCAAGAGGAACGTCGGATCGTCCACACCCATCACCGACACGCGCATGCCCGGTTTCACACCGAGCTTGTCGAGCAACGGGCGCGGGTTCTTGATCTTGTCCGCCCACTTGGCGGCAGCCAGGCCAAGGTACAACGTCGCCGAGCCGCCTTTGTGGCCCAGCACCAGCGCGCCGTCCTTCGTTTCGATCTTGGTGATGTCCGCGAAAGGGATCTTGATCCGCTTGTTAGGCAGACGCAGCAGCACGTGATCGGATTCGAGCAGCGCCTTGCCCGTCGCGCGGCGCAGCCCGATGCGGACTGCGCACATCGCCTCGAGTCCCATCGCTTGATCGTCCTGTTACGGAACCACTTTCTTATCTGCTTTCTTCTTCGCGCCCGCGAAATCTCCCGCCTTGACGATGCTGATCTTCGCCGGATCGATGTATTTGCGCCAGGCGGCATTCACGTCCGCGACGGTTAGGGCTGCGATCTTCTTCTCCAGATCCGCACCGAAAGCGAACGTCCGGTCGAGGAACAGCTGATTGTTGAGGGAGCTCGCAACGGTCGGATCCTGCGCGCGCATCTGCTCCGTCAAACGTGAAAGCCCTTGCTTCGCTTTCTGCAGCTCCTCCGCGGTGAAGCCATCCTTGACCGATTTCTGGAGCTCGTCTTTCATCGCAGCCTCGACACGCTCCGCGTTTTCCGGTGCAAAGATCGCGAAGACGAAGAATTGACCGGCACGGTCGATGGAGCCGGCATTGACGCCGGCCGACACGCCGTAGCTCAGCCCTTCCTTCTGGCGGATACGATCGGCGATGCGTGCATCGAGCCCGCTCTCGCCAAAGATGTAGGATGCCACGCGCAACGCCGGCCAGTCGGGATCGGAGTCGCGCATTGGCACGTTGACGCCCGCCATGAGCACGGCGTTCGCCTTGTCCGGCGTCTCGATTGACACAGGCGTCGCCGGCACGTCCCGATGCTCCGACGCGATCCGTTCGAACGGTACGGGCAGCTTCCAGGTTCCGAACGTCGCGGTCGCCCACTGCGTCAACTCGTTAGGCTCGAAGTCGCCGACCGCCGACATCGACCCTTTTTCGGCGCCGACGAAATCCGCGTAATGCTTGGCGACATCTTCCACCTTCACTTCTTTTAGCGCGGCGATGGCCTCGTCCATCGTTTCCACATAATTCGGATGTCCCTTCTCGTGCGGATTCAGGTGCCGGCTCAGCGCTTGATTCGCTAACGCGCTTGGTTCGGACTTTTGGCCCTCGATGCCCGCCAGCGCTTCTTGCCGGAGCAGCTCGAATTCCTTTGGATCGAAGGCCGGCTCGCGTAAAACCTCACGCAACAGCGTCAGAACAGCGGGAAGGTTTGGCTTGAGAGTCTGCACGCTCAGCGAGAGCGTGTTGACGCCGCCGCTGATGGACACCTGCGCCTTCAGACGGTCGAATTCGTCCTTCACCTGCTGGCGCGACTTGGACTTCGTGCCCCGCATGAGCATCGCGCCCACCAATTCGCCGTACTGCGCGCGACCAGTTAGCGCGCCCAGGTTGCCGTACCGCAGCGTTGCTCGCAGATGAACAGCCTCCCCACGAGTTTTCTTGGGGAGCAGAGCCAGCTCGAAGCCGTTAGGCAGCGCCGTGCGCGTGGTGCGCGCGTCGAGGTTCGTGGGCGACGGATCGAAAACTTCGCCCTGTGCGACCTGCTTGCGCCCCGTGTAATTGCGCAACAAGCTCTGCGGATCGGGACCTTCGGCAATCTCTGCACGATCCGGCGCCTTGGTTGGGATAAACATTCCAACTGTACGGTTCGCCGGCTTGAAGTACGTCGTCGCGGCGCGCTGCACATCGGCTGTCGTTAGGCTTTCCACCTTGTCCCGCAAGTAGAACATCAGGCGCCAGTCGCCCGCCGCGGCAAACTCGGTCAGCTGTATCCCCACGGCCTCGGGGTTGTTGAGTGTGAGGTCGAATGCCTTGGCGTACTCCGCCTTCGCTCGGTTCACCTCCTCGTCGGTCACTTTCCGCGTCCCGAGGTCTTCCACGATGGCGAGCATCGAATCGCGCGCCACTTCGATCGACTGTTCCTCCCGCAACTCGGCGAAAGCCATAAAGAAGCCCGGCTCGCGGGTCTCCAACGTCAGGCCGAAAACGTTCGCCGCGAGTTTGGGCTCGACGAGCCCTTTGTACAGACGTCCGGTCGGTTCCGTCGCGAGAACGCTCGACAGGACTTGCATCGCCGGATAATCCGCGTGCGTCGCGGCTGGGGTGTGATACAACAGCCCGAGCCATTTGGTATCGCCGACGCGGCGGAGCGTCACCGTGCGTTCCCCATCCTGCGTCGGTTCTCGCGTGTATGTCGTAAACAGCAGGTTGCCGCGCTCGAGAGACCTAACGGGACGCGGGATGCCGCCGAACTTCCGACTCACCAGCGCGAGTGTCTTCGCTTCGTCGAACTTTCCGGCGATCACGAGGAGTGCGTTGTCCGGCTGATAGTACTTGCGATAGAACGCCTGTAGTCGCTCGATCGGCACGTTCTCGATATCCGAGCGGGCGCCAATCGTCGTGTTGCCGTAGTTGTGCCAGAGGTAGGCCGTCGCCAGCATGCGCTCGAAAAGCACGCTCGATGGCGAATTCTCCCCCGATTCGAACTCATTCCGAACGACTGTCATCTCGCTTTCCAGATCTTTGCGCGAGACGAACGAGTTGACCATCCGGTCGGCCTCAAGGTCGAGCGCCCACTCCAGCGCGGCATCGTTCGCGGGAATCAACTCGAAGTAATTCGTGCGATCGAAGAACGTCGTTCCGTTCCAACGAGCGCCGCGTTCAGTGAATTCCTTGTCGATGGTTGGGTGCTTCGTCGTTCCCTTGAACAGGAGGTGCTCCAGGAGGTGCGCCATTCCTGTCTCGCCGTACCCCTCGTGCCGAGAGCCCACGAAGTATGTGATGTTCACCGTTAGGGTCGGCTTGGACTGATCCGGGAACAGGAGCACTCGCAGCCCATTGTCCAATCGGTATTCGGTGAGCCCCTCTACACTTGCAACTCTCGTCGGCGGGTTGACTCGCGGTGCGACCGCCGGACGACGCGTTTGAGTTGCCGTCTGCTGGGCGTGGACGGTTGCACTAGGGCCAGCGGCGAGGAGTGCGAGCAGCAGTCGATTGAGCTTGCGGACCAGGGAAAGCGTCATGGCACGTACGGGCGGGAGGCGTGGTGGTCGGAGCGCGCGAGGCTCGGTAGGAGCCCAGAATTTACACCTTAGACCACGCGATGCTTCAGCGGGTTGCAGTATCAAAGCGATCTGACCTCCTTTGATGCTTGCCCAAGACCGTGGCTGCCATGAGCTTCGACGCATGACGGAAGTCCTTGACCGGTTGCAGTCCGCGCTCGGCGCCGACTATCGCATTGAGCGCGAGCTAGGCGGCGGCGGGATGAGTCGCGTCTTTTTGGCGACCGAAATCGCACTGAAGCGCGAAGTGGTAATCAAGGTGTTGCCTCCCGAGCTGACGAGCGACGTCATGACGGCGCGCTTCAAGCGCGAGCTCGAAGTGACGGCCGGTCTTCAGCACCCGCACATATTGCCAGTACTCGCCAGCGGCGCCCGCGAAGGGCTGCTCTACTACATCACGCCGTTCGTTCAAGGCGAGTCGCTGCGGAAACGCCTCCAGCGGGATGTGAAGCTCTCTGTCGAAGACACCGTGGCGATTCTCAGCGAGTTGGCGAGCGCATTGGGGTATGCGCACGAGCGCGGCGTCGTACATCGAGACATCAAGCCCGAGAACGTGCTGTTGTCCGGCGGTCACGCGGTCCTGGCGGATTTTGGCATCGCCGCCGTCACGACATCTGATGCACAGGGTGCTCCGCAGGGGACGCGGCTAACGGATGTCGGCCTTTCCATGGGCACTCCGGGATATATGTCGCCGGAGCAAGCGACCGGTGAAACGCTCGACGGGCGGTCCGATCTTTATTCGCTGGCCATTGTCGGTTTCGAGATGCTCACCGGCGAGCCGCCCTTCACGGGCGCGTCGCCGATGTCCGTCATCACGAAACATCTCACGGAGCCGCCGCCTAACGTGCAGAGCCGGCGTGGCGACGTCCCTACGGGGCTGGCCGCGGCGCTGGAGCGGGCGCTGGCCAAACGTCCTGCAGATCGATTCCAGACGGCGCAGGAGTTCCGCACGGCGTTAGGTGCGCGTTACGATGCCCGCCCCGCGCGCCGCGATCACATGTTGCGATGGGCCGCGGCGGCTGTCGCTGGCGTCGCGTTGGTCGCGTTAGGCTTCATCCTCACGCGGCGGGGTGAGCGGACGCCTGGAGTGGACGCGAACCTCGTCGCTATCGCGCCCTTCGACGTGTTCGATGCCTCCTACGAGATGTGGCGGGAGGGTCTCGTCGACGTCCTCGCGGCGAACCTGGACGGCGCGGGGCCGTTGCGCAGCGTCTCCCCCGCGTTTGCGCTGCGTCGATGGAAGGCGAAAGCCGCGCAACGCGAAACCGCCACCGAATTCGCGCGTGGCCTGAATGCAGGCATCGTTGTGTTCGGCCGTGTCATGGCCGCCGGCCGCGACACCGTGCGCATCGAAGCGCATCTCGTTGATGCGGCCAACAACCGTGTGATCGGCGACGTGCAGGTCCGCGACGACATCTCGCGCATGGATCGCATCGCCGATTCGCTCTCCCTCAGGATCCTCGCCGAGCTGGGTCAATCACGCGCGATCGGCCTCGTTAGGCGTGGCACCATCGGATCTACGTCGGTGCCCGCGATCAAGGCCTACCTGCAGGGCACGCAGTTCTATCGCCGCAGCGAGTGGGACTCCGCCGCGGCGTACTTCGAGCGCGCAGTCGCCATGGATACCAACTTCGCGCCCGCGCTCCGGATGCTTTCCAATGCATTGTCGTGGCACGGCCAAGGTGGCGGACCGGCCTTCATCGTGGATTTCAAGCCATATGCCTTACGAGCCGGCGAGAAAAATGTGGGCCTCGCTCCACGCGAGAGCGTCCTCGTAGCCACCGACTCCATTTTCAGTGCATTGTCGGAGCGGATTGGTGACCCGGCTTCAGGCGATACATACACACTCGCGGGGCGCCTCTTCTCTCTGCTTGAAGATGCGGCCGAGCGGTTTCCGGAAGATCCGGAAATCTGGTTCAAGCTCGGCGACGCGCGCTTTCATTTCCGGTTCTTCCATCCTTCCACGCAAACACTAGCCGATACGCGTGCCGCCTTCGACCGCGCGGTGGCGCTCGATTCAACCTTTGCGCCCTCCTACATCCACCTCGTCCAGGTGCTCAATCAGTTGGACGATGTGGACGCGATGCGCCTGGCGATGCAGAGGTTTCTCGCGCTGGAGCCGGGCGGAGAGCAAGCGGAAGGATTCAGGGTGGCGACGAAGCTCCTCGACCCAAAGACACCGCGCGATCCCAAGTCGTTAGGCGCTCTTTTCAGCAGCGCGGATCGGAACGCCATGGGCACGGTGTACGGCACCGTTCTCTTTCTCAACGATACCGCGGAAACCCAGGTCACGTTTGCTCGTGTGATGCGCGGCGGCATCGACGCGGGGAGCGTGCCCGCGCAGTTTGCCCCGATGGCACGACTCGGCGCGGCCCAGGGCCTGCTCGTGCGCGGCCACCTCCGGGAAGCACTCGAGGTCGCGCCAACCTACATGTCGCTGATCGCGCAGGCTGGATTGGTGGGTGTCCTGCCTGTGGATTCTGTCGATCGCGCCGTTGCCGGTGGCCTATCGCGCGCGAGGGCCGGAAATATGGTCGTTGTGGGGTCAGACCCCCCGAATAACGACGCCTTTCAGGCAGCACTGCTCTGGTATACGATGCGCGGGAATCGCGCTGGTGCCCAACGCACCGTCGACGCAATCCGCCGTAGCAGCCGCGTGCACTTCCCAGCGCCGCTCGCTTCTGGCGTCATCGCGCTGGCGAGTCATGATACCGCGAGCGCCATCAGGTACCTGACGATGCCGGATTCAATGTGCCTAACGTGGTGTCTGTTCGCTCGCTTTCACGTGGCCCGCCTGCTCGCGGCCCGGGGGGACGACGCCGCGGCGGCCAAGCTCTACGATCAGGATTACAATGTCTCTGGTGTGACCCGCGTGATGTGGATGCTGGATCGCGGACGCGTCAATCAGCGTCTGGGTAATCGACAGAAGGCGATCGATTCCTACGCTTATGTGGTGGCTGCGTGGCACCGGCCCGATGCCGAGCTGCAGCCGTTCGTGGATGAGGCCCGACGCGGCCTCGCGGCATTGCGATCGGATGCTCCGCGGCAGTGACGGAAACAAGTCAGGGAAGAAACAAACTGCAGTTGCCGGTCACCAGTTTCGAGTTATCGAGTTTCCAGTGACTCAACTCGAGACTCACGAACTGGAGACCGAAGACCGGAGACAGCAGTAAGAGTAGTCCGCGATGTTCGCGTTGTTCGTGCTGACGCGGATAGACGCTGACTTGAACGACGATAACGCGCAGATGGTGATTTGTTTTGATTTGCTCCGCGCGTTGTCGCTTTTATGAGTCCGCGTAGTCCGCGGTGAGGCAGTTGATCTTCCGGCAGTCGGATGCTCCAAGATCACAAGCGGCGCTGCGAGTTCACGCAGATCTGAAGGCACGGAGACCTGGCAGCCCCGCACGTGCAAGCTGTCAGCCGTCGGCTGCGAGCTGACAGCTGACAGCTTTGTCAACTCTGCCGCATCTCACGCGGTCACGGTCTTCCAAAACGCGCGTCAGCGCGCAGCTTCCGCGCGTGATAAAAGCTCGGCTGCTCAGTGTTGCGATGTCTTTCGCGCGAAAGGCTCCCGCTCCCGTCACGCGCACCGTTGCTCGGGGACTAGCCGCGCTGGCTTCACTGACATTGCGCGATCGCCGACGGATCCTTCTCGACAACCTTTCGCGAACGGCGCCGGAAGCGACGCCCGCTCAGCGGAGTCGCCTCGCGCGCAACACATTTCGACACATCGCCGAGTGTCAGGTTGATCTGTTCCGCCTGATCGGCCAGGCGCCTAACGAAATACCCGCGATGATCGACGTCCGCGGGAAGGACCATATCGACGCCGCGCTGAGCCTCGGGCGCGGGCTCATCATTGTCACGGGCCACCTGGGCAACTACGAGCTCGGCGCCGCCTGGCTCGCATCCCTTGGGTATCCAGCGCACGCAGTTGTCGAGGACGTGGAGCCGCCGGTCCTTGCCCTGCTGGAGCAATACCGAACAGCCACCGGCATGCGCACGATTTCGCGAAACCGCGGCGCGCGCGATGCGTATCGCGTCCTCAAGTCCGGCGAAACCCTCTTGCTCGTCGCTGATCGGGTTATCGGGGATGCGTCGGAAGGGATCGAGGTACCCTTCTGTGAGGGTCGCCGCGCGGTACCGCGTGGACCCGCACAGCTCGCCCTGGCTACGGGCGCCCCGATCATAGTTGGTTCGATGGTTCGCACTCCAAGCAGCGCCCGGCGGTATCGACTAGTCCTAGAACCTCCAATCATGCCTGACGGTATCGAGCCCGACGCTGTTGTCACCCTCACCCGCAGGATCACCGACCGGCTGGCCGCGTCGGTGCGCGAGCATCCGGACCAATGGTTCGTATTCCAGCCGGGATGGATAACTGGTGAGCGGTAATCCGCAGGTGCTCGAGCCCACCGATGTACACGGTCCTGCCGAGCAGCTGGCGGAAGATTTACGCGCGGTGGCGGAGCGGAAGCCCGCTTCGCTACTCACGGTCGCGCTCCGGCCCCGGTTCGCGCTCCTCGTCGCAGGTCAAACCGTTTCGCAGTTCGGTGACAAGCTGCAGGCCATGGCGCTCATCGCGCTGGTTGGTGCGCGGGCGCAGGTCGGCACAAGCGGTCTCGAGCTGGCCAAGCTCGCCGTCGTTTTCACATTGCCGATGATCGTGCTCGGTCCGATCGCCGGCGCTTTCGTAGATCGCTGGAACAAGGTACGCACGCTGATCGTGTGCGATGCATTCCGAGCCGTACTAGTTGGTCTCATGCCGGGTGCATACGCGTTGACGCACGGCTTATGGACTGTGTACGTACTCGCGGGGTTGTCGTATCTGCTCGGCGTTTTCCACCAGTCGGCGAAGCTTGCTCTGATCCCTGAGCTCGTAGAGCGCCATGAGTTGTTGCCGGCGAATGCTTCTCTCGCTCTGATCGGTCGCTTCGCGACCGTTTTTGGTATCGTCGGCGGCGGATTGATCCTGAGCGCGACGGTCTGGCAGAGGTTTGGTTGGCCGTCGTATGCCGCCGGCTTCTACATCGATGCCGCGTCATTCGCGTTCTCGGCGCTCACGATGCTCATAATCGGGATTCCAATGCTGCGCGAGCGGCGCCTGCACCCGCCGGCGGTCAGCCTAACGAGCCTTCACCCGCTGCGGGCCTTGCATGCCGCTTACGTCATCATCAAGCGCGATGCGCAGCTACGCTTCACGTTTGCGACCGTCGCGTTTTTCGCTGTGGTAGCCGCTGCTGGTTACGTCATCCTCGTCGTGTCGGTGCAGACGGTGCTCGGTCAGGGAACGACGGGCGTTGGTTACCTTGGTGGCATAACAGCTGTGGGGATGATCATCGGATCACTCGCGATCGGAACGATTGGCACACGCGCCGACAAGAGAACCGTCATCCTTGGCTCATTCGTATTGCTCGGCTTAGCGATGTTCGCCGGATCGCTGGTGTATGCGTTCGTGACGCTGCTTCCAATCGCTTTGATCGGGGGGGCGTTGCTCGCGCCGATCATGGTTTCTCAGGATACACTGCTCCACGAGTCGGCACCTCGTGATTCGCGCGCCATCGTTTTTTCCACTCGCGAGCTCGTGCTCGGCAGCGTATTTGTGACTACCTGCTGGGCGGTTGGCGGAGCCGTGGCACTGGCGGACCGAGCCGGGTGGGATGCACCATATCGGACTATGCTCGGAATATGCGGCATACTTTTCGCCCTTGTGGGAGGCATAGCGGCGCTCGCCCACGCTCGTGGTCGGCGCCGTCCTCACGTTAGGCCGTCATGAAAATCGCGCAGATCTCCCCTTACAGCTGGGATGCACCCGGTGGCGTACAAGCGCATATCCGCCAATTGACGAAGCGGTTGCGCGGCCGCGGGCATGACGTGCTGATTCTCGCACCTGGTGAGCACCCGGGGTACGATCCGCCCGGCGTGAAGATCGTGGGGCGGCCATTTCACATCCGCGCGAACGGCGCAGTTGCGCGCATCTGTTTCAGTCGCAGCTCCAAGCGCGTCGTGCGGGAGGCACTGGACGAGTTTGCTCCCGACCTCGTGCACGCACACGATCCGTTGGTGACAAGCACGTCACGCTGGGCCACGATGTATACGAACGCGCCCGTCGTGGCGACGTTCCATTCGTATTTCGCGCCGGAGAGTCTCGCGGGGCGCTGCTATACAGCGCTCGCACCCTTCGGCTTTTCGGTATGGCGGAGGCTGGATCAGCGTATCGCCGTGTCCGAAGCGGCGCGCGAGAGTGTCGCATACCGGATGGGGGAGGATCCGATCCACATCGTGCCTAACGGGACCGACGTGCACGTCTTCGAGCGCGCCGTCCCGGCCAAGCTCCCGAAGGGGCGCACGATGCTCTTCGTCGGGCGGCTCGAGCCGCGCAAAGGGTTCCCGATTGCCGTGCGAGCCTTCGCGCGATTGGCGCAGCAGTACGATGACGTGCAACTGATCGTCGTCGGGGAAGGTGTGGAGCGCGAAGCCGTGGAGATGCTTTCACGGAAGCTTCGATCGCGCGTGCACTTGTTAGGCCGCGTGTCCGATCGTTTGCTCCCGGGGTATTACGCCGCGGCCGATGTTTTCATCGCCCCCGCGTTAGGGAGCGAGTCATTCGGCATCGTCCTGGTCGAAGCGATGGCCGCCGGAGTGCCGATTGTCGCGAGCGACATCGCGGGGTATCGGGAAGTGGTGCGTCACCGTCGCGAGGCGCTCCTCGTGCCGAGCGGCGATCCGGCGGCGCTTGCGGACGCGGTGGGGCAGCTCTTCGAGCACCCGGCCGAGGCACGCGCCCTCCGTGAGGCGGGCCAGATCCGCGCGAAGCGTTACGACTGGGACACGATTCTCACGACGCTCGAGCGCATTTACGGCGCAGCGCTTGGCGCTCCGAGCCGTGCCGCCGAAATGGCGCGCGCCTAACGCAGACCTTCGAGCAACAAGTTTCTGAGGCGCGCCGATTGCGCGTCCCAGGTCCATTCCCGGTGGGTCCACTGCGCCCCGGCTGCGCCCATGGCTGCGGCTCGCGCGGGATCGTTCAACAAGCCAATCAGGGCGTCTGCGATATAGTCGGGTGAGTTTGGATCGACGAGGAGGCCGGTCTCGCCATCGCGCACGGCCTCGGGGGCGCCGCCTGAGCGCCCGACGACCACCGGACGTCCGACTGCCGCGGCCTGCAGGAAGACGGCGCCTAACGCCTCGACGTCGAGTCCGAGCCAGCGTGCGCGGCACGGCATCGCGAATATGTCACCGGCACGAAAGTACGCGGGTAGCTCGGCGTAAGGCGCGGCACCGGCAAAGACAACCCGGTCGGACACACCCATGGTCCGCGCCAGCTTGCGCAGCGCGCCGTCGAATGGCCCGATGCCGACGATGAGCAGGCGCACGTCGGCCACCTGACGGGCGACGCGCGGGAGCGCGCGGATCAGCATGTCCTGGCCTTTGCGCGGGACCAGCCGCGACACGCAGCAGATGACCGGAGAGGTGCCTAACGCGTGGCGTTGGCGTACTCCAGCGTCCGAGACGTTCGGATGAAACAGCGTCACGTCGATCCCGGACGCCATGATCGGCATGTCGCCCACACGATCGAATGCGCGTTCGAGCCGGTGGCGCGTCCAAGCTGATCCCGCTGTCACGAACATCGCCTGACGTCCGATCGGGCCAAGGAGGCCGGGAACTCGGGCAGCCGTGAGCTCCAACCCTTGCGACATCCCTGCGTATGGAATCCCCAGTTTGCGTTTGATGCCCGGACCCATGTGGCCTAACGGCCAGATGGCCCCAAAAAGCACTGCGTCGGGCTTGCGGGCGCGCAGCTCCGCATGTACGCGCCGCCTAACGCCCGGCGTCGGCAGCATCATCTCGGTGGGGAGCCGAATTACCTCGTGCGGGTACGTCGCGTCAAACTCCGCGGCGCCGCGGTACGTGGACGAAAAAATGGTGACTTCGCCCGGCGGAAACCGGCGCATCACTTGATCGACGAGATAATTGATCCCGCCCATGCGCGGCGGGAAGTCGTTCGTCACGACAAAAACTTTCACACGCTACTGGAGACGGGTGCCTAACGTGCGAGATTCACGTTCAGATACTCACGTTCCCCGGTCACTTCCCGCTCCACGGCGGGTGCCAGCCACTCCGGGATGGACACAGCGGTATCCGCGCTCGGGAGCTCTACTTCGGCAACGATGAGCGGGCGATCGAGGAACTCGTCGATTTCCCAGCGTTGCTCGCCATCGGCAACCACATGGCGGCGTTTCTCGAGCCGTTTCCCTTTGGTCAACGGCCACAGGTGCTCGAAGATATCGCGCGTCGTTTCTTCTTCGAGCTCGAGACGGGCAACTCCGGCACCCGATTTTACAGTTCGCAGGAATCGCTCCGATCCGTTGCTTCGGTCGCGCCTCAGCCGCTCGACCAAACGCTGGCCCGGAAGGTACCCCTGCGCGATCTCGTGCGTCTCGGCGGCGGGCATTTGCGGTGGCAGTCCGCTGAGCAGGTATTTGCGTTCGAACTCCATACCTTGGCGGCTCCCGCTCTTGAGTTGCCCGACCAAGGCGCGCGTACGGCCGAGAAAATCATCGGCGGCGTCGCCTAACCATTCGGCCTGGGCACGGCTGTACGCTTCTTCTGCGTGCGCGCGTACTCCCTCCGCGAGCGCCACGAGACCCGGGCGGAGTCGCGTAGTCGTGCGGCGGCGACCGCCTTTCTTGCGTGGCGGCGGGCTGTCCGCGCGCGCGATCGCGGCGATTGCTTCGGCGTCCTCGTGCGCGGCGTCTTCCATCGTTTTGGCGAGCTCGCGCGACCAGAAATGCGCGTTGTGCACCTCGCCTAACGCGTCCTGTAGCTTCTTGAGCCGCTGGATGAGCGTTCTCCCCTCGTCGCTCACGTCCATGATCGGCTCCAGCACGTAACGCAGGCGCTTTCCCCGGATGCGCGCACGGTGGATACGCTCGTCATCGACGACCGACCTGATGTCGGCGAGGGCGTCAGCGAGCGCCGCTTCCTGTGTGAGGATCGCGTGCGAGAGGACCATGCCGAACGTGGGATCGCTCGCCACGTCGGCCGGGTTGACCGGGACGGCGTGACGGCTCAACCTGCGGCGCAACGTGCGCAATGTACGATCGAGCTTTTTGTCGATCTCTCGCTGAAGCTCTGCGTCGGCTTTGGCCTTTCGCTCGGTGAGCACGCTCACGAGGTGACGCGCCGCAGCGCGCTCGCGTGGTGCCAGTGCCGAGACTCGCTCCTGCAGCCAGTTCAGGAGGACTTCGGCATCGCGACTCGCGTTGGACGCCGCGGCGATCTCTTCGAGACGCTGTCTCGTTTTGCGGCCGATGTCCTGGAGCGAATCGTCCATCGCACGCAACCATGAGCGCAAACGCCGCATCGCGACGCGCATATCGTGCAGCGCCTCGGAATCGTCTCCCTCTCCACGGCGCGAATTCGCGTCTTCGATCGCGGCGACCATCTCGAGGGCCACGCGACGAACGCCTAACGCGGCGGGCTCGGTGAGCCGCTCCTGCAACCGCTCGTCCATCAGTCGCCTATCGCGCGCAAATGCGAAGGTGTGAGGAGCCAGTGCATGAGCGCGCCGCCGGCGGACGGTCGTACGCCCAGGTCCAGGAGGCACGCCCCGCCCTTCTTGAATACGACGTGCGCATCCGTAACACCCGTCATGAGCCACGTGACCAGGCGCCCGAGGTGCGGCTCGTGCCCGACCACGGCGACATTGGCTTCGGCCGGATGCGTCATGAGCCAGGAGAGGAGCGCCTCCGGAGCTTGCTCTGGAGTGAGCGCATCGACCGTGACGATCTCACTCTTGTAGCCTAACGTGTTCGCCACGATGCGCGCGGTCTCCGCCGCACGCACGAAGGGACTCGTCGCGATTACGTCCAGCGTCGGTCCAATACGACGCAACCCGCGCGCATTGCGGCGCATCCGGCGGCGCCCAACGCGCGTGAGGGGTCGTTCCGAGTCGTCCTGGCCACTTTCGGCGAATTCGTCGCGGTCCTCAGCGATCGCGTGCCGGATCACGAGCAATTGCATAACGAGCTCCCGTTTCTCCCTAACGAAGTCCCACCTGTCCCGCGATGCTCGCCGTCAGCTTGGCCGAGTCCCAGCCGATCCCCTTTTTGAAGACCGTCACCACGTTGCGGATATCGCTCGGCTGCTTCGTCAGATCACCACGAAGGACGATAAGGTCCGCTTGTTTCCCCGCCGCCACGCTCCCCACGCGATTGTCCCTGCCTAACACCTTGGCGCCATTGAGCGTCATGATCTGAACGGCCTGCTCCGGAGTAAAACCGGCTTCGACAAGCAGCTCGAAATTGCGCTGATCGGCGTATCCGGCGATCGCGCTCACGCAGCACGGATCGGCGCCCGCCGCCAGCAAGCCTCCCGCTTTCACGAAGGCGCGCTCGAAGTCCATCGCCTTCCGGAAGTTCTTCCGGGCGACAGAATCGTTCGCCGTCTTGCCGCGCTCATAGTACAGGGCCACCGCATCGCGCGCGCCAGGGAAAAGAGCGTCGAGCACGCGCTGGTCAAACGGCACTCGGCTCGGGCTTCCTGTTTCATACACGGCGAGCGTAGACGTCATCGACACTTTCTTCTTCACCATTTCATCGATCGTGCGCTGTACATCGGGGCTCGAGATATCCAGCGCCGAATAGACCGCCGAGCTGCCGCTGGGACAGGCGTCGACCTGCTTTGCCGGATTGTATTCGGAGTTTGTGAGCAGCCCATGCTCGAGGTTGTCGATGCCTAACGCCACGGCTTCGCGGAACCCGACGGAGCAGAGGTGCGCGGTGACCTTCACGCCGTGCTTGTGCGCCTCCTGGATTGCAGCGCCTAGCTCAGCACGTGAGATCGTCGTGTACGCCTTGAACCAGGTCACGCCTTCTTCCGCCCAGTATTTCACCATGCGGCGAGCGTCGTCGGGGCCGGAGAGCGCATGCATGCCAAGCGGGCCATCAACTGGACCCTGGAGATAGGGGCCCGTGACGACGATCTCAGGTCCGATCGAAGCGCCGTCATCGATCGCCTTCTTCAGATTCAACTCGCGATACGAATCGGTGCTTCCCGCCGTCCGGATTGTGGTGACGCCCGCCGCGAGGAAGAGCCGTGGGTAGCTGTAGAACATCATCTTCATGCCGCCGCCCGCGGCCGACGAGTAATACATGTGGTCGTGCAGACCCACGATCCCCGGCGTAACCGTATGCCCCGTGAGGTCGAGAACTTGGGCCCCGGCTGGGACTTGAACGTCGCCAGTCTTGCCCACGGCTTTGATCAGCTCGCCTTCTATAATGACTGTCTGGTCGTCCTTGGCCGGAGCGCCGGTGCCATCGATCAGGCGGACGTGGGTCAGAGCGACCACAGGCGCCGTAACCGACGCCATGCCTTGGGTGTTGACCGTTCGCTGCTGCGCGCCGGCCGCGGTAGCGGAAACGAGAAGGATCGAGAGACCGAAGATGGGACGCATAGGGGAGGGGCCTAAGAGCTAAGAGCTAACGCCTACGAGCTATATGGGGCGCCAAACGTAACCCCAGAGTTATTGCGGTTCCACCTGAAAGCGCCATGGGGGTGGGGGTCGGATCTTGAAATACGACATCTAAACAGCGCCGCGCAGATTCAATACCCGCGCGCGGTTTGGATCCGCGCCGCGCCGGTTAGATGTCGTATTTCAAGATCCGACCCCCCCGACCTCAAACACCATCATCATCCCGGTCCCCAAGTGCTCGGCGATGTGGCAATGGAGCATCCAGCGGCCGGGGTTGGTCATCTCAACGAGCAGGTCCATGGTCTCCCCCGCCGGGAGCACGGCCGTGTCTTTCCAGCCGAGGTTGTCGTTAGGTACGCCATTGCGGGCAAGGACTACGAAGCGCTGGCCGTGCAGGTGGATCGGGTGCGCCATTGCATGCGCCACGTCGAAACGGTTAACGAGACGCACCTTTACGATCTCTCCGCGCTTCGCGCGCCAATCGATCGCCATATTCTCTCGGCCTCGCTCGTCCGCGATCAGCCATTCGACTTCGCGTCCCGTGAGCGCCCAGTGCATCTGCGGCATGCCGTCGTTCCAGTCGACCGGAACCGATATACCGGACAGCATCCCCAGCATGGCCGGGCTTACGTCCTTGAGCCGCATCGCGAGCGTAAGCGTACGATCGGGGTCCCGCGTTAGGTAACGCCGCAATGGAGCGACTTCGCGCGCGACTGTCGAATCCCGTCGCAACGTCTCGAAGTCCACGGTAGCGCGCGGCGCTTGCGAGTCCGTCACCTCTACGAAGCCTAACGTGTCGGCGACGTCCTGATACGTCCCGCGCGCATGATCGAGCCACTGCACGTGGTTGACAATTGCGTGCCGCCCTGGCGCATCGAATCGCGCGTCGACGATGTACCGCTCCGCGGGACCGAGCGTGACATGCGTGACCCAGCTCTCCCGCTCGAAGTTGCCGATGTCGCTGCCGACGAGCTTGAGTCGTGCACCGCGGAACGTGACGTTGAAGAGGCGCGCACTGGCGACGTTCGTAAGATAGAAGCGCACGACCTCGCCGCGACGCGCGCCTAACGTGTACGTTGGCTCGCCGTTCACGAGATAGACACCGCCGAATCGTCCCATCAATGCATGTGTCGGGACCTCACTGCCATGCGGGAGAAGCGCGCCAAGCGAGTCGAGTGCGAGGTCGTCGAGCGCAAGCACTTCCTCGCGATGTGCGGAGGATGCATTACGGCGCACGAGAATGTTGCCGTAGAGACCCAGGTCCTGCTGGATGTCTTCGCGTACGTGCGGATGGTACCAGTACACACCAGCGTCCGGGAATCGCACGCGATATGTAAACGAATCACGCGGCGCGACGGGTTCTTGCGTGACATGTGGCGTGCCATCGAACCGGTTCTCGAGCCGCACGCCGTGCCAATGGATCGTCGATGGCTGATCGATCCCGTTGATGAAACGCACGACGATCTCGGCGTCTTTGGACACTGAAATGAGCGGTCCGGGGATCTGGCCATTGTAACCGTACATGTGAAAGACTTTGCCGGCGACGCGCTTTGCGACGACCCCCGCTGTCAGCGTGAGCGTATCGCCGGTCTCCAGCCTAACGAGTTCGCGCGGCTTGGCTGCATCCGCACCAGGTGAGGCCGGCGCTGGCCGCGGCCCAATCGGCGGAAACATCGTCCCCATCCCTGGCATCGGCGTGATGCGCGGATCGGGGGCGGGGGCCGTCCAGTGCGCCGCGTGCTCGCCGTGCGCCATGGCCGAGCCGCCTACGAGGAATGGCGCCATCGCGTCACGGTGCGCGAGTAGCAGGGCGCTCGGTGACGTCGCGCGCATAACGAGCTTCCCGGTGCGCGTCGTTACTCGCGCGTTCGCCTCCGCGCTCACAAGAATGCGGAACTGCACGAGCCTGGGTGGGATCTCGCCCAGCTCGACGCGTCCGTTGCGTATTTCGCCAAGGCGCTGTTCCTGATCCATCGCGAGCGAGTAGGCCCACGCGACGTAGGTGGTATAGGTGCCTAGCGACCGAGCGGCCGGAAGACCCTGCACCGTCAATGCGATGCGCTGCCGCTGGCGTCCTGCGGAGTCCACGGCGATTCCGAATGGCGAGACGACGGGCAGGAGCTGCATGACGCCGCGCGCTGCGCGCAGATCCGGCACCGCGACCAGCTCGGCGCAATACGGCGACGAAAAAGGCGGCGTCTCCGGCGTGCAGCGCGGATCGAACCGCACGGTCGTCTGTGCGGCGCTCGTTAGGTGCGCGACGCTGCACGCCGCCGCGCACGCGACCAGGCGGGCGGCGCTCACGGCTCTTTACATCATCCCGGCTTGCGCCTTCGCGTGCTCCACGGCGGCTCGATGCGTGCCGAACCACACTCCCGGCTTCGCCTTCATATGGTCGATGAGCCGTTCCAGGAGCACGATGCGCGAGCGGTGTCCGATGATGTGCGGATGCATCGTGAGCACGAACGTCGTGCCTTCCTCATACGCTTTGTCGAATTCGTCGATCCAGACTTTCAGCAGCTGCTCCGGTGCGCCGTAGCGGTCGCCGCGCGGATTGAGCAACGGCGCGTCGTCATTGATCCACTCGACGGGCAGCTCGACGATCCCGGTGGGTTGCCCATCGGCTAGCAGCTCGTACGGCGAATCATCCGACATGAGCGAGCTGTCGTAGAGCAGCCCCAGTTCACGGAGGATGCTGAGCGTAGTCGGGCTGAAGTTCCAGGACGGCGCCCGATAGCCGACCGGCCGCGCACCGACGGCTTTCTCGAAATACGCCATGGCCCGCCTAACGAGGTCGCGTTCCGCGTCCGGCGGCAAGGTAGAATTGAGCTCGTGGATCCACCCGTGCACGCCGAACTCGTGGTGCCCCGCGGCCTTGATCATGGGGATGATCTCGGGGTGGAGCTCGAGGCTCATGGCCGGCATGAAGAACGATGCCGGGATGCGATGCTTGTCGAGCAGCGCCAGTACGCGCTTAAGACCGACGCGCGCGCCGTATTCTCCCTGGGAGAGCCCTCCGATGTTCGGACGCCCCGGCGCGACCGGCGCCAGGAAGACCGTCTCGTTGTCCACGTCAAACGAGAGCAACACGGCGACACGGCCACCGCTGGGCCACTGTTTCGGAGCGAGACTGCGACCAGCGCGCACCATACCGATGGTCTTTTTCACCCGCTCCGTGGACCACGTCCACGGCGGCGCGGTATCGACCTGCGTCCACGCGGGCGTCGTTAGGCTCCCGCTCAGAGCGGCAGCCAGCATCAAGCGTCGCATCAGCGTCTCCTCCGGTTGCGTTGCTCGGCGGCCTTCTCGACGAGCCGGCGCAATTCCTTGATCGGCTCCGGATTGTCATCCACCTGCAGCCGGAGGACAACGTCGTTGTGCAGCCACACACCGCCGTCCTTCTTCACAATCAGCATCGCGGCGGATTGCATGCCGCGCGTGTCACCACCGGCGGCCTGCCCCGCCTCGAGCGCTGCCAGGAGGCGCAGCGACAGATGACCCTGCGTCTCTTCGAATGCCTTGACCATGTCGTCCACGACCGCCTGGCCCGCGAGGATATTCCCTTGGGCGCTGCAGTACTTCCCGACCTTGTGCCCCGCCCACGTCGATGCCTTGGGGCCGGTGTGCACGGCAACTTCGCCCTTCGAATTCATGACAGCGAACTGCCGGCCCTCTTTCGTCCAATCGGTCGGCCGCGGATCCGGGTCTTCGGCGAGGATGCGCGCGACGACGGCGTTAGGCGCCAGCCCCTCCCGTAAGAGCCTGATCGCCTTGGGGCCGTAGCTCACGTCCACGATTGCCTGTGTCGCAGCGACCCCAACATCCGCTTCGCCCCAGAGCACACCATTCCCGACGGAGAACACGCGCGACTGGACTGCCGCGCCGACTTCTCCCGTTGCCGGATCGTAGCCGAGGATCGAGAAGGTCGCGACGGGAGGCCACGGTGCCTGCGCGCCGGCGATCGTCGCCAAGACGGTGCAAAGCGCCGCTACACGCGCCCACGCCAAAAAAGGATGCGAATTGTGTGTCATGGGACTCAATGTACGGCGATGGCGAGAATCCGCCGAGCGGCGGCTGGTCCCTCCGTGGACGAGCCGGTAGACTTGGGGGCCTGATGACTCCTCACACCCTCGCTATCCGCTCCGAACCACACGTCGAGATCGGATCGATCATCCTGCGGTCCGCTGACGTGCTCGTTGAACGTTGGTGTGAGCGCGCGCTCACGCACCATGCAAACGCGGTCCGCGTGCACGACGAGGCGCTGCGCAATCAACTCGGCCCTTTCCTCCGCTCCGTCGGACGCGGGCTGATTCAAGCCGGCGACGGCGAACCCGTCGACCACCGTGACGACGCGCTGGATCACGGCGAGCAGCGGTGGGACAGCGGCTGGTCGCTTACAGAGGTTGTACGCGACTACCAACTCTTGCAGTTGATCATTCTGGAACACCTCGAGAAAGAGCTCGCGCGCCCGCTCCGCTACCGGGAGGTCATGGCTGTCGGCGTCTTCATCGATGACGCGGTTGCTGCGAGCATTGCAGCCTACGTAGCCAATCGCGACCTACACTTCCGCGAGCTCGATCGCGACCGCGTGAACACGCTGCGCGAGGCAGACCGGCGCAAAGATGACTTCCTGGCGCAGGTCGTTCATGAGCTTCGTAATCCGCTGGCCCCAATAGTCAACGCGACGAGGTCGCTCCGCCTGATGCTTCCGAATGCGGACAGCGCCGTAGGCGACACGATCCGCGTCATAAGGCGTCAGACGCGCCAATTAGCGCGCCTGCTGGATGACCTGAGCGACCTAACGCGAATCGTCCAGGGGACCATGCAACTGCGCCGCACCGTTGTGGATGTCGCGGACGTGATCGAGCAAGCCGTGCAGACGAGCGCCCCTGAGCTGGAAAAGCGCGCGCATCGCCTGGTCGTGCGACCGTCAAGTGAGAAGCTGCGTGTGGAAGGTGATGCGGTCCGCCTGGTTCAAGCCCTCGTAAACCTTCTGAATAACGCGGCGAAATACACACCTCCCGGTGGCGAGGTCGTGCTGAGCGCACAACGCTCAGGCGAAAAGGTTGAGATTCGCGTGAAGGACACGGGCATCGGCATTGATCCCGGCATGATCCCGAAGTTGTTCGAGCTCTATGCGCGGGCGGGAGAGTCGGATGGATCGCCGGACGGCTTGGGGATCGGTCTGTCCCTGGTAAGTGAGCTCGTCGCCTTGCATGGCGGCAGCATCGAATGTTTCAGCGCTGGGGCCGGCCAGGGCGCTGAGTTCCTCATAACGCTTACGGCTTACGAGGGCCCGGTGCCTTCGGAGAGCACAACGCCGCCGAGGCCGATGGACATCCGGTCGCGGCGCCTGCTCATCGTCGAAGATGACGCGGACGGCAGAGAATCGCTCACGACACTGCTTCGCCTCATGGGACACGAGGTCGAAAGCGCTCCCGATGCGGCACGCGGGATCGAGACTGCTCTTGCGGGCGAGTTCGATGCCGCTCTGATCGATATCGGACTTCCGGATCGGAGCGGCTACGAAGTGGCAATGGAGCTCCGGAACCAGATGACCGATCCGATTTTCCTGATCGCGCTCACCGGGTACTCCCTCGCCGACGACGTGCAGCGGGCGCTGGCTTCCGGCTTCGACGCGCATATGGTGAAGCCCCTCGACACAGAGGAATTCGGACGGCTGCTCGCCAAGGGGCGGCCGCAGTCCTGACCAGGTTCGGCCGCTCGTTAGGCTTCCATCCTGAGCCGCTTCAAAGGCTCGGTCTTCGCCTAACGTCTTGCTGACGCGCTCGCGGTTGCAGCCGTGGCATGTCGCCGCCGCCCTCCTCGCGGCATGGGCGGTCATGTATGTCCAGTATCCGTTGGGAGGCGATCAGGGGATCCTGCTGTGGGTCGGCGACGTGATTCGTGGTGGCGGCGTCCCATATCGTGACTCATTCGAGATCCGCGGCCCTGCTTTCGATTACATCCACGCGCTGATTCTTGCCGTCTTCGGGCGGAACGCGTGGGGGATTCGCGTCTTCGATCTGTTGATTCTCGCGCTCGGCGGCTGGCTCGTATGGCGCATCGGCTTCCACGCCGCGGGCCGTACGGCTGCGACCGCCGGCGCCGTGCTATTTCTGCTCTGGTACGCGGCCGTCGACTATTGGAGCACTGCGCAGTCGGATGGGTGGAGCGCCGTCATTCTAGCGGGCGTTGTGGCGCTGCTTCTGCCCACCGATCGGCGTCTGTCATGGCTGCGCGCCGGCTTTGCGGGTGCGCTCGTCGCGTTATGCACGCTGAACAAGCCGACGTTCGCGATCTTCGGCCTCCTTCCAGCGATCCGCGCACTGATCGAACCGGATCGTCGCATGCCAAGAGTGTCTGCGTTGTGGTTGACCGCGGCCGTCGGCTTCGCTGTACCGATCCTGATTTGCGTGGCGTGGTTCGCCGCACATGCAGCCCTGGATGACCTGATCGAGGTGCATATCCTGTGGACGTTGTCGCAATACTCCGGCCTCGACCAGCCGTGGCTCACGCGGGTTCAGACTGCGATCGCCTGGTTCCTAACGAGTAAGTTCGCCGTCGCGCTTGGTGTGGCGGTGGGTGGGCTCGCCTTTCTCTCGCGTACGCGACGTGCCGATGCGATCCTGATCGGCACGTGGCTGGCGCTGGCGATCTTCAACGTGATCGCGCAGGGCAGATACTGGGAGTACCAGTGGCTGGTGATTTACCCGGTCCTGGGAGTGTTAGGCGGCATCGGCGTGTATGCGTTGCTCCAGATGCGCGCGGGACTCGTTGCCGGAGCGGCATCCACGCCACCCACCACTATTCCCGCCACGCGTGCGATCCCTTCCGCGATTCTCGCCGTGCTCTTCATCGCCGCACTGTTCACACCATCGCGCGACGTCTACCGCTGGGTCAAGGTGCAGCTGCGCCTAACGAATGCCCAGGAGTATGACCGGATGATGTACGGGCCATACGGTCCGCGCAGTCCGCAATCGTTCGTCGGAATCGCCGATTACATCAAGACGCGCACCTCGGACCGAGACGAGGTGCTCGTGTGGGGGACTGTGCAGGGGATCAACTTCCTGAGCGGCCGTCGTTCGCCTACGAGGTTCGCCTATCTCAAGGCGTTCAAGACCGAAGGCGACGAACGATTTCGTCCCAAATACCTGCGCGAGTTCCTCGGCGTTATGCAGAAGAAGCCGCCTACTTACATCGTGGCACTGGATGAGCGCTTTTGCGATGTCGTCGTGCAGAGCGGCTTGATGTCGCACGACCATATCGCGTATCCGATGAGCTGCCTGAGCGACCTGCCCGAGCTGCAGCAGATCGTCGGGCAGCGGTACTCGCTCGAACGCAACTTTGGCGGGTACTTGGTGTTCAGGTTACGGGCGTAATGCGATGCCACTGCCACTCACGCGGCCCGTACGTGGACGGCTTGGCTCCCCACTCACTCTATTCAACGCCTCACGCACGCGCTGCACGCGCGGCTGCAGGTCGGGATCGGCGTTCTCCCACAATTTGATGAAGCGCGAAAAGTAGTCCGCGGCTTTCGCGCGATCGCCACGCTGCTCGTAGTACTCGCCTAACCGTTCGTAACTATGGGCGAGGTGTCCGGCGTCGAACCAAACGGCCGAGGATGGCGTCTCGGCGAAGTGCTCGTACAGCAACCTCGCCGAATCTGGGTTCCCCGCGCGATCGTACACGCGGGCGAGCCAGCTGGCTGCGCATGTCGAACACGAGTTGCCATCGTCGAACAACCACAGTGCCTGCGTGGCATCCGTCAGTCGGTCCTCGGCAATGGCAATCATCGCACGAGCCCCGTGTGTGGTGCGCTCTTGATCCTGACTATGATCCGCGTTAGGCAATTTTTCGTACTCGGCTAGCAACCGTTTCGCCACATCGACACGGCCCACCGCGGCCTGTGTCATGGCGAGCAGTGGATAGGGTCTATCCAACGGCGCAAGCTCCTGAAGCGGATAGCGTGTAAGGGCTTCGTCGAGCACTCTACGACCGGATGCCACGTCGCCTGTCAGCAGGAATTCCGTCATGGCGCGACGCGCTGCGCGGACCAGATACGTTCCGCCAAGGTTGCGTTCCCCGGTGAGGCTCAGCGAGCGTGCCCACTGTGTCCGCGCTTGCCGCAGTTGTCCGCGCATGGCCGAGAGACTCGCGAGCCATTCGAATGCGACCGCCTCTATCACCATCCGTCCCCGCTGCGCTCGAACCAGTGAGTCACCCATACGCCGTGCGGCATCGTAGTCCTTGCGATAGGCCGAACCGATGATGCGGGCGACGATCACCTCGGGGTTGCCCTGAAAGCGTTCTCCAAATCGGTCGAGCACGGCATCCGCCGAGTCGAATAGCTTCTGCTGCGCCAGCGCGCCAGCGAGGTTGCTGTAATGCAATCGCGTCGTGGAATCGACTGCGAGCGCGCGCTGATAGTATTGCGCAGCCCGAGGATAGTTACGCAGTTGTGAATACAGGGAGCCGAGGTTGTTGAGTCCGAGATAGTCGTTAGGGTAGGACTCGATCAGCGTGCTGTAGGCACTGATCGCCTGGTCACGGTCTGCCTCGACCACCGAGTAGTACGCAGCCGTTACGATCAGCCGCTCACGCTCCGTCAGGCGATTGCGGTGCTCGTATGCCTTGCGCGCTGCTTCGACAGAACGGGCGCGCTGTTCGGCGCGATTGGACAGGATGATAGCCAGCTTGCGATGCGCCATCGCAAAGCCGGAATCGGTGCGAACCGATTCTTCGAGCAGTTGGACGGCGCGTGGATCGTCGCCTTGATTGGACGCCCGCAATCCCTGCGAATAAAGGCGCAAGGCTTCCATGGACTTCGTGGTGACTTCTTCGAGCGTGGGACTCCGACGGATGGTGCGCAATGATTCGCCGAAGGCTTCGCGTAACCCCGCCGACAAGCGATCGACTGCAGTCACAAGCTCGTTAGGTCCATTCGCCGTTTCCTGCTTCGCCGTCAACAATTGTCCGTCAGCCGACTGCAGCCGAGCCGAAATCGTGATGTTGTCCCCAACCTGAATGATGTCGCCGGTGATGGCAGCGTTCACCCAACCTCGCTGAGCCGCCTCGAGCGCGACGTCCTTCGAAACACCCTCGCGTGCGTCCCGCTGCATCAGTTGCAGGATCTGCGTGACCTGCGTGGGATCCAGAATCGTGGCAACCCGCGACTGAGACAGACCAACGCGGACGAGCTCGGTCACAGTCGTTCCGTGCGTCGAGTCTCCCGTCCTGTTATCGAAGTCCGCGAGAAGGACGCGACTCTGTTGACCCGTTAGGGGCTTGTCGGCGACGAAGCCGCGGATGCCATAGACCGCAGCGACGGCGACCGCCAGCAGCGCCAGTGCACCCGCGACGACGCGATGCCTGGGGCGCCCCGGTCGCGCGCCCCAGGAGCCTGCGGCGGCTGGCTCCCCGTCGGCGCGAGGACGCATCGCCTCAGTGAATTGCGCTGTGCTCAAACGATCCGCGGGCAATTTCGCGAGAGCCTTGAGTAGGGCGGTGTTCACATGCGCGGGGACGCCTGGCCGTAACTCCGAAACGGGTCTCGGCTGCACCCCGATGTGCTGCGCGACGATGCTTTCCAGCGCCGGCCCGGTAAAAGGCGCGCTCCCGCTCAACATCTCGTACGTGACGCAGCCGAGGCTGTAGATATCGCTGCGACCATCCGCGTCCCGTTCGCCTAACGCCTGTTCGGGACTCATGTAAGCCGGCGTGCCCAGCGCGATCCCCGTTTGCGTGAGACGATCGCCGCCAGCCTGCGTCAGCGCACGGGCAATTCCGAAATCGGCTACGCGAGCATGACCGCCAGACAATAGGATGTTCTCGGGTTTTATATCCCGGTGTACAACGTGACGGCTATGCGCGTATCCAAGAGCATCGCCGACTTCTCGCGCGATGGAGAGAGCGTCATCTATGGGAAGCTGCTTCTCCCGATCGAGGCGGCCGCGCAACGATTCCCCTTCCACGAAGGGCATGACGTAGTAGAGGTAGCCGTCAGCTTCGCCCGAGTCGTACAGCGGCAGGATGTGCGGGTGATCCAGGCGTGCCACAATTTCGATCTCGCGAAGGAAGCGCTCGACGCCAAGGAGTTCAGCGAGTTCGGGGCGCAAGACCTTCACTGCTACCAGCCGATGATGCTTGCTGTCCTCGGCCAGGTAGACGTTTGCCATGGCCCCTGCGCCTAGCTCGGCTTGAATGTCGTAGCGACCAGCGAGGCCGCTTTGCAGGCGAGGTGGGATGGGCGGCACGGGGGCTTGGAACGTTGAATCGACCAAGAAGATATGGACGGCCCCTCGCGCCGCCACCGGCGAGCGAGGGGCTTGGGCTTAAAGGCCGGACGAGAGGTTGCTGGCCCTGGCTGCGCGACGATGCCTCGTTAGGGAACGACCTGCGGCCTCCCGATCTGATACTCCTTCGGTGGCTCGGCGCCCATGAGGTGCCTAACGAAATGGTCCCAGCGCCGGCGCATCATGTAATTGTTGTCGGGACCGTAGCCGTGCCGCGCGTGCGGGAAGATGAGGAGGTCGAAATCCTTCCCCGCTTTGACCAGCGCGTCGACAACGAGCGTCGTGTTGTACGGCGGGACGTTGTCGTCCATGGCTCCGTGCGCGAGGAGCAGCTTCCCTTTGAGGTTCGCCGCGTGCGTCTGATTCGCCTCGTTGGCGTAATTGTCCGTGTTCCCCTGCCTAACGAGCAGGCCCTGGTACCGCTCCCCCCAGTCGTCCTCGTAGTTGCGGTTGTCGTGATTGCCTGATTGTGCGACGCCGGCGTCGAAGAAGTCCGCGTGGCGAAACATCGCCGAAGCGGTGGCGAAGCCTCCACCGGAGTGGCCCCAGATGCCGGCCTTCTCGATGTCGATGAACGGATACCGCGAAGCCAATTCCTTCATCCCCGCGACCTGATCCGGGATCGTGTTGTCTCCCATGCGGCCGTAATACGCGTCCGCGAACGTCTTCGAACGTCCGGGCGTTCCCATGCCGTCGATCTGCACCACGATGAAGCCAAGCTCCGCCAGCGCCTGATTGTCTCCGCGTGCCGGTGAAAAACTGCGCGTTCCGACGCTCCCCGACTGTGGCCCCGGATAAATCTGATTCACGATCGGATACTTCTTCGTCGAGTCGAGCTTGGACGGCGTGTACATCAGTCCGTAGATGTCCGTTTTGCCGTCGCGTGCCTTCATTCGGATGGGTGTGGGTGGTTTCCATCCGGTCGCGAGCAGTCGCGAGATGTCTGCGCGCTCGAGCGTTTGAATCACACGGCCGTTCGCGTCGCGCAGAACCGTGATCGGCGGCGTGTCCGGCGTGGAATACGTGTCCACGAAGTAGCGGCCATCGGGTGACATCGACACCGTGTGGTTCGCGTTCTCCGGCGTGAGCAATGTCTGACCGCGGCCATCGAATCCGATCTTATAGAAGTGCTGGAAGTACGGGTCGCGTCCGGTCTCTTTGCCCGAGCCCATGAAGTAAATCGTGCGCGTCTTCTCATCGACGCGGATGATGTCGTCGACGTTGCCTTCGCCGCTCGTTATGCGGTGTTTGAGCCGGCCGGTCGTGAGGTCGTAGAGATAGAGGTGGAGCCAGTCATCTCGCTGCGACCACCAGATCAACTCGTTGGAAGCCGGCAGCACACGCCAGAGGTTTTCGGTGAGCGAAGCGTCACCCACCTGAGTGGCCATGCGCTCTTCGAAGAGCGTGCGCACCTCGCCGGTCTGCGCGTTGGCGACGCGGAACCAGGCACTTTTGTGGTCGCGCGAGCTCGAAATGAATGCGAGGTGCGAGCCGTCCGGATACCACTGCACGTCGCAGATGCCGCTGCTGCACGACACATGATCGGACACCGTGGACCGATGCTGATCCGGAGGCATCTGGAGCCTAACGACGCGCGGCCGCCCGTCGGGGCCCTGATTGATGATCACCCGGCTGATCCGGAAGATCACGCTGTCCCCGGGGAACGGATACTTCCATGACTCCAGCCGCGGCGGTCCGACGTTCGTGGACACGAGGTGCATGTCGCGCACGCCGCGCCCGTCATGCTGGAACGTCGCGATCTGCCGCGAATCGGGAGACCACGTGACAACCGGACGGTCGCTATGCACCCAACCTGCGTTGTCAGTCGCGTATCCAAAGTCCTTCATGCCGTCGGTCGTCAGTTGCGTTTCCTGGCCGCTCGTTAGGTCCCTCGTCCACAGGTTGTAGTCCTTGATGTAGACGGCCCACTTGCCGTCCGGAGACACGCTGGAGTTCTGCGGCGCGCGTCGCGCAGCGGGCGTGGAGTCCGCAGGCGAGCAGGTATACCGCTCCAGGTCGCAGTTCCAGCGTCGGTTCTGCACACTCACGGTGATCGACCGGCTGTCCTTGGCGAGCTCGAAGGTCTGAAAAGGCAGACGATTCCCTTCCACACGGCCGCCGGACGCCGCGTTCAACGCAGCCGCTAGCCGGGTCTGGTCGAAAACCGGTACGCGTGTCCGCTTTTGCGGATCGACGAAAAAGAATGCGCTCCCGTTAGGCAGCGTGCTGCGATACCAAAATCGGCCATCGTCGAGCCATGTAGCGCGACCCGCCGTTCCGTTGACCAGGGGCGCCGTCGTCGCGCCGAGATAACGCTCGGCGCGGGCGTAGTCCTGGGCGGTTAGCTGGCGGGGTTGTTGTGCCGTTAATGGAACGGCGAGGAGGAGAACGGCGGCGTAGGAAAGGCGCATAAACAGGAGCGAGGAGCGAGGAGCGAGTGGGTGCTCCCCGAAGTTACCCCGCTCGGCCGCCGACGGGTAATCCTGCCCCGAGCCGGCTGACGCCTGTCAGTGCGCTCGTTAGCGGATCCGCATGGTGATTGTGAACCGGTGCGTGGTTACGCGCCCGCCATCGAAACGCAGCGCGTCTGTCGGCGAGGCGATGACGCCTCCACCGCCAGGTACAGGCGGCTCCGTGACAGACACATCGTCACCGCCACAGATGCACGGTAAACACGACGTCCCCGCGCCGCACGTTAGGGTAAAGGTGTACCCTGCATCGAATCCGCGGCCCCGGAGCTTGAAGCCCAGAGTGGGCGACCACTCCATCCACTGCTCATCCTGGACTCGCGACGTCTCCTGAATCCGGTCCCATTGCTTCAAGCGATAACGGATCGATTTCACACCGAGGCCAACCTGAAAGCCGAAACGCTCGGTGGAGTCGGCGTTGAGCGGCGTCTCATGCCCGAATCCAAATGCCAGCATCGCATTCGAAAAGCGATTTCGGTTGTCGACGGTATGCCCCCCACGGGGGATGGACGTGCCAGTCCGCGAGACAGTGTCGCCTAACGCTTCGGCCCACGTAGTGCTGAACATCGGCTCGATGACGACATCGAACCCGAAGGTCGAAAGGCCGTAACTTCTTCCCAAGCCGAAGCCCAGGTTGTACGCCCAGGTGCGTCCAGGATCGCGCGGCACCGTGATGACTTCACGTATGCGATAGTCGGGGATCTTGGGGTGCGACAACCGATTGGCTGTCGCCAGCCAACCAATTCGCCATCCGTTGGTGCCGACTGCTTGCGAGTACTCCGTGTGCGCCCCCCACATCCTCGTATGGTCGCGGTTGTGCTCCTGACGTTCGGGAATTGGGATCTGCTGGTTAGGCGGACGAAACTCGATTAACGCCGGGTAGTGCACGTCGTGTGTCATGTCGAATTGGCTGCGCAGGATCATGACCTCGAAGCTTCGGTGCTTCTCGGCCCAATCCTTCACGACACCGATGCGCATGTCGGATGCGTGACCCGCTTGCTGAATCCGATCGCTGCCCGAATACAACAGGTCGATTCCTTCCTCGGCGGCCAGGTCAGCGTGATAAGCGGACGCACCCACGGACAGACTGCCAAAGCTCTTGGCGAGCACTCCCATGAGATACTGATTCGAAGCGGTCCGCTCGCTCAGCGTCTGATTGAAGGAAAGGTTGGCGCGATCTATTTGCTGCAGCGCGAAGAGCCCGCCGCCGCTCCACGAGCTGCGGCCCAACGGACCGATCCCGCTGACGGGGAACGTGCGACCTCCCCCATCGCTGGCCGTTGTCCTGTAGAAGAATGGCGCGACTGAAAAGAGCGCCGAGCGGATGCGGGCAGCCTTGGCTGGATTGACGAACGGATCGATGAGTGTGTCATCCAGCGCGATGCTCACGCCGGCCATCCCCGCGCGATGCGATGGAAGGATATCGAATTGCTGGCCGATCAGGACGGGGACGGTGCGCGGCGAAATAACCTGCGCGTACGACTCGTTAGGCGCGAACGCTCCGGCCATAATGAGGAGCGCGACACAGCGAGCTGCGACACGTGACATGACCACCCTCCGAAGCAACGATCTCAAGAGGGTAGACCTCAGGGTACGGCGGATCGGTCACATTACAGCCGCGCCGCGTCGCCGCACACTACTTTTGTGATCTGGCGCTCGGCCTAACGAGGTTTTCGTGGCGCGCTCGCGCTCGTTGCGACCTTGGCTGAAGTGTCGTACGTAAACGCGAACTTGCCGGCGACCGCGTGTCCGTCGCGAGCCAGCGTGCGCCAACTGACCTCGTATTTCCCGGGGCGAAGGGTCGGCGTGATCGATATGCGGACCTTCTTCCCAGTGGTGTCGGCCGCAACCGCGGCAACGGTTTTCACCGTGTCACGCCCGGCATAAACCAGCACGACGCGCGTCAGCTTCACGTTCGGCTTCTGGGTGAACCAGAGCGTGATCGCTTTCGGCGCTCTTGTGACTATCGCCGAGTTCGCCGGCTCGGACTTCACCAGACTGAGATGCCTGCCAGACGCGGCAGCTGTGCCCGCGCTAGCCAGCGCAAAAATCGATAGAAAGAGGTTACGAGAGAACATGTTGGATGGAGGAACGGGAACTCTACTCCATACCCCGTTCTCTCCTCAATCTCCCGAACACCGGCGGACGGCAAGCAACCTCGAGGGGACCAAGGGAAGGGCGCCGTCCGCCACGCGAATGCAACAGTGCGTGTAACTGGCCCCGCCGTCTTGAACGGCATTTAAAGGCCTGGAACGGAATTGCGTTATTGCGGCGTTGGATTGATGGTTTGGCCACACCGCCTCGCTCCCTGCACCTCGCACCTCGCTCCTCGATGAAGCGCCACGTTCCCGTCACAATGGGAAGCCCGCGATTTCGGACCGCGGAGACGGGCCTTTGCACGGTGACGGACGCCTGGTTTCCGCCAAACTCGGTGCTCGAGCGTCACACCCATGCGCGGGCCATCTTCGCGATAATGCTCGCGGGGTCTTTTACAAATCGGATCGTAGGTCGTGACTTCGATTGCATGGGGGCGAGCTTCTGGACTGAACCGTTAGGTGAGCCGCACGCGAATCGGGGTGGCACGGCAGGGGCGCGGGTGTTCGTGATCCAACCGGACAATGACAAAAGTGCCGAGTTCGCGCCGTTCGCCGGCTTACTGGGCGAGGTGTCTTACGGGCGGCACGGAACGCTCGCTCTCGACGGGCGCCGAGTGCTCGCCGAGATCGGCTCGCGCGATCAGTTGGCAGCGCTAGCCATCGACTCCGGCGTCATGCAAATGCTGATCGCGGCGGCCCGCCTAACGGGGAGCAAGACGAATCGGCACCACGCGCCGCCACCACGTTGGGTTCAGCAGGCGCGCGACTATGTTCACGAGCATTTCCGCAAAAGCTTCCGGCTTTCCGACGTCGCTGCCCTCGTCGGCGTTCAGCCGGCTCGGCTCGCACAGGTTTTTCGGCGGTTCTATGGCAGCAGTATGGGAGAATATGCTCGCGCGCAACGACTCAGCTGGGCGCTGGAGCAGCTGCAGCATACCGATGCGTCCATCGCGACCGTGGCCGTGGCGGCCGGGTATTGCGATCAGAGTCACCTGACGCGCGAGGTCAAACGCGCGTTAGGCGTCGGCGCTGCCGGCTATCGACAACGTTGGAGGTCGGAGGCCGGACCGCGAAGCTCGGAGGACAGCTAGTCTACGGCGGGACGGTGTACCGCCGCTCCACGGCTTCCCGGATGCGCGCGCGGCTTTCGTTAGGCTCCAGATCCTTTTCGCGCTCGACCTCGGCGGCGTCTGCCGCTAGCTCCGAGTCCTTGATTTTGGTCTTGAACCAGCGCGAGACGTCACGCTCTTGCAAATGAAAGCGCCACGTATCGTCGTCCACGCCATCGGCGAGCTGGAGGAAGGTGGCAAGGTTCTGCGCCCGCAGGTTGAGCTTCCCTTCCGGCCCGCGAAAGAAAAAGCTCCGATCTTCGGGTAACTCGCCCTCGGCATACTTGCGCCGATGTCGCAGTCGTTCCGTGACAGGCTTGGCCCCTCGCAGGAGGATAGGCTGCTGCCCCAGGCGCACGAACCAGGACAGCGCGGCGTCGGCCTTTTTCTGTTGCGGCAGCTTGATTGGCGAAACGCCACGGGCTGTTGTGAACTCGTTGATTGTCGTTTGCGCATCACGACCGACTGCGATCATCGTTTCGACGAGCCGCAACATCGTGGGCGCAACGTGATCAGGATGGATGGTCACCATCACAAAGTTTTTGAGCTCAGCGGGTAGTGTCGCTTCGGTGGATTCCCAGGTGGAAGGCAAGAGGTGATGCGCCTCGTCTATCACGATCCAGTGAGGCCTGCCCGTATTTGCGCGTAGCTGCAGCAAAAGCGGCAGAAGCATCTGCAGAAACGCCGGTCGATCTTCGAGCCGTAAATCGATCAACGTGACGACCACGTTTTGTGTGGGCCGATCCAGTACCTGCAGCGTTTCGTCCACTAGTGCGCGCGCATCCGTGCCATGCAGCGCGATCGCGTTCGGGAAGTCGTGATAGTCGCCTTCCGGATCGATCACAGCGAACTGGTACTCACATTCGCACAAGCGCTCGAGAAGCGCGGTCGTCACGGTTGTTTTCCCGGCGCCAGATGGTCCCGCTATCAGCACGCCGCCGTCATACGCCGGCAATTTGATTTCGCTGCTGGCAGGTTCCCCCTGGCCGATGAGCAGGTCATGTCGCGTTAGGCGCACATTCAGGTCTGCGAGGTCGTTGGAGAGCATGCCATTGATCAGCTCTATCACTCCCGCTCCATGGTGCCCTTCGGTCACGAGATCGACGCGACTCTTGATGCTGTCGAGAGCATTGGCCACAGCCACACTGCATTCGCACGCGGTCAGAAACGCGTGGTCGTTTTCGGCGTCGCCGACGCCAACCGTGTCATGCAGAGAAAGTTTGAGCGTTTCCAGCGAGCGCTTCAGTCCGACGGCTTTGTTGATCCCTGAAGGGAGCACCATGACAGCTCCCTTGTTGAAGATCACTTGCAGCTCGAGCTGCATGTCGTGAATGACCTGAAAGACCGTCGCGTCATGCGGCTCCCAAGTCGCGACGATCACGCGCCCCTGGGCTACCGGATCCACACCGCGCCGCTGCAGCTCGCGCGCAAACTCGGGCGGCGGCGCATCCGCTATCATCTGCTCGGTGCGGGTGGTTGGGTCATAGAGAAGAGCACCGTTCTCCGCCACGACGCGATCGAACAGCTGCACTTCGGGGAACACGCTCATGAGGTCGTCGAGCTGACGACCGGTAACCAGCAACAGCTTGCGGCCCGACGCGCGCATCCGTTGCAGTGCGTTGAGCGTCTTGTCATCGACACGACCGTGGTGAGCGATCGTGCCGTCATAGTCGCACGCAAGAGCGCGGTAACGCATCACCGACCGGAGTACGCAAGCGCCGTACTACGTCGGATCAGAGTCTGAGGTCTTAGGTCTGAGGTCTGAGCAATCAGGGGGTGACTTGCGGACTGAGCTACTCCCTCCTGTTCGCGGGTCAGCGCGTCAGTCGCCTTTTAGCGCCGACACCGGATCTTGCGCTGCCGCGCGACGTGCCGGGATCCAGCTCGCCAAAGCAGTTGCAGAGAGAAGGACGACGATGACAGCCGCGTACGTGGTCGGATCGGACGTGCTCACTCCGTAGACGACGCCGCGCATCGTTTTGGCCAGTGCGTAGGTTGCCGGCAGGCCAACAGCCAGACCGATCGCCGTATAGCGAAGTCCGTGGCTCAGCACCATGCCGATGATTGTGCGTCGGCGAGCACCTAACGCCACGCGGATGCCGATCTCGTGCCGCCGTTGCGCGACGCCAAATGCGACGACGCCATAGACGCCGATCGCCGCCAGGAGGAGCCCTACGATTGCAAACGTCGCGAGCAGCCGCAGAACGAGCCGTTGCCGCGCCGAGGACTGCTGCACCACCGACCCGAGCGCGCGCATATCGGAAATCGGCACTGTCGCGTCGAGCGCGCGCACGGCGCGGCGCGCCGGCCCCGCGAGCGACAGCGGTTCGAGCGAGGCGCGCAGAACGACATTGAGGAACGACATGCCGACTTGCGACAGCGGCAGGTACAATTCCGCATCCGGCTCGAGCTCGAGCCCCTGATGCCTAACGTCACCCGTGACGCCGACGATGCGCACCCAGTTGTTGCGCGTTGCGTTGCCCGCGCGGATACGCTTGCCTAACGGGTTCTCCCCCGGGAAGAGCCGTTTCGCCAGGACGTCGTTGATCAACATGACACGCTCGCTCTCTGGGCCATCGCTCGCCGCGAACGCACGCCCAGCGACCAGCGAGATCCCCATCGTGCGCAGGTAATCGCCCGCGATAATGCGCCAGCCGGCGCGCGGAGGCGCGGCGCCCGTCGGCAGCGGCCGGCCTTCGACATCGATGTTCGCCCACCAGTTGTAGCCGCTCATCGGCAAATGATGAATTCCGCCGACGCTCTGTACGCCGGGCAGCGCGGCAACCTCCTCGAGAACGCGCGTGAAGTACTGATACGAATCGCCTGACGAGGCGCGCGCCGTCGGTTGCAGCCTGAAGGTCAGTACACGCTCCGTTTTGAATCCGGGGTCGACGCTCGACAGGCGCCACAGCGTCTTGACCATCAGCCCCGCGCCGGCAACGAGTAC
>DATFBW010000204.1:0-4971 GCA_035253645.1 Gemmatimonadaceae bacterium | reverse complement strand
TACTTCGAGAAGCACCGCATCCGGAGTGGGGAGCAGCGAATCACTTTGACCGTCTCACGCAAGCCTGAGAGCGTCGGAATCGATCCGTATCACAACCTCATCCAGCGGGTGAAGGACGCAAAAGTCGTCGCGCTGGATGAGCTCGGCACGAGTCCGTGGAGCGCCGAGCATCGGGCTCGCGCGTACGACACGACGAGGGTGAGGATTCCGCTGCCGAATTTCTGACGAGAGGCTTTGTTGCTCAACGAGCCTTGAAAAGCGGTAGCACAGAGACACACAGAGACATTCACAGAGACACACAGAGGAACTACAACTGCGAAGGCTTTTTCAAAAGCATCGGCAGTTGATGTTCTCTGTGTGTCTCTGTGAATGTCTCTGTGTGTCTCTGTGTTACTGCTCTTTCACAGGGCTCGTCGTGGAAAGGAGCGAACCGACTGTAGTCCCGCTCCCCGCTATAAAGTGACGAGGGGCAGCGTGCGATAGCGCTTTCCCGTCAATCTCGCCAATGCATTGGCTACGGCTGGTGAGATCACTGGCACTGGCGGCTCGCCGCATCCAGACGGCGCCTCCGCACTGGGAACGATGTGGACATCGACCGCCATCGGCGCATCGATCATGTACGGCGGCGCATAGGTGTCGAAGTTCCGTTGCTCGACGCGGCCATCCCTGAACGTGATCGCTCCCTTCGCCACGAGTTGCGAGACTCCGAACGCGAGGCCCGCTTCGAATTGGCTTTCGACGCTGAGCGGATTCACGGCCAGGCCGCAGTCGACCGCGACCGTCGCGCGATGGATCCTCGGTCGCTTGTTCTCGATCGATACATCGACCGCGCAGGCGACGCCGGTTCCGAACGATTCGTGGCAGGCAATGCCCGCGGCATGACCTCTCGGAAGCTGCCTGCGCCACGCGCTCTTTTCGTTCAACAAGCGCAGAACAGAGTGCAGCTTCTTGGCCTTGGGACTGAGGAGTCTGCGCCGATACGCGATGGGATCCGCTTTCGCGCGAGCCGCCAGCTCGTCGATCAAGGTCTCCATCACGAAGGCCGTGTGCGTGTGCCCGACCGAGCGCCACCAGAGCACCGGCACGTTGACCTTCGGATGGTGCGCGAACACATGGAAGTTCGGAATGTCGTAGTGCGTATCGGCGACACCCTCCGTCGCCGTCGCGTCGACGCCGTCCTTGATCATGAAGGCGGCGAACGGCGTATCCGCCAGCAGGGATTGGCCGACGATCACATGGCGCCACGATGCGGGCATTCCGTTCGCGCCGATGCCGATCTCGACGCGGTGCAGGTGCATCGGGCGATAGTAGCCACCCTGCACGTCGTCCTCACGGGTCCACACCAGCCTGATGGGAGTGCCCGTTAGGCGCTTGGCGATGGCCGCCGCCTCGCGCTGAACGTGTGAGTCCGGAGTGGCGCGCCTTCCGAAGCCTCCGCCCGCCATCTCGGTGTGAAACGTGACCTGTTCCGGCTTGAGTCCAAGCACTTCGGCGATGGCGGACTGATCGACAGTCTGAAACTGCGAGCCGGCCCATACCTCTGCGCGATCGCCATCGAACCGCACGGTGGTGTTGAGCGGCTCCATGGGAGTGTGCGCCAGGAACGGGAACTCATACTCGGCCACGATACGGTTCGCTGCGGCAACGCGGTCAATGGCCGTGGCGTTGCCGCGGGCGATGGATCGCATCCCCGGCGAGCGCGCGAGCTGTTTGTACTGCGCGCGCAATTGGGCAGTGTCTGCACGCTCGACACCGCCCAGGTCCCAATCGATCGTCAACCGGTCACGCGCCTGCTTCGCTGGCCAAAACTTGTCCGCGACGATGGCGACGCCAGTGCCTTTGGCGAGCGGTATCTCGAAGATCTCTCTGACGCCGTCGACGCTGCGTGCCGCCGTAGCGTCGAAGCCTCTGACGCGCGCTCCGAAGACCGGCGGATGCGCGACCACGGCGGTCCTCATGCCGGGCAGGTCGAGATCCAATCCGAATTTCAGCGAGCCGTCGCATTTGGAGCGACTGTCCAGCCGCCTAACGCGCTTCCCGACCAGGCGGAACTGTGAGGGATTCTTGAGCTGCACGGTGGCAGGCACCGGGAGCTTTGCAGCCGCGCTCCCGAGGTCGGCATATCGTGCGGATCGCCCGCCCGGACCGTGGACGACGCTCGATTCCGTACGGCACTCACTGGGCGCAACGTTCCAGCCGGCGGCAGCGGCGGCCACCAGCATGGCGCGCGTCTTGGCGCCCAGCTCGCGGTACTGCTGGTACGAGTGAGCGATCGAGCCGGAGCCACCCACCATCTGCATGCCGAAGAGCGGATCCTTGTACACATCTGCAGCGGGTGCGAGCTCCGCGACGACCTGCGACCAATCGGCATCCAGCTCGTCGGCCAGGATCATGGGCAGTGCGGTCTGCACGCCCTGTCCAAACTCGAGGCGGTTGACCTGGATCACGATCTTGCCGTCGGGGCGGATGTCGACGAATGCGTCGGGCGGGTACGTCTTCGGCTGTTGTGCGCCCGCGCCGGGTTCCTGCGCCGCCAAAGGAAAATCGAGATACAGCGACACCCAGAGACCGCCCGCGGCAGTAGCCGAAGCGCGCAGAAAAGTTCGCCGGCTGAGACGCAGATCGTTCGCGGACGTGGTCGCGGCTGACATGATGCGCCTCCTCTACTTCAGTTGCTGCGCGGCGGCCTTGATGGCTTCGCGGATGCGAGGGTACGTCCCGCAGCGGCAGAGATTGCCGCCCATGGATTCTTCGATGTTGTGATCGCTCGGCTTCGAGTTGTCCTTGAGCAGAGCGACAGCACTCATGATCTGCCCGCTCTGACAGTAGCCGCATTGAACGACATCGTGAGCGACCCATGCGTCCTGCACCGCCTTGCCTACGCGATCGTCGCCGATGGCCTCGATGGTGACGATCGGCCGGTCGCCGATCAGGCTCACGGGAACGATGCAGGAGCGCGTGGCCACGCCGGCGACATGCACCGTGCAGGCTCCGCAGGCCGCGACGCCACACCCGTACTTGGTCCCGGTCATCTTCAGCTCTTCGCGCAGTACCCAGAGCAACGGCGTGCCTGGATCGACGGTCACCGAGCGCTGCTGACCGTTCACAGTGAGCTGATACGTGTCCATTGTCTGATCTCCTATCTTCCCGACGGGCACGGCGTCCCAGCCTCCACCCATTGGCGCGTTGCTTCCGCGAACTCCGGACGCGAAAGCGGCGGCAGAGTGCGCTGAGCGCCGGTGATGTCGCGCCCGGGCTCCCACGCCCAGCCGACGAGCTTGTCCTCGGCGTGATGCTTCAACAGGGCAGGGCCATCCATGTCGTGGTTCTTGCTGCGGTCCGTGAGCACTCGGCAAAGCTGCGCGCTCGACAGCGGCCGATCGTTACGATCTTGCCATGCCATGGACAAGGGCGCCAGGTGCCAGTTGTGGCTGCCGGGGACTCCCGTGCTGTTGGCATTCGCCTCCTGATGACAGGTGGCGCAATTCAGGCCGGGGACGCCGTGGCCGTCCGGACCGCGCACGACGTTGGCAAAGTGACGGTGGCGATCGTCACCTTGCTGCGGGTAGCTGGTGGCGGTGTGGCAGTTGATGCAGCGCGGATGCGTGAGCACCGAATACACCTGATCCCACGCGGCGAGACCGTTCTCACGCGAATCGTCGGACGCCACCGTGCGCTGGGCGGTTTGTCCTGACGAATGCGGCGACGCGGCAAGCCAAACGGCAAGAATCGCCAGGACCGAGACGATGACTGGAAGCCTGGCCGCGCGACTGCGAATCATGTGTGCCTCCTTGCTGGTCGAGAGGCGGGGTTCCGCTCGAGGGAGGAACCGTGGAAAAAACACGGCAAAGGGGGTGCCGCTAGGCTTCGCGTCGCTACACAAGGCTTGAAAGGCGGTAGCACAGAGACACACGGAGACATTCACAGAGACACACAGAGGACCACAACTGCGAAAGCTTTTCCAAAAAGCTTGGCAGTTGCAGTTCCCTGTGTGTCTCTGTGAATGTCTCCGTGTGTCTCTGTGCTACCGCTTTTCCGAGAGGCCTGACTACAATCGCAGCCAGCGCGAATTACCGCAGTGGGTCGCCGAGGAGTAGTTGCGCCGGATCGCGCTGCGCAGCGCCTTCGCGATACAGCCACGCGCCCGCAACCGTCGCCACTGGAAGCTGGATCGCGTTCCAAATGATCGCCTCCAGCAGACGACTCGCGGGGGTGAACGCTTGCATCGTGAGTCCGAAGGGCGGGAACAAAGTTCCAACGAGGAAGACCAGGATGCCGGCGGTGAGCGCAGTCTTCATACCAGGGCCGAGGCGCGGCCGAACGGTGGCGTAGAGAAGGACGCAGAAGATGCCGAGGCTCATGCCTCGCAGGACGAGCACGCCGTCTGGCATTGAGGCCGCGCTTGCGGGCCCCGCGCCCGTGAAGATCACCTGCCTGACGAACTCACCGATGATGATGACCGAGCCGGCGAGCAAGCCGCCGAATGTGATGCGTTTGGCGTTCACGAGAATCTCCACCGTTAGGGTGACCTGCGCCTACGGAGACTCACGATCATGCCGCACCTGTAGTAACGCCCCCTGCGGCTTGCCGGTCTGCATGCTCATGTGACGACCGTGAGTGTCAGGCGGCACGTTCAGGTGCGCTTGCGTTGGATCCGTCGGGCTGGCAGTGTTCCGCCGAGCCATGCCATCCCCACGCAGGGAGCGTGTAATGAGTGCGAGAGTGCCCGCGAAAAGCCTCGGAATCGCAGCGCTTGCGATTCTCATTGCCGCGATTGCCGAGGCGCAATCGCGACCGAACGTCGTGCTCATCATGACGGATGATGCAGGCTACGGCGACCTCGGCGTCTACGGGGGGACGGATATCCGAACGCCAAACCTGGACGGCCTCGCGCGGGATGGCGTGCGCTTCACGGATTTCTATGCCAATGCGCCCTCGTGCACACCGACACGCGCCGGCCTCATGACGGGA
>DATFBW010000203.1:0-5981 GCA_035253645.1 Gemmatimonadaceae bacterium | reverse complement strand
GCTGGAACAGGTCACAACGTCATCACTGAGCGCGCTGCGGATGTACGCCGAAGCGCTGCGGGTGCACGATCGCGAGGGACCGGATCGCGGCATCGCCGTGCTGGAGCGCGCACTCGCCGAAGATTCGAATTTCGCCATGGCTTGGCGCCGGCTTGGGGCATGGGCAACCAATCCCAGTGTGGGCATCCGCTTCAGGGCGAAAGGCGAGTCGGCACTCCGGCGCGCGTACGACCTGCGCGCACGATTGCCCGACCGCGAGCGCCTCGCAGTCGAGGGGCTCTACTATACCGTCCTGGACACAGACCACGAGCGTGCTGCGACGGCGTATGCCTCCATCATCGACAAGTACCCTAACGATCAAACGGCGATCAACAACATCGGCGTGACTTACGACCGGCTGGGACGCGCGCCTGAGGCATTGACGATGTATCTGCGGGCCATTGCTACCGGCTCGGCACCCGCCCTCACGTACAACAACGCTGTAGGGGCGGCAGGGAACCTTGGACGATTGAGCACCGGTGATTCGGTGCTGGAGCAATTCCGGCGGGACATGCCGGAGTCGGCCTATCTCAATGAATCGGCGATCGTCCTGGCAAACACTCGTCAGGACTTTGCCGCCGTAGACAGCATCGCCAGCGTTATGATCCGGCGCGCACCGATCGAGCAAGTGCTTGGGTATCAGTACCTATCCATGACGGCCGAATTGGCTGGACGCATGCAGGACGCAGCGCGTCATATGCGTCAGGCGCTACGCGTCGACCAGTCACGCAATCAGCTCAGCAGTGAAGAGGCCGACGTAATCGCGCAAGCCTTTGACGTTAGGCGGCTCGCCGAGTATAGCGTCGACCGCAAGGCACAATTACAACGCGTGCATGCGTTGTGGGAACGCAACCGCGCGCTCACCGCCAGCCACCCGCCCTTGCAGCGCCGGTACGACCTGTTCGTTTCGACCTTCGCGCAGCTGGGGGATCACCAGCGCGCGCGCGAGCTCATGACCGAGTTCATGGATCTCATGACACGAAGTCAGTATCCGGCAGTCGGCGTGCGTGTTCGCGAACAGGTATTCCTTGCCGCCGTCGATATTGAAGCCGGAAGGCCGGACGAGGCGCTTGCGCGGATCCGCGACGGCTGCAGTCTGGCCCCGAGTATGATGGTGCTGTGCGAGCGTATGGCATTTCTCGAGGTTGCGCAGGCACACGATCGCGCCGGCCGCGTCGACTCTGCAATTGCTGCCTATCGTCGATTCGTCGAGCTACGGGCCAGTCGCCTGATCGGTCCGCCGAGGACAGTCGATGTCGCAACACCAAAGATCGCGCCAGCATGGCGCAGGCTCGGCGAGCTGTACCAAACGAAAGGCGACCGCGTGAGGGCCATCGAAGCCTACGAACGCTTTTTGGACTTCTGGCGCAATGCGGATCCCGAGCTGCAGCCGATCGTCCGACAGGTGCGCGAGCGAACAGATCGGTTGCGCCGTGCGACCGGCTGACCGAGCTGCCTAACGAGGACGCGGGAGCGGTGCGTTGGGCACCGCAGCGATAAGCACGCTGCCTGGGGCCGACGCGGCGCGGATCTCGATGCGCAGGGCTGCGCGATCGAAATCAGGACTCAGTACCTCGCGACGCACGCGGAAACTCTCGTTGCCGACCGTGTCGCGGGTGACGCCCGCGTCGATCCCGACACGTACCGTGCCTGTACCCGATTCACCAACGGCCCTAATGCCGAGGTTCGGCGCCGGCTGAATCGCGATCCGGATGTCACCGCCGGTAACAGCCGTTAGGCGCGAATTCCCCACAACCCGCGCCTTCACGAAGATTGGGGCGGCGAGAGGCACCTGCTGCGCCGTTGCCGCCGCACGGATTCCGGGCAGGCCGGCGAGGTTATCGATGTCGATATCACCGGCCAGCGCCACGTTATCAAGCTCAGTGCCGAACAGGAACCCCGGGATGCCTTTGTACTTGTCCCCGACTGCACCGCGCAGGGTCGCTGCCGCAAGCGTTAGGCGCCGCACGACGACATTCCCGTGAAAGGCCTCCGTGCGCACGCGGTAGGCGCCGCGCGCAGGGACCTGCAGGCGAACGCCAACCCATGCGGGTTGTGCGCCGGGATTGGTGAACCCGAGCGTTGGGTGCCAGACTCGTACCGTTAGGCGTCCATTGTCGGACGTCATGAACGCACGGATCTCCGTTTCGGCGATCGCGCGCGCGGCCGCTTCGCTCGGCTCTTCGGAGCCCTCGCCGAAGCCTTCCATGCGGATCTGGAGCCGCACCTCGTTGTCGTCCGAGTCCTCGATCTCGACGCGGCCGTACTCTGTGCAGATCAGGATGTCACCGCCATTCAGGCGGCCTGCATCTGCGGCAAACGTCAGCACACGCTCGGCGGTGTATCCGTGAGTTTTGGTCCCCGAGTCGGTGCGTCGAATTTGAAGAGCGGTACCTGTCGGCGGTTCGTGCCGACACTGACTCTGACGTGTCCTATACTCTGGAGGCGGCTGTTGAGCCTTCACCAGTGCAGGAGACCATAGGAGTAGTAAGCATAATGCAAGAATTCGACGCTTCACGCGTGCTCCTCTGCCAAGCCTGGAAATCGGACACGAAACAACGCGTGAGCGTTGCCACCATCCGTCGAATGATGACGTCACGGCTCAGGGGCGATGATGTTTCGCGATATCTGCTTCGCTCAGCCGGAGAAAGCGCGCGGCGTTGTTGTAGAGAATGTCCCGCTTCTGCTCTGTGGTCAGGAAGTCCGCGGTGGCGATGCTCTCAATCGCGACCTTGATGACGGCAGGCCAGACCATCGCGTCCGATCCAAACATGATGCGCTTCCCGTGTCCTGCTTCGACCAGTCGCCGCAAGTGATCGTGGAACTGCTTGCGCGGAATGCCCCAGTTGTTGCCTGCAATGTCCACGTAGAGCCGTGGATGTGAATAAAGGAGGGCAATCATTTCATCGACCATCGGCGAGCCGTAATGCATCACGTAAACCCGAAGGCGCGGATGGCGGATCAGCACCTCTTCGAGCAGAAAGGGATTGGTGAGCCGAGCGCGGTAGTTGGGGAACCCGCGATACGGTGCACCAGGGTTGCTCTCGCCCATGTGAATCCCCACGGGGATATCCAGGTCCTCGGCAAGCGCCAGGTACGGTTCGAGTGACGAGTCCGCCGGGCTCAGTCCATTGTATTGCGCACTGATTTCGGCAAACACCGCGAACTTGCCCTGCGTGAACAGCTCGCGATACTCGTTAGGCGCGCGCTTTTCGTAGTCGTCGAACGGGATCGCAGGAATGATGCGATCGGGCGCCGCGGTCCGCCATTTTGTAACCTCGTCGAGCGGCCCTGTCGTTACCGCCCACACGTTGTACCGCCGGAGTGTCTGGAGCATTTCCTCAAGCAGCGCCGCGTTCGTCGCGGGAGCGCGAACAGGCGCCTTACACGTCTTCACTCGATCCGGCGTCAGCGCTACGCGCGGATCCACGCCAGGGAAAGTGATCAGTTGATCGCTGGTGCACACTGACGGTGGCGTGCTTCCATACATCTGCAACGTGTGCGCGTGCAGGTGCATGTCGATGATGGGTTCGCGCGTTCCCTGTGCGCTCAATGAGGCGGTGGCGCACAGAAGAGTCGCCAGAAGGCACTGCATGATTCTGCTCAATCGTCAGGCGTTCCTGGCAGCAACGCTTCGAGTTCGGGCGACGTCGCGCCATTTTCGGTGCATAACGCGAACTTCGTCTCCCCGGCGTGGTACATCGCAACGCCCGCGTAGCGGCCCTGCTTGTCGAGCACGAAGAAGCGGATGTTGAAGTTGGGATTGCCTTTGGAGTTCAAGAGCCGCGCTTCGATCGTATTGGCCTTGATTCGCTTCAACGCCTCCATACCGGCGTCTTTCGGAGACATCCCGCGCCGCAGGCTCTCAACCACGAGATACGATGACAAGTTGTACAGATTCGCTTCCCCGCGCCCCGTCGACCCTGCGGCCCCGACGTCGTTATCGACATAGAGGCCCGCACCGAGGATCGGCGAGTCGCCCACACGTCCAGGAATTTTCCAGGCGAGGCCGCTCGTCGTCGTCACGCCGCAGATGTCCCCGTTAGGCGAGATGCCGTTGCAGTTGATTGTGCCCCAGAAAGACCCCTCGCGTATCAGCCCATCGCGCACCATGGACTTGGCTGCGGCGAACCCTTGTTCCTCGCTCCCACGCTCCCCGCTCCTTGCTCCTCGCTCCGGCCGTCTGCGTGCCGGACTATTAGGGTCTAACCATCGAGAGGGATCCATACGCCGCTTCCACTCCAGCCACAGGCGGCGCGAATTCTCCGTATTGAGATCGTCCTCGATTTTGAACCCCATCGTGCGGGCGAACTCTTGAGCCCCCTTTCCGGCGAGGAGGTGGTGATCGGTGTACTCCATAACCGCCTTTGCGACGAGGGACGGCGTGCGCACGCCCTCGATCGCCGCGACGGCGCCGGCACGTTTCTTGGGTCCGTGCATGCAGGACGCGTCCAGCTGCACGACGCCGTCCGCGTTAGGCAGCGATCCGTAGCCGATGCCTGTCTCCAGGGGATCCAGCTCGGGGATATTCACACCGGCGATGAGGGCATCGAGCACATCGTCACCTTTGGTGATCAACCGAAAAGCCCGCTGCACGGCATTCTCAGTTCCGCCGTTCTTGAATTCGAAGCCGGAGTAGTCGGAGATGACGAGCGGCCGCACGGCGCGGCGCACGAGAATCGCGGGACCGCGCTCCATGGGAAGAAAGGCGCCTAACGCTACGGATACACCCGAGGTCTTGATGAAGTCGCGGCGAGAACGCATGGAAACGAACGTTGAGGGTTCTCAGGGAACAGGAATGCGATAGATGTTGCGCTGAATGGAAACCTTCGTGAACGCGTAGATGTCGGGACGCGGGCCGAGGAACGCGTAGTCCTGTGGGACGCGCTGCGCGCCCGGGAGTGCAGCAACCTCGGCGTCTGTCTTCAGGCCTGCTATTGGAAGGCGCGGCAATGCTTCGCCAGGTCGGAGCCGGATCGCGTAGGCTGTACCGAACGGATTCAAATAGAAAAACTGCCCATCGGGCGACCAACTCACCGAGGAAGGCCACGGACCGCGCTCGAAGCTCGGTACCGGACTGCACTGGCTGCAGATCAGCGTCGGAGTTGAACCGTCGGCCGGATATACCCACGTTGCTTCGCCGAGCTCCGGCGTCGCGCCCGGTGACCAGACCGCGATCCAGCGGCCATCGGGGGAGACGGCGTGCAGGTTGGAAGCGGAGAAGATCTTCTGCTTGCCTGTCCCGTCGGTCGCGATCCGGTAGATGGAGTTCTTCTCCCGCTCACGCGCAGCGAAAATGATCTCCCCGGGTGCGCCAAAGAACGCTTGCAGCGCATCGTTAGGCACGATCCGTCGCGGCGCATGCCGTCCATCCAGGGAGGCGACCCAAAGCGAGGAGCGTGTGCTATCGTTGGACGCCACGAACACAACCGACGCCCCGTCGTCCGCGACGTCGTATGTCTGCATCAGGAAGTCTCGAAGGAGCGGCTGTCGCTGTCCGGTTGTCAGGTCCGCTACCCAGAGCGCACCGCTTACATAGCTCGTCGCGCCGCCCTCGCGCAGCAGGTAAAACACCTTCTTCGCGTCGGCCGAAATCGACGGCAGCATTCCATAGCCTTCTGAAGTGATCTGCCGCTCGCCTCGTGCGTCGCGCACCCAGATCGTGCTTGTGCGCGTACCGATTGAGGTGACGAATGAGCGCCCATCGGCAGCGAAATGGATTCCTTCCTCCTCCGTGGCCCCCGAGGTCACTTGCTCGGGCTTGCCGTCGGGATAGCGCTGACGCCACACGTGAAAACCATTGCCGGCGTTGGCCGTGAAATACATCCATCCGCCGTCGGGCGACCACGCCGCGTCGGTGCATTGCGCCGGCTGCGGGCCCACAAGCTTGCCTGACGAGTGTCCGTCGAACGGAAGCAACCGACAGGGCATCCACGAGAAAT